>CAZZFP010000025.1:0-17099 GCA_964653575.1 uncultured Lachnospiraceae bacterium
TTTCTGAGTCGAACCCGACGAAAGGAGGGCAACGTCGCTTGCGACGTTGAGATCCAGGGCGAAAAATCGTTTCTTAAATACATCTTAAGTTCCCATCTATGGGTGCGGAGCCCTCTATGCCGCTCGCAAGCGGCGAAATTCTACACGGCGTTTTCTGCTTAACATTTATTTTGCGCCTCTCCCTTTATGTAAAAAAGGAGAGGCGCGATCTTATATACAGCAGGCGGTGTCGCGTTAATGCTTTATTTTGACCTTTTTGCTTTTGAGAGCGAATTCGGATCCGAGCTGTTGACGCTTATGCTCGCTCAAATCCAATAAGCAGACCGCCCTTTTCGGCGTAAAAGCTGCAAAGACCGCGGCACTTTTCAAGTGCGACCTGCGCTTTTGAAAATTCCGATTTTATGAGCTCCATAAGTGCATTTCCCGCCTTTTCATTAAGACAATGCGTGATAAGTATCTTTCCACCATTAAAGCCTTCAAGCTTTAAGTGTTGGACTACGGTCTCGAGCGCCTTTGCCTCTCCGCGACATTTGCTTATCGGCTCGAGATCTCCGCCGTCGCTTGCCTTTCCGACAAAGCGTATACCGAGAAGTCCCGCCATTTTTGCAACCAAAGGACTGACTCGCCCGTTATTCGCAAGATTTTTCATAGACTCAAGCATGAAGAACAGTCCCGTCCTTTTTTTATATTCTGCGACATCCTCGCATATCTTGTCAAAATCCAATCCGTTAAGTATATCCTCGCGGATTCTATACACGATCAGAGATATCTCGGGACCCGTGGAAAGCGAATCCATAACAAATACCCGACGTCCCGGATGCGCTTCTTCGTATTCTCTTTTTGCTATCATAGCCGAGTTATGACTTCCGGAAAGAGTTCCCGTAATAGTGATACAGAATATTTGCTCCGCGTCCTCGAAAGCATTCAGCCAATCGCCGACATTGGGGCAGGAGGTTTTGGATCTTCCTTTGTGCGCATGAAGATAATTTACCATTTCCTCGACGTTCAGAGTTTCATCGTCGATGAATTCCTTTTCCGCGGTCATTATCTTGAGCGGCGCGCTTGAAAATGCGACACCGTCAAGCTCAAATATATCGCAGGACGAGTCCGTGACTATTTTAACATTGTTTAAATCCGACATTTGCTTTTCTCTTTCCGATCTTAAACGATCTGCTCTGTAATATATTCGAGCGGTATCTGATATTCCGTCTCGTAGATCTGCTTCCAGATGTCATAATTCTTTTGCATCATATATTCGATATTTTGCCTGTATGAAAGCTCCTTTTGAGGATATATCGGCGGGGCTACGTGGATAGTATATTCCTGAACGTAGAAGCCGTCGTCCCCCATAATATCCGAGTCCTTCATCGTTATGAAGCAGGGAAGCACGGGTACTCCGTTCTTCGCCGCAAACATATACGCACCGGATTTGAGTGGCTTGGGCTTGCGATAGTTCCACCACATACTCTGCTCGGGATAGATCAGCACGAAGTTGCCGTCTTTTAAAAGCTGATCCGTTGCTTTTGAAAACTTCAAAAGCGTCGCGCGATTTGAGGAGAGCGGAAGCGTATTGCAGTTGCGCATCAAGAATCCGTAAAAGCCCGGGAATGAGGTGTAGTTGCCCTCACGGATCACTCGGTAGAATTTTCTGTTCGGCTGTTCTGCCGCCTCATATGCGAGCTGGATCGCAAAGCTGTCAAAGGCATTAAAGTGATTGCAGGTTATGACTGCTCCGCTGTCGAACGCCTTGAAATTTTCAATGCCTTTGATCTCTTTGATTATGAGCTTCTTTTGATCGAGCAACCCGTATACGAATTTTCTTGCCATAGTATAGGCAAGCTTTGTCTTTATCCTGTCGGTCATATTCTTTTTGAGATAATCTATCTCGTCCGGCATAAGCATTCTGGACGGAGGATCATCCTCGACATCCTCGTCGAATCTGCCCGTTCTTTCATATTCTTCGATCTTTTTGAGTATTTCGACTCTGTCACGGGCTCTCTGCGAGGCATTTACTCTGTTGACGTAATTATCCTCGCGAGCTGTTTCTTTTGCCGCAAGCTCGGCAAGCGCGTCAACCGACACGAGGTCTCTTTTCTTTTCTTCGTCGGTGTAGCCCTCGAGAGTTGAAAGTATCTCGCCGTATACCGAGGTCTCCTTTGCATACTGCCAGAAGATCTCCCCGTGTCTGCAATCGCTGTAATGCCACGGCTTGCTGACCATAATGTAGTGGAGCATTTTTGCTTCCTCGATGGGATAAGAAATTTCTCCGAACACCTCGGTGTTCCAACGCTGATCGAGCCAATAAACGTGATCCTTGCAGATGAGATTTAAATAATCCTCGTCCTGCGTTACGACAAAATTGTATACGTGTAACAGATCGATGAATTTATTAAGCACCTTATGCTTTCGAAAGGCGTGGCAGTTGATAAGGATAAGTCCCGCGTTAAAGAAATTATGACGTGAGATGCCCACTACCTTTTCGGCATAAGTACCGTATACATCCTCCTGTACCATTACCTGTTCGTGGCACGCTCCGACATAAGCGTCGCCGATATCGGCAAGGCAGAGCTCGCCGATGTCACCCGTAACGACTGTGTCACTGTCGATATAGAGTGCCTTGTCGTACTCGGGAAACATCTCGGCGATAAAGAGTCTGAAATACGTTGTTTTTGAATAGTAATCTCTCAAAGGCAGCTTATCCGCTATCGTGTGAAGATATTCCGTAACGTTATCGAAGGATATCTCAAAGGTATCGTCTGCAAGCGCATATACCTTTTCCATCATATTCTCGGAAATGCCCGTGTGAAGTATGTGAATGTGGTATTTATATTTCTTTGAAGCGTTTTTTTTCATTGAATGTATTGAAACGATCGTATACTTGATGAAGCCGTCATCGCAAGCGTAGAAGATCGGAATTCTTTGGTTGTTCATATGTTGACCTCTCTTTTGTATTTTTCAATAAGATATATATATTCGTACAGTATGTCATCGAATTGACTGTATCTGAAGACTCTTTGCACCTTGCCGACCTGCCACTGCTTTATATTTTCGGTGTGAGGGTAGGGAAGCCAGAAGAGCCTTTTTGAAAAGTGACGTACGACGGTGTGCTTGTGAAGGAATTTTTGATCGTTGAACCTTTGCGGCAACATCTTTTTCCTTTGTGTTGAACGGATGAGCGCACTTTGATCGGCAAAGACGAGCTTTTTTGTTTTTATGAGTTCTCTTGCTTTTTCGAGGATGCCTGTTTTCTTCATTTCCGCAAGATTGAAAAGCAGGACGCCCGCGTTTACATAATTCGGCGAGACAAGATACTTGCCGTAGTGATCGCGCGCCGCGGCGTATTCGTATCCGCTGACGTCAATGTCGTATAGCAGATGTATGTCGCGGTTGAACATTATATCGACGTCGAGATAAAGTATTTTGTCGGGAAGACCCTCAACCTTGTCGGCAAACAGCCTTATCAGCGTATAAGGTGAGCAGTATGCGTCCTCGTTTGGGCAGGAACTGAATTCTTCCTTATATATATTGCCGACATCTATCAGCTTTACCGTGTTTTCCTTGTTGTATTGCTTTATAACCGAGTCAAAAAAACTTATCTGTCGTTCATTGACGGGTAAATAGGTCTCCTTGATGTGGGATACATCCATAGTGAAGACATAAAATGCAAAAGGCTCGTTTGACTCTGTTCTCTTGAGGATCGAGAGCGCACAGGTCAGCATCCCGTCGAATACCTTGTCGTTTCCGCAAAATAATATATTCGTCATTTTGTGTCATTGACCTCGCTTTCATCGTTTGCGGCTTCCGTCTGCTCGGGAGCTGTCTCGGGGTTCATAAAGTCGCTTTTTGAACATTTGATATAGTTTATCACACATACATCCGAGCACTCCGCCCGCTCACGCATACATCGATAGACTCTGTCGCACAGATCCGATTTTTGTCCTCTCAACGGAAGCTCTGCGTTCGGAAAGAAGGGACCGTCAATGTAGGTGATTATCTGTGCCTTTTTCGAATGTCGACGCTTTTTGTATGTGTTGGTAAAACAGAAGGTCGGTACACCGAGCTTTACGGGGTAGTGAAATGATGTGTCGGGAAATCGGCGTATGCCCGTGTAGTACGGCCATATATGCGCTTCGGGATAGATAACAACGGCGCATTTTTCTTCTATCCGTCGGTCTATTGCCGATATAAAATTACGGTACGCCTTAAGGTCGTCGGGCAGAGGAAGCGCACCGAGCGAGGGTGTTATTTTACCAAGCAACGGCATCGATACGTTGTTGGGGTGAACTATCACGTAGTTGTCCTTCGGAAGATTGAGCATATTCGGAATAAAAGCGTCTCCGATATCCTGCGTGTGATTTCCGTAAAGAAAATATCCCGTGTCGGTGTATTCCCGCAGCTTTTCCTTACCTATGATCTTGTGATGAAATTTCAGCTTGGTATAGAAAAAGGCGATCGGCGTAAACACGTTTCGGTACCAGAAGAAATGCGTGAATTTTTTAAAGCCGGAATCGTGGCAGTAGACATAGCTGCCGTCTATTTTTTTAGGCGTTATTTGCGCCGTCGAAAATTCGTCGTTTCTTTCATCGTTGTAATATATGACGCGCGGTTTGCTCAAAAAGACACTCCTTTCATTTGCAGACATCTTAAAATTATTAATAATTGTTTTTCAATTGGTAAAATCAATATGCGGCGGCATCGCTTTTGCTTGACATCACGCCGCGGCTTATGGTATAATTATATATCGATCGAGCAGTAGAATCAACCTACTTGTAAAAAAGCGGGGTACACCGTCGGTTGCTTTGCGGTAGAGTTTAAATGTATGCCGCTCTACCGACGGTAGAATTGCCGTTTTTTGCCCCGATGACACACGACTTGAGACATATTTGGAGATATATATGGAAGAAAAAGACATTAAGGATATAAATAATACCGAAGATATAAATATCGCGGAAAACGCCGCCGAGCCGCGCGTGCAAAAGGATCCGCGGGACATAAGAGCCGTGATCGCCAAAAACATCAGTGAGCTTCGCGTATCAAGCGGAATGACTCAGCTTGACCTTGCCGAAAAATTGCATTATTCGGATAAGGCGGTCTCAAAATGGGAAAGAGGCGAATCCGTCCCGGAAATATCCACGCTTTTTGCCATTTCGGAGCTGTTCGGCGTTACGCTCGATTATCTCGTTCACGGAGAGCACAAGGCGGTCGAGCCTATTCAGGAGACCGAGCTCGACGAGGAAAAGCCGGTGGTCGTTAAGAAGCCCGTCAATCACGCAATGATAACGGGAATGAGCATACTGCTCGTGTGGTTCATCGCGGCGTTCGTGTTTGTGCTGATAGATATAATCTCTCCCGAGGCACGTGCGCATTGGCTCGCTTTTGCATACGCGACGCCCGTTTCTATGATAGTTTGGCTCGTTTTGAATTCCATTTGGTCAAACCAAAGACGAAATTATCTAATCATTTCTCTTTTGGTGTGGTCTCTTCTCGCGGCTATCCAGCTGACATTTTTGGCATCGAGCATAAAAGTTTTTCAGCTGTATATCCTCGGCGTACCCGCGCAGCTTGTGATAGTAATGTGGTCGAGAGTTAGATACAAGAAGAAATGATCTTGAATTTTTGATACATTATATCACGATATACCTCGCCTGTCAAGGTAGTTGGCAAAAAATAATATCAATATATAATATATGGACAGCCGTGAAAAATACACAGCGGTCCATTTTTTGCTTCTTGCCGTAAATGCTTGAGCGTCCGCTTTTGGCGTATACTATATTTCGATACGTATTGACAATCCGATACAAAAATGATATACTTTGATCGGCAAGAAATGCCGAAATACAATAATATGAAGAGAAGATCAAAAACGAAGGGGGAATTTTATGAGATTCAAAAAATTTTTAGCACTTGTGCTCGCTTGCCTTATGCTGTTTGCGACAGCTTGCGACAAAACGCCGAGCCTGCCGGATGACTCAAACGACTCGGACAGTATCACGGACATAGAGGATACGTTGCCGCCCGACGTAGGCGAACGCACCGTCTATAACGTCATTTTCGCTCTGGCGACGGTTCCGCCCGTGCTTGCGGCACTCGATTCGATCGCGAACGGATATGAGACCTATGCTATGATCGAACGCGGGAAGACCTACAACGGAATCGACAGCTTGGAAAAGTTTCACAACATCGGATTTGACCCTACAAGTAATCTCAGCAACGGCTTTACGACAAAGGAATTTAACGATACGGTAAACGCGGTAAAGGAGCTCATGGAAAAGGATGAGAACGCATATTTCTTGTTCTACGTGCAGGACGGTACTGCGCTCAGAGGCGCGGCGGTCGCCGCAAATGCGGGACTCGGTACCGACGACTTTCACGTTTATATGTGCGAGGACGGCACGGGAGCTTACGTGGCGTTGAATGATTCCTACATCAAGGGCAAGAAGGTCAGCGCCGACACGGATGAAGTGTACGAAGGCTACGCCGAAGCGGTTGCGAAAGCAAAAGCCGAATTTGAGACCGTAATGTCCAAAACGGATAACAAGAACGGCGACGCAGAGCTTAAATATAATATAGGTAAGGCGTTTGCACTCGCGGCACTCGATAATTTCACCTACTATCTCCAGGACGAGGCGAGCGTCATCGACGTGCTCGAAAGCGCGGAAGGCGAGAAAACGTTCCTTCTTTCGGCTTTTGGTGTTGATGGCTATACGGAAAACACCGAGCTGAAGCTGAACCTTAAGTATCAAAAGATCTCGGAAGGCATCTCGAAGCTTGAAGAAAGCGAAAAGACGGCATATCTGACTCTTATGTACGGTCAATACTACGAGGATACCTATGCCGCGCTGACAAGAGAAGAAAGAGCGGACGAAAAGGCTCCTCTCAATAAGCTTGTGTTTGTCGGTACAAGACACAATTATTACCCTCATTTCGCATCCGATGAAAAATACGGGATAGGCGGACTTGCCGATGAAGCAACCGTGCCGCAAAGCTACGCCGAGCTTGACGAAAAATATAAAATGCCGCTTTTGTTTGCGACGGAAGCGGATTACGACGTCTTTCTCGAGGTTTTGAATAACGCCGACAACTACGGCGACGACGCGACCGATGAAGCAAAAAGACTTGCACGCGTGGCTTGCTTCAATATTTATATAGATTATATGTTCACCCTCAAGCTGACATATGCCGTCTACGGTGCGGACTACGATATAATTATGAAAGGACACCCGCGCGAGGTGATAGGCGGCTTTGAAGAATGGGGAAATATGTATAAAGTAAAGCTTGATGAGGAAGACGTATACGTTTACGATAAATTGCTCGACAGCGCGCTGCTTGCATTTCACGAGAAGGACTCAACGGGGAAATATATAGGCACGGTCCCGTACGGTACGTCGGCGGAAAATCTCGCATATCTCGGCGTCGATATTGCCATCGGCGGACTTCCGTCATCGACCTATAACGGATACGATACGGACGTTGACGTGCTCTTTATCATCGGCGAAACAGATCAGGATATCGCGGGAAGCGGCTCGGCTGAGGTGTATTCGCAGGTGAAGGCAAGATACGAGGCGGGAGATCTCCTCTACACGGATGCCGACGGCAAAAAGCAAACGACGGTGTTCTATAACACGGGCAACGTTTACAAGATCGTCGAAAGCATCTTGACCGAGGGCGAAAACGAATCACTTGCCGAGAGGTATCGCGAGCTCTTTTCAAATTGGCTCGAAACGGTTCACCCGGACGCCACGGATATTGACGCGCAAGGGTTTGCAACGGGAATGAGTAAATAAACAGCATTTCGGCACGTCGGCGGAGCAATACCCCGACGTGCTGTCGCTTTTTTGAGCCGCCTGAAATATTTTTTAAAAAAACTTTCACCTTGAAAATGAAGGGATTGACACCTTGCCCGTCTTTTTATTCATATTTGGGATGAATATATGCGCCGAAAAATGTATAAAAAGCAAGTTTTGATTTCAAAATATGCAAAAAGTTTCAAAAGCGCGAAAAAAAGTGATGAAAAGAGGTTGACAAATAAGAATTTTTGTATTATAATATCCTCATATATTCGGATTTGCACCCTGAAGTCGGTCAACGCGTAGAAGATTTTGGGCGGTCGGCTTGCATTTCGGTGCATATCGGAATGAATAATTTTTGTGAGTATACGGTGTCCTGCAAGCACTTGCAGATGCTTTGTATATAAATATTACAAATGGAGGAATCCTATTATGAAACAAATCAAAATCGTATCGTTGGTTTTGGCTGTTATCATGTTGGCTACCGCTCTCGTAGCGTGCAAGCCCGCAGAGGATGATACTGGTGTTAAGTACCAAGACTACGATCCCGCAGATGTTGTTAAACACAAAGACTTTACTTCTGTTTATGAAATGATCGGAAGCAAAGTAACAATCGATATGGTAGAAGAAGACAAAGATACAGGTCTTGCTTACGTTACCGTTGATGACGTAAAGTATGAGCTTGGTATGGACTTCCTCTCCATGGCTATGGTATACAATCTTGAAAGCGAAAAGTACACTTCCAATGATGATGTATACAATGAGTGGTGGAAGCTCTACATCCAGAGATGGAACTACCTTATGCCCGAGATTCCGCTTTACTCCAACCAGTACTTCGATCTTTACAACGCAAAGATCGAGAACTTCGTAACAACTCCTTACTGGGGCCCTGCTGATGCTATCATCGCGGCTTCCATCAAGGCAGGTGAAGCAAACTCCGTAATTCTCGGTTCCAACACCGAGCTTTCCGGCGCTTTCCGTGACGCTGACTGGGGCAAAGCTTCGCCCGGATCGTCCGACCTCGACATCGAGAATCTTACATCCGGACACGCAACCGTTATGACAAACAATTCCGGCGCTTACGTTTGGAATATGTACGCTCTCGCTTCCGAGCCCGTAGCTACAAAGAACGACGACGGTACTCTCACATACACAATTAAGATCAAGGACGATCTTAAGTTCTCCGACGGTTCCGCTATCACAGCTAAGAACTACGTCGCAACCGTTCTTGCTTGCTCTACCGCAGTTGCTAAGGCAGCAGGTGGCTCGGGTCAGTCCGGTCTTAACTTTGTCGGCTTCGAGGCTTTCAACAAGTATGAAGGCACAGGCGATAAGGTTTACTTCGAAGGCATCAAGCTTCTCGGCGATTACGAGTTCTCCGTAACCGTTCTTGAGGATTATGCGGATTACTACTATGCAATGGCATATGCAGGATTCTCTCCCGTTCCGCTTCAGCTCTTCCTCGGTTCCAAGGGTGATATCGTTGTTGACGAGGCTACAAAGGCTTGCGGTCTTAACGATGATTTCTACGCTCAGGATTCCAGCAAGGCATTCACTGTAGCTGCCGAGATCAAGGCTAACCTCGCTTGGAACTCCGGACTTCCTTACTCCGGTCCTTACACGGTTGCGGCATATGATGAATCCGCAAAGCAGGCAACTCTTAAGATCAACCCCTACTACACGGGTGATACGGCAAGAGGCACGGCTTCCATCGAGACCATTACATACGTATGGGTAACATCAGAGACACAGATGGACTCCTTCCTTACAGGTAAGGTTGACGTTCTCGCAGGTATCACCGGCGCTGACGATACAAAGGCAGCTCTTAAGACGGTTAACGAGAACCCCGACAAGTATGCCGAGACTCACTACGACAGAGCCGGCTACGGTAAGATCGGCTTCCGTGCCGACTTCGGTCCTACAGGTTTCAAGGAAGTACGTCAGGCTATCGCTTACACTATCGACCGTCCCGCATTCGCTCAGACGTTTACAGGCGGTTACGGTTCCGTTGTTGACGGTCCTTACTACAAAGGCTTCTCCGCTTACAAGGCAGTAGAAAAATCCATCAACCTCAACAGCTACACATACAGCGTTGACGCTGCTATCGCTGTTCTTGAGGCAGGCGGTTGGGTATACAATGAGAAGGGCGAGAAATTCGACGCTTCCAAGGATACCATCCGTTACAAGAAGCTCTCAGGCTACGAGAAGTCCGAGAACAACCTTAAGTTCGCTACGACAGACTCCAAGTACAAGACCGTTAAGATCGACGGCGAGTACTATATGCCTCTCGCTATCAACTACTACGGCACACAGCCTAACACTGTAACAGACCAGCTCCTTACAGACTGGGTCAAGAGCGAGAATGCTACATCCAAGATCGGTATGTACATCGTTTACACAGAGACAGACTTCAGCACAGGTCTTTACGCTGAGTATCAGCAGTCCGTAGGCGACGGTTGGGACGGCGTTGCAAAGCTTAATGCTATCAACTTCGCAACAGGCTTCACCTCCGCTGCATACGATTACTCCTGGAACTGGACGATCAACCCCGATTTGTATGATAACCTTTCTGCATACTACGTAATGGATGAGGCTGACTTCTACGAGAATTACAGCAAGTAATCGCATTATCGTAATTGATCGATAATCGGAATTTAAATAGGGGCGGCTCTCGGGTCGCCCCGTAAAAGAAACGTTATGTAGGGATGGCGCGCATTGCACTGTTCCTACATAAAGTCGTATATAAGGCTCTCTTATTTTCGGCGAATTGCGACTTTATTGGCTTATTTGCCTTTCAGAGCAGCAAAAATAACCCAAATTATATACGTTTGGATTATTTTTGCTGTTCTGTAAAACTTATTGAAAAATTTCGGGCGGACGTTCGCCCGCTTGAAGTTTACTTACGGAGGAATCCTATGTTCAAGTACATTTTGAAGAGGTTACTTTACATCGTATTGTTGTTCTTTATCCTCTCATTTATCATATATATGGTCTACACCATGGTACCGCGAGATAAAGCGGCTGAAATGGCAAGGGCTGAGGTTCAAGCAAACAAGCATCTTGATTATGACACTCAATATGAATATTGGAAAGTGAAGCTTGGGCTTGACGGTAATAAATTTGAAATCTATCTGCGCTGGCTCGGCGTATATCCTATGTCGGACGGCACGTTTAACGGTATTCTTCAGGGCGAGCTCGGCGAATCCACGCAGTATTCGAAGCCCGTTATCGAGGTTCTCAAGGAGCCAATGAAGAACACTATATTTATAAATATCTTTGCAACTATTTTGGCGCTCGGCATCACGCTGCCGCTCGGTATCTTCTGCGCGGTCAAGGCGGGATCAAAGCGAGACGTCGCGGTTCAGGTCGGCACTATCGTCGGATACAGCTTGCCTACCTTCCTTATCGCGATAGTATTCATATGGATATTTGCTACCACTCTGCGGTGGTTCCCGGTCGGCGGTATGAGTACCGCGGGCTCTGTGGATTGGTCGCCTATGAGACAGTTCTGGGATAGAATGTATCACTTTGCACTGCCTTTGATAGTTATGACCTTCTGCTCGCTCGGCGGTATGACGAGATACGTCCGTTCCTCGATGATCGAGGCACTTTCGATGGACTGCATCCGTACCGCACGTGCCAAGGGTCTCAGCGAGAAGGTCGTTATCTACTCCCACGCTTGGAGAAACGCCCTCATTCCGATCATCACGCTCGTTATCGGCTGGTTCCTCGGCATTTTCTCGGGATCACTTATGATCGAGAATATATTTGCTCTGAACGGTATCGGACGTACCTATTATCAGGCGCTTCAGGTCAGCGACTATGACGTTATGCTGGCTCTTCAGATGTTCTACGTGCTTATCGCACTTGTCGGAAACCTCATAATAGATATCGTATACGGATTCGTAGATCCTCGTATCCGTGTCAATAAATAATAAGGAGGCAGAATATAATGGCAAAAGAAAAAAATATGCAGAAAAATTCTGCCAAAAAAGGCTCCGGCTTTTTTGCAACGCTCGGTCGTTGGGCAAAGAGAATGTTCTGGGGCGGCAGCCGCGAACTTTCTGAGTCGGAGATGTTCTCGGTCGAGAACATAGAAAGCCCGACAAAGCAGGCGGTCAAGACCTTTTTCCGTCGCAAGCTTGCCGTCGTGGCTCTCGTGATACTTATCGCGCTCTTCCTGTTCGTGTTTATCGGACCTCTTTTCCTTCCCGTAGATTTCACCTACAACGACCCGTTGCAGAGCAATATGGCTCCGATCTTGTCGATGAGAAAGGTGCCGAGCGGACTTAAAGGCAATATCCGCGATATCAACGGATTTTCAAACTTCACGATAGGTGTTTCGAACGATAACAGCCTCTATATATGGGGCTCGACCAAGGATGCGCTTACCAAGGTGGACTACGCAGATTTCCCCGAGGAGATCAAGGACGGTAACGTCTACATGGCTTCCGCGGGTGCCGACCACATTATCGCCATCACAACGGACGGCAAGCTCGTCGGATGGGGTGACAGTAACCGTGGACAGCTCGGTGTAAACACGGGTAACCCCGATGACCCGATACTCGAGCTTGACAAGGATATCCTTAACAACGGCGTTGATATCTCAAAGGTCGATCAGCTTATCTGCGGATATCAGGTGTCCGCGCTCGTTATAGACGGAGAGCTCCACCTTTGGGGCAATACAAACAACTGCCTGAACCTCGAGCAGACTGCCGAGACCGGATATACGAACGTTAAGAAGGTTGCATTCTCCAACTACTACGTAGCTCTTTTGCTCGATGACGGAACGGTAGTTGCCGAGGGTAACGTATTCAACCGTGCAACCGCCGTCAACTCAAAGGGCGAGAAGATATCTAACTTTACCACTTATTTTGAAGATCACAAGGCCGTCGATATCGTGGCTACGGATAAATGCTTTGCTTTCCTTACCGAGGACGGCGAGGTAATTATCTACAGTACCTCCGAGTACGGCGAGGATCAGATGGCTGCAATTCCCGACGGCGAGAAGGTGGTAAGTCTTGCGGCGGGAACCAGACACTTGGTAGCGCTTACGGATGCGGGCAAGGCATACGGTTGGGGTTACAACGGCGATAAGCAGGTAAACTTCGACGGCGCCGAGGCAGCTTCCGTTTATACAGGCTCAAAGCAGACCTACCTCGTTGACGAGGACGGCGCGCTCATAAAGAGCTATGGCTTGAAGGGATATCTCTTCGGAACCGATAGCCTGGGACGTGATACCTTTACGCGTATCGTTCACGGTGGTAAGATGACTATGACCATCGGTGCGGTAGCGGTCATCATCTCGACTATAATCGCTATAATCGTCGGATGTCTTTCGGGATATTTCGGCGGCTGGGTAGATATGCTTCTTATGCGTGTTACCGAGATCGTTTCCTCACTTCCGTTCCTACCATTTGCTATGATGCTTTCGATAGTAATGCAGACCAAGCCTTTGAGTCAGACGACGAGAATATTTATCATAATGGTAATTCTCGGTATCCTCTCCTGGACGGGTCTTGCGCGTATGATACGTGCTCAGGTGCTTTCCGAAAGAGAGAAGGAGTTCGTCATCGCGGCTAAGAGTATGGGTGTTAAGGAGCACAAGATCGCCTTCAAACACATCCTGCCCAACGTTATTTCGATAATACTTGTAAGTGTAACGCTCGACTTTGCGGGCTGTATGCTTACCGAGTCATCACTCTCCTACCTCGGCTTCGGCGTTTCACAGCCTCAGCCTACGTGGGGTAATATGATCAACGGTGCAAACAACTCCATCGTTATCCAAAACTATTGGTGGCAGTGGCTCTTCCCGGCGATCTTCCTTGCAATTGCGACAATTTGTATCAATATCATCGGCGACACCTTGAGAGACGTACTCGACCCCAAGAGCAGCCGAGAGAAATAATAGGATAGGAGGAAAATTACTGTGGCATTATTGGAAGTAAAAAACCTTCATACCTATTTTAAGACCAGAAAAGGTATTGTTAAGGCAGTAAACGACGTTTCATATTCCCTTGAACCCGGCAAGACGATAGGTATCGTCGGTGAGTCGGGTTCGGGAAAGAGCGTTTCCGCGATGAGCATTCTTCAGCTTCTTGACGGAAACGGATATATTGAGAGCGGCGAGGTGCTCTTTGACGACGGCGACGGCGCGAAAGATCTTACCAAGCTCTCTCAGCAACAGATGTATGAGATCAGAGGTAACAAGATCTCGGTCATTTTCCAGGAACCTATGACCAGCTTGAACCCGATCTTCACGGTTAAGAAACAGCTCAGCGAGCCGTTTATGATCCACCAGCATATGACGAAGAAGCAGGCGGAAAAAAAGGTTCTCGAAATGCTTTACGCAGTGCAGATCCCGAATCCCGAGGCTGTAATGCGTCAGTATCCGCACCAGCTTTCGGGCGGTATGCGTCAGCGTGTTATGATAGCTATGGCGCTTGCCTGCAAGCCGAAGATACTCATTGCCGATGAGCCTACCACGGCGCTTGACGTTACGATACAGGCGCAGATCCTTCGTCTTATGAACGATCTGCAAAAGGAAAACGGCACGTCGATCATATTCATCACCCACGACCTCGGTGTTATCAACGAGATGGCGGATGACGTCGTAGTTATGTACTGCGGACAGGTCGTTGAGCAGACCTCGGCAAACACGATCTTTACGGATTGTAAGCTGAGCCATCCTTACACGGAAGGACTTATGTTCAGTATTCCGCGTATCGATAATATCACACACAAGCTTGAACCCATTCCGGGCGTAGTTCCGCACCCTCTGGCACTTCCCAAGGGATGCAAATTCGCCCCCAGATGTAAATACGCAACGCAGAAATGTCTTGAGGAAGAGCCTCCGCTCGTTGAGGTCGCTCCGGGACAGAAGGTCCGTTGCTTCTATCCTGCAAAGGAGGTAAGGAACAGTGCCGAACACAGAAAAGCTCTTGTCAATAACAAATCTTAAAAAATATTTCCCCATAGCAAAGTCAAGCGTATTCCAGAAGGAACAGCTCTACGTTCGCGCAAATGAGGAGATATCCATTGATATTTACAGCGGCGAGACCTTCGGACTTGTCGGCGAATCCGGATGCGGTAAGTCCACGCTCGGGAGAACGCTCCTTCAGCTTTACGATCAGACAGCCGGAAGCACGATCTATTACGGCAGAACCATTGCGGATTTTGCTCCCTCATATGTTGAAAATACACTTAAAAAAGCTCCCGCTATGATAGCGCAGTACAACAAGCTTAAAGCTAAAGCGGATGCGCTTGAGTCAGAATGCAATGCGGCGGGCGACAACGCAACGTTTTTCCAGATCCAGAACAAGAACCTTGCGATCGCAGAAACCGAAACGGCTTTTCAGAACGTCGTTAAGATACTCGGCGGTTTTGCGTCTCTTGAAGATCCCAAGCCGGGTGCGGCGCTTTTGCTTGATAAATTCTACACGGACGTAAAGATCGCAAAGCTTAAGTCAGAGATCAATGAGCTTGACACCGAGATAGGTTTTTGCCGTTCGACGGTAAAAACGCTCGAAGCGGATCCTTCCGTAAAGGGAGCCGAGAAAAAGATCGCCAAGGCTAACAAGCAGTGCGCGAAATTCGAGGCTAAGAAGAATACGCTCTTAGAACATCTCGAAAAGCTTAACGTACAGCACGACGCCGACGTAAAGAAGATCGAGGAGCTCAAAGCGGCTTATGCCAACGACGAAAAATTCAAAGAATATGAGGCACTTCTCGATGACGGAATAGATCTGAGCCGCCTCAAATATTCCGAGATGCGTTTGCTTCGTAAAGATCTTCAGATAATCTTCCAGGATCCATATTCCTCGCTCAACCCGAGAATGACGATAGGTCAGATAATCGAAGAAGGTCTTGTAACTCACAACTACTTCAAGCACGGTTCACCCGAGATGAAGGAATATATTCTTAACGTTATGCGTCAGTGCGGACTTCAGGATTATATGCTTCACAGGTATCCGCACCAATTCTCGGGCGGTCAGCGTCAGAGAATTTGTATTGCGAGAGCGCTTGCGGTAAATCCGAAGTTTATTGTTTGCGACGAGTGCGTATCGGCGCTTGACGTTTCCATTCAGTCGCAGATCATCAACCTGCTTGAGGAGCTTAAGGAAAAGCAAAACCTCACCTACCTCTTTATTTCCCACGACCTTTCCGTCGTAAGATACATTTCCGACCGTATCGGCGTTATGTATCTCGGAAATCTCGTTGAGCTGGGTACGGCGGAGACTATATTCGCAGACCCGAGACACCCCTATACGGTTGCGCTTCTTTCATCCATTCCCACAACGGATGTCAACAGTCTCAAGAAGGAAAGGATCATTCTCGAGGGTAACATCCCGAGCCCGATCCGTCCGCCTGAAGGATGTAAGTTCCATACTCGTTGCTATATGGCGTGCGAAAAGTGTAAGAGAGTTCCGCCTCCGTACGTTGAGGTCGAAAAGGGTCACTTTGTTGCTTGCCACTTCCTTGATAGGAAGATAGACGAAAACGGAAACTATCTCTTTGATCTTCCCTCAAAGAAGCAAGAAGAGCCTCAAGCGTGACCTGTGCGAGGTTTTGAGCTATGTTTGCAAAGCTGAAGAGGATTCTAAAGAAAGACAATAAGAAAAAAGAGGATGACCTCAGAGAGGATATAGAAAACGAGGGCGGACTCGAGAAAAAAGATATTCCCGCGATGCTTATTTCGGCGTATCTTATCATCGTTCCCGTCTGCCTTGCAGTCCTCTTGATACTGTGCCTTTTGATGCTTTTGATCTTTGGATTTTTCAAAAATTAAAAGTCAAAACAAAATATATCGACCGTTCAAACAGCTCGTCGGCTTGAGAACGGTCGTGTTTTTATATTTGTGTGAAACACTTCTATTGACGGCTATGTGAAGTTGTGATATAATACATTTGAGAACGAAAAATGTTGAAATATACACGAAGGGAACGGCAACGAAGTGAAAAAACCTTGATAGAAGTTGATATCGGTGCATATCCGCAGGAATTTCATACGATACTCAAAGGGGGGCGTTGCCCGGACCCGCTTAGGACCTTCTTGAAAGAAGGTCCTAAGAACCCCAAGAACTTTTAAAAAGAAAGTAAATAACCTTTTTGCAAAGTTTTTCTGAGGTGCGGAGCCCTTTTTTAAAAATGAGTCTGCAAAAAAATTTTTTTGAAGTTCTTTGCGTCGCTTTCTTTCAAGAAAGCGACCGGGGTACGGTGCGGATCACTTTTTTCAAAAAGGGGTCTGCGAAAAAATTCTTTTTTGAAGTTCTTTGCGTTTTCGCTTGCGAAAACTGCTTTCATTTCAAGAAAG
>CAZZFP010000026.1:0-16521 GCA_964653575.1 uncultured Lachnospiraceae bacterium
TTTTTATACGGAGAAGGAGAGATTCGAACTCTCGAACCCCGTTAAGGGTTACACGATTTCCAATCGTGCGCGCTCGACCAGCTACGCGACTTCTCCTCGCTAAGACTTGATTATTATACCACTTTTTTTAGCGTATGTCAATAGCTTTTTTTAAGTTTTTCGGGATTTTGGATAATATTTTGCAAATTTCGCAAGCATCTTCCAAAATACTAAATCCCCCTTTAAACATTGATCAAACATATTGTCAATGTCAAAGGGGGCTCTTTTACCTCGAAAGATCACCTATTTGATGATCTGTATGAATATTTTTTTATAGATCAAGCAATATCGCTGAGCGTTTTTATTTGTGATGCGTATGTTGACCAATTTTCTGCCGTTTTGTATGTATCCGCGAGTGCGTCTGTCACGTATACATATCCTGTCCCGGAGGCGATCGGAGTATTTGAGAAAGCGTTTGTATTTGCAAGTGCACAGACCGTTGAGGACCTTATTACAAGCTTGACCAGAGCCGCATCATCCGCAAACGCTTGCTCCGCGATCGACTTTACTTTGTAAAAATCTACCGATGCCAAAGACGCGCAACCGGAAAACGCTTTGGTACCGATTGACGTAAGGCTTGTATTTATATACGAGATTATAGTCCTCGAAATGATCTCATCCTCTGCTTTGTCGGCGCTCTCGATTATCTTGACATTGTATTTCTTTACCGTTTCGTATTCACCTTCTCCGAGATATCCTTCCGATACGGTTACCGTACATACGCCACTTTTCAAGGCGGTGAATTCAAGCGTGCCGCCATCGTTATAATACTCGAGCGTTCCCGAGGGCTCGACCACCGCCTCGGGATTTGGATCGTCGCAAACTACAGAAAAACCGCCGCCTACGCATGTTTCAAAATCATACGTAGGTACAGTGACATTTACGTTGACGCTCGCGTAGCCCGTAATATCATAAGTTCCGTTTTCGAGGATTTCCTTGGTTCCGTCGGGTACTATGTACTCGTCGGGTATCGCTTCAACATTTACCTCTGCAAGATATTTCCCGCTTGTGGGTACGATGATCTGCTCTGCTTTTGTGGGAGTTACAGACTTTGTTTCGGTATTGATCGCCTCCACTGTGAACTTACGTATACCGGCGTAACCGTCGTTCGGTGATACCGTCTGCTCGACTGTATTCGGTGTCACGGATATTTCCTCAAGCTTTGGCATAACCTTTATATTTTTGTCACAGTATTTGCTCTGAGTGGCAAGTATTACACCGGATGCAGATGTGCATTTGACCGGAATCATAGTCTCGGTATAGGTTATATTAAGCGTATGAGTACCTTTCCACCAAGACTCGACGACGGAAATATCAATATCCTCATCCGCAACATCTTGACTCAAGGAGTTCTTGATACTGCTCAACTTTTCTCCATTTAATGAAAATACGACTTTAGCCGTGTCTGCCTCGGGGTAATATCCCTTTTTGACCGTCAGTGTTGCGACGATAACGTCGCCGTTTTTTAATGTATAAGGACTCGTTACCTCCGTACCGTTTACAGTACATGAGCTAAGATCCGAAAATGTAAGAACATTTACCATATACTCTCATCTCCCTTCTTAAATCGTCTCTCCGGCGTAAAGACTCATCGTTCCGTGCACTTTTTTGCCGCCAACATATGCGCTTTTACCCGCAACAATATCGCTTTCCGTTGCGTCGGCGTCTGTTGTATCAGTTCCGCTTTGGGATATAATGAGCACGCAATACTCCGTTACCTTCTCATATTCGCCTTCTCCGAGATATCCTTCCTGAACCTTTACCGTACATACGCCGCTTTTTAAGGCGGTAAATTCAAGTGTACCGCCGTCGTTATAATATTCGAGCATTCCGGAAGGCTCGACCACTGCCTCGGGATTTGAATCGTCGCAAACTACGGAAAAACCGCCGCCTATATATGTTTCAAAGTCATAGGTTTTTCCGCCTTCTATCGCAAGTACCGCTGCTGCGTATTCCGAAAGCTTTTCGTTAGTCAGGCTTCCGCCTTTTTGATTTATCGCGTCCTTGAGCGCGCTCTTGGCTGCCAAAAGCGCATTTAAATTTTTCGTTATATTCAAAATTTATCCTCCTGATTTTTTTGATACGCACCGAAAGCTTAAGCTACTTTTCGTTCCTTCCGAGATCCTGCGAGTCGGGGGATAAAGTCTCATAATACGGACTTTGACTCATTTGGGATCATATCCTTTATTTTTTTATTGACAAAAAATGATAATTGTGATATAATATATCTATGTTGATTTCAGGCTTCGGCTCTCGGTACAATATCATTATAACTCCCGGCTTTGGGGCTGTCAAGAACCTCATTCCGCGTTTTGAAAATTTCGTATCGATGCACAATTTGTGAACATTTACATTCAATACATATAACTGTTACGAGAAATTATGAACACGGATCGGAGTGTATCATAGACTGAAACACAAAAAATAAAAATGAAAGTGAGGAATTTATTATGCCAGGACCAGGTGGTGGCTCCCACGGTGGAGGATTTGGAGGAGGCTCGCGCGGCGGCGGATTCGGCGGCGGCTCAAGAGGAGGCGGATTCGGAGGGGGCGGTGGAGGCCCTCGCGGAGGTGGATTCGGAGGTCCTCATGGACCGCACGGTCCTCATGGACCACACGGACCTTTCGGCCCCAGAAGACCCCGCAGACCTTTCTTCGGCGGCGGTTGGTTCCATAGACCTTATTACGGCGGAGGAGGCTGCTTGGGCGGTCTGCTCGGTATGCTTATTGCCCCTATAGTAATTCTCGTATTCGTCGTGATATTTCTTTTTGTATTCATTGGATCTACGGTAACCTCGGTAGCTTCCGGAGGCTCGGTAGAATACGATGAGGCAAAATTTCAATCCTACGCAAGTCAACAGTACGCAAAAGAATTTTCTTCCTCTTCGGAATATGAAAACAATTTGTTGATCACCTTTTTGACTAACGAAGAGGCTGACGGATATTACTGCATAGCATTTATAGGAGATAATGTAAAGAGTGAGATATCCAATATGTTCGGAAACGAGCATACTGAGTTCGGTCGCGCTATGAACAGTTCTATCAACAGTGAGTATTACGCATATTCGCTCGGTTCAAACCTTGCATCTGCTATGGATACCATGACAGAAAAAGTAAGCGCGTTGGGGCTTGAGTCTTCCTTTTCAACCGATAAAGAGGACACAAACAAGGTTGAATCGCATTTAACCAACCACACTTCCCTGTCTGTTTCATCTGAAACAGTCGGAAATGCGCTCAAAAGATTTACCGAAGCAACGGATATTCCCGCGGTCATAGTTATCGAAACGATGGAGAATGTTTTCGGCAAAACACTGCCTACATTCGATATATTTGTTTTAATAATCTTGATCGTAATCGCCGCTGTAGCTATATCTATGATAGTCAAAGCCGTACGCAACCGTAACAGAGAGGATTCATAATTCAGTATATTAAAAAATTCAAATCCGTAATGCCGTCGGGGACAGTAATTCCGACGGCATTATTTATATATGGCTTTACGTCGTTTGGAAAAATATTAAAACTAAAAAAGAAAAGAGATGCCGCAACGCGACACCTCATCACATAAAATAAAAAGCTGGTGATGTGACTCGAACACACGACCTGCTGATTACGAATCAGCTGCACTACCGACTGTGCTACACCAGCAAAACGTCAAGCAATCTGCTTGACATAATTATTATACTCATTTTTTTTCTTTTGTCAAGACGATATTTCAAAAAAATTGCATTTTCCGTAAAAATATTATTTTCAGGCATCCGAAACGTCAAGCAGACGTATCAAAGCGAAAATCCTCCGTCTACGCCTATACACTGTCCCGTGATAAAAGATGATTCTGTGTCAGCCAGAAAAGCCACAACTCTCGCCACGTCGTATGGTGTTCCGATGCGGCACACAGGCGTCTCGTCCACAAGTTGATCCAAGGTTTCCTTTGAATGGCAAGCGTTCATATCAGTCATAATTACTCCCGGCTCTACGCAGTTAACCGTAATGCCCGACGGACCGAGTTCCTTGGCAAGCGCGAGTGTCAAGCCGCGCACACCGGCTTTTGACGCTGAATAGTGCACCTCGCACGAGGCTCCGCATCTTCCCCAAACCGATCCTATATTTATGATTCTTCCGTATTTTTGCCTTATCATAAGCTTGGATACTTCTCTTGAAGCGTGAAAGGTTCCGGAAAGATTGGTTCCGATGATCCTTTCCCATTCGGCGTCTGAGATTTCATCGAACAGTGAAGATGAGGCGATCCCCGCATTATTGACAAGAACATCAATACCGCCGAGAATATCACACGCAAGCTCAACAGCCGCCTTTACCGAGGCGCCGTCGGAGACATCTGCCTTGATTGCCTTCGCCCCGCACTTACGCTCGATCGACCGTGCCTTTTCGTCAGAGCTTTTGTAAATAAAAGCGACATTATATCCGAGCTCGGAAAAAAGCCTCACACACGCCTCTCCGATCCCTCTTGCTCCGCCTGTTATCAATACCCTGTTTTTCATTTCAAGCCCCCTGTTTGTTTGTCGGTATCATTATACCATTTTTATATATTTTTTGTCAACAGCTATTTTTAGTATTGAAAAAATCGGGTGAATATGGTATAATATACGCAGTAAGTTGCTTTGCAACTTTGCGGGCTTCGCCCTTTGCGCACATCGTGCGCCCTGCGCAATTGACGGCTGCGTAAAAATGCCCTTGCAAGCAAGCATTTTTACTTATGGTATTATTAGCTTTGATTTTTGAAGGAGTTTATACGCATATGGATATTATCGGCAAAAACAAAAACCGCGAAAACGACGGTTATAATATCACCCGAGCTGATTTTGATTGCCCTACGGCAAAATTCAGATCCTATGTTTTTATGAATATCGATTCCCTACCGCTTAATCACAGCTACGTCGAAGAATTTCTGAAAATGTGTTGTGAAAACAAGATAGGCGGCGTGATTCCAAGACTTGCTCCGAACATTGAAGGAACCGACGAAGAAAAGATACAAAAGCTAATACACGCATATTCAAGACTTCTGGCACATGCCGAGGAGCTCGGGATCCGCATTGCTTTCAACCTTGAAAAATTTATCGAAGGGTATGTCATAAAAAAGTTTGCCGATAATGGTGCAAACATAGGGACACGGGTTCTGTGTCGGGAGGACTATTACTGCTCACAGAACGAAAATGTAAACGTAAAGCTTGCCGATGGAAATGTACTCGCCGTCATCGCATATTCGCACGACAACTCGGAAATCAAAGATCTTTCTCCCTTCATAGAAGACGGAAGAATAAGATGGCAGACCGAACCGGGCAACTGGGTCATTGAACAGTACATATGCAAGCCCGACGCAAGCACTAAGACCGTAGATTATCTCAGTTACACAGCATCAAAAAAGATGATAGAACAGAGTTATGAGCTCTTCTCCGATGTTTTTGATGAGCATCCTTCCGTCATCTCCTCCATATATTACAACGACATATGCTTTAACGCCCACAACCGTGCCAATTGGACCGAATCCTTTAACGAAGTATTTAAGGATCAATATGGCTTTGATCCATCGCCGCATTATTCTGCTTTGTACCACAAGCTCAACAACGACGAAACACACATAAAGGCGCTTATGATAGACTGCCGCTCAAAAATGCTGAAGAACGGTATTTTAAAGGCTCTCTCCGATTTCGCAGGAGCAAAAAAATTACGCCTCAAATGTGTATTGACCGAGCCCAAGCTCTCAGCCTGCTCTTTTATCACGGGGGACGCACTGCTTGATAATTCTTTTTCACCTTGCGCGTTGCTTGACAGATCCTATCTTTACGGAGTAAATTCCATCAAGCTTGCGGCAAGTTCCGCGTATAATTTCAATCACGAGCGCATACACTGCGAGATGTTCAGAGACTACGCAAGTATCAACAAGGATATAGTGATGCGTGAGACTATGAATGCGTTCTCAAGAGGCGCAAATTCAATTATGCTGCATCTTGCAAATGACAGAACCGAACTCGATCCGAGGACAGATACGGAATATTGCAATTTCATAGCAAGGGTTCAAGCACTTCTGCACGGCGGAAGCCACGTAACCGATATTGCTATGCTGTATCCGATATATTCTCTGCACTCAAAGCTTTATCTGTATCAGGATTCATCAGAAGGATTTGAGTACCCCGATACCCCCGTAGATACCGATTATATGACCCTGCTCAACAGCCTGTCTATTTACGCGGGACACGACCTGACAATTCTTCATCCGGAGACGCTTGAAGCTTGCACAAGAGCCAAAAACGGGCGTTTGTATCTTGATACTAAGATAAACCACGAGGTATTCAGACTTTTCGTTCTGCCGAGTACCGCGATGATCAGCCTTGCGTCCCTCGAAAGGATCAAGGAATTTTACGACAACGGCGGAAAGATCATAGCAACGGGCGAGCTTCCCTCTATGGCGTTTGAATATACGCCGCGCGACAAAGGCAAGGAAAACGAAAATGATCTCAAAGTACGCAATATAATTGACCATATATTCGGCAAAGACGCTTCTAACAAAAAAATAATCAAGCCGTTTTATTACAACAAAAACGAAAACGGCGGAGAGGCGTTCCTGCTCTATTTTACAAGGACCGCTGCCGACGGAACAAATATGGTACTCGGAGCCGAGGTATACGGAGCGCTAAAACAATTTTATCTTCCGTTTGATATACTCATTCCTCATATGCCGAGATACGAATGTTCCGGCGCGCTCAACAACAATTACCCGGAGTTCGTAAGACTTCATCTTGATGCTGTAATTCCGGACGGCGGAACCTTCACGCGTCTGCACAAGCGTCGTGACGGACTTGATATCTACTATTTTGCCAACACGACCAATCGCAAATACAGTCATATAGTGTATCTGCGCGGTGCGGTTCTTCCCGAACTTTGGGATCCTCACACCGGTGACCGTTGTCCTACCGAAAGCTCATTCGTCCACTACCGAAACAATGTATATACAAGGCTTAAGCTCGAGCTCGATTCCGCAAGATCCGTGTTCATCGTATCCGATATAAAGAAAGCCGAGGAAAAGCTGAAATATACAAAACATATCCCGAACTACCTTCATCTGAAGTAAAAAATACCGCAGCGCTCTCGGAAAAGCCGGAGGCTCTGCGGTGTTTTGCATAATGATTTATTTTATAGATCGAAGGTTTATTTCTTTACTATGCTCGTTCCGTCGCATTCAAACACGATAGAGCCGAGCTTATCCGTTCTGTAATATGTAATGCCCTTTGCTTCGAGTTTTTTTATCGTTTCGGAATGAGGATGACCGTATTTGTTGTCTATCCCACAGCTTATTGTTGCGATCTTGGGATCCACCGCATCCAAAAATGCGTCGGATGTCGATGTGCTTGAACCGTGATGACCGACTTTAAGAAAATCGCACTTGAGCTTTGCAGCGGAATACTTGATCATAGTTTCCTTTTCAGAAAGCACTTCAGCGTCGCCCGTAAGCATAAACGAAGAATTACCGTATTCGAGCTTTACGACAACGCTATAGTCGTTAAGACCGCTGTAATCGTCCGAATTCGGAGCCAGCAAGGTCATTTTGATGTCTCCGATAGAGTATTCGTCACCTGACACCGCCTTATAGACGTCTGTGTTTTTTGTCTCAAGTGCGTCGAGCAGGCTGTTGTAGGTTTTGGAATCACTGTCCGCATCGGGCATTATTACCTTTTCAACGTCAAAATTGTTTATTATCATATCGGCACCGCCGATGTGATCCTCGTGCGGATGCGTGAATATCGCATAATTTATCTTTTCAACACCTATATTTTTGAGATAAGCTTTAAGATCATTCTCACTTTTGTTTGTTCCCGCATCCACAAGGATACATTCGTTTTTGGTCATAAACAGTGTGCTGTCTCCTTGTCCGACGTCTATTACGTGGATCTCCATGATCTCATCCGGTACATAGCCATTATTATCGTTGCTTACGTCGTCTATCAAATCCGGAAGATAGCTGTAAGCAAAATATGCAAGCGCTGCTATGAGCAATAACAAAAGGGCCGGAATCGTTAATCTTCTTTTGCGTCTGTTACGTTTTTTCGCCATACTTCATTGCCTCCTTTGAAGTTCTGTAATATTTCGATACTATTTTAGCATATTCTATCCGTTTTTTCAATACGAAAGGCATATTTTTTTACACAAACGGCACGATTTTGATATTATTTGCCGCGGTAGGCGTGATAAATGTAAAAAAAATGTTAAATTAAAAAAAGTTCAAAAAATTCATTGACTTTTATATTGAAATATGGTAAAATATTTAATCGGTGCGGACGCTGTTACATATAGTGATCCGTCTCCTTACCGTATGTAAATTCACTATACTTTCAATACATACGGTCATAAGTCCATAGGGAGGTATTTCAAAATGGCAGAAAAGAAAATGACAAACATCTACGAGGCTATGTTTGTTGTTGACCTTAGAAGCGGCGAGGACGCAGTTAAGGCAACAGAAGAAAAATTCACATCACTTATCGCTGAAAACGGCGAGATCATCAACGTAAAGGATGCGGCACCTCACTGGGGTAAGCGCAGACTTGCTTACGAGATCAACGACGCTAAAGAGGGCTTCTACGTAGTAGTAACCTTCAAGTCCGAATCCGAATTCCCCAACGAGTTGTACAGACTTCTCAACATCGATGAGAGCATTCTCCGTTCACTCGTTATCAGACTCGAGCACGAGCCCGTTATAACCGAAGAGGCTCCCGTTACAGAGGAAGCTCCCGCAGTTGAGGAAGCTCCCGTTGCTGAAGAGGCACCCGCGGTTGAGGAAGCTCCCGTTGCCGAAGAAGCAAATACACAGGAATAATTTTTCAATAAAACTACAAAATTTAAACTTCAAAATTCTTAAGGAGGCGTAAAAATGTCAAGCCTGAATCTCAACAAGGTAGTTCTGTGCGGAAGACTCACAGCAGACCCCGAACTCAAGCAAACACCCAACGGCATATCCGTTGTATCCTTTACTATTGCAGTAAATCGTAGGTTCCAATCGAAAAACGATACGCAGGCTTCTCAGCAGGCTGATTTCATAAACGTTGTAGCTTGGCGCACTACCGCAGAATTTATTTCGCGTTACTTTAGAAAAGGCTCCGCTATTTGCGTGACCGGATCTATTCAGACGCGCACGTGGAACGATCAGCAAGGTCAGAAGCGTTATGCAACCGAGGTCGTCATTGACGAGGCTATGTTTGTAGATAGCAAGAACGAAGGTTCGTCAGGTTCATATACTCCCGACGCATATTCCGCTCCCTCGTTTTCATCAAACAGCGGCGTTTCTTCAAGCTTTGAAGAAGTAAAGACCGATGATGATCTTCCCTTTTAATCTTTAATCAAGAGTAATAATAATATTTGAATTTGGAGGTTTTTTCAAAATGGAAAGAACAGAAAATACAGCTCGTGCAGCACGTCCCAACAATCGTAAGAGAAAAAAGGTCTGCGTATTCTGCGCAGAGAAATCCGCATATATCGACTACAAAGACGCAGGTAAGCTCAGAAAGTTCATCAGCGAGAGAGGCAAGATTCTCCCCAGAAGAATTTCCGGTACTTGCGCAAAGCACCAGAGAGAGCTCAATGTTGCTATCAAACGTGCTCGTCAAGTAGCTCTTATTCCCTACATCGATAACTGATAATCAAGAGACAAAAAAGGAAACGGTTTTCGCTTTAGTCGAGCCGTTTCCTTTTTTCGTTTCTTAACCTGTTAAACTATTAGGCAATTAGGCATTGATATCTTCTTTGCGCACTTTTGGCGTTTTTAATGTTTGAAACACTCTGTATACGATGTCAAACGCAAGCCACGTCAAGATCAGAGCGGCGGTAAAATATACAAACGCATTTCCTATATAAGAATACAAAGTTCTCTGACTGCGCATAGCCACTTCTTCTATGACAAGTCCCTCTGTCAGCAGACCTTGGCTGTCCATTATCTCGCCCGTAGGAGAAATTATCGCCGAGATACCCGTGTTTGCCGCTCTTACGATATATCTTCCGTTTTCGATCGCTCGCATCTGAGCCTGCGAAAGGTGCATATTTCCCGCGCGCGAATCGTCAAACCAGGAGTCATTGGTAGGCAGGATAAGTATTTCTGCCCCGTTTCTCACGCTTTCGAGTGCGGCGTTTTCATATATCGAGTCGAAGCATATCAGCGTACCCACCTTACCATCCTCGGTATCGAAAATCGTGCTTTCGTCCCCGGCGGTTATGTCGTAGCTGAGCAAAGATATTCGGCTGAGTATCGGTATTATTTTTGTGATGATATCCCGCATTGGTACATACTCTCCGAATGGAACAAGGTGCTGCTTTTTATACACGGTATCGCTGAAATTTCCGTTCTCGTCTATCATAACGACCGCATTATAGAATAAGTCATCGCCGTTTTCATCCGTTTCTTCCAGCTGAGTGCCGAGAAAGATAGTTGTCTCATATTTTTCTGCGATCTCGGAAAGTCTCCGCTTCACCGAAGATGTGCCGCTAAGGGAACATGGTATAGCGGTTTCGGGCCAGACAACATAATCTGCGCCATACTTTACAGCGAGCTCGGTATATTTTTCGTGTCTTTCGATGGAGATCATTATTCCGTAAGAATGATCCCATTTTTCTTTTGATGAGACATTTCCCTGCACCGCCGCAAATTTAACCTTTTCGTCCTTCGCCATAGAGCTCTCCGTAATCGAAAGTATTATAATTCCCGATAAAAGGTCGAGCGCCAAGATCGCAGATGATAAAATTATGCAAAGTTTACGCACGCCCACATTGATCAAGGCGTAAGAGATCAGTGAGTTGACAAGCACTATAAGAAATGTAACAAAATACGATCCGAACAGCGATGCGGTCTGCGCAAATACCGTCATATCCGTTTGTCCGAGATTAAGCCTTCCCCACGGGACACCCGTCCAATGAAGGGTCAGCGACCACTCAGCCACGGTCCAAAGCATCGCGAGCACTATCGGAAGCAGTATCGGATATTTCTTGCCAAGCTTGCCTTTGGCAAATAACTTTAAAAGTACGGGAATGAAAGCATAGATCAGGGTTGCAAGTAGCGAAAGACCTATCCAGGCAATAAATACGACGCCCGCGGCTTCAAGCTTGTTGAATTCCGTAAAATCAAGCGGGTACATAGAAAAGAACCAGCTGTAATTTACGAGAAAATAGCTCATATAAAACAAAAAACCTATGCCATACATTTTTTTGAAGCTTCTTTTTTCATCAAGCGCCGCAGATATAAGGCAGAGTGCCCCGGGTATCAAAGAGATCCATTCAAAAATACCTATTTTCGGAAATACCACGGTAAGACCCGTCAGCACTCCGCTGAAGAACAAAGCACCGTAAAAAACAGGAGCTTTATTCAAGCTTTCGGTAAGTTTGGAATTATTTATCATTGTGACCTCCGTAAGATCAGTTATCTTGCTTTATTTTTGAAAGATAATTAGGAAATTCGTTGAGAAACCAGATGTCTCCGTATGGTACGCGGAACTGTTTTCCCTTAAGGTACTCAAGTATTCCCGCGTTCTCTTTAAAATTAAATATAAGCCTGTACGCGTAAAGAGCCTGGAATTTATAGCCCATTTGCCTGTCGTTTTTATTTATACCGTACTTTCCGTCGCCAAGCAACGGATTGCCTATATAAGACATATGGGCTCTGATCTGATGTGTACGTCCCGTTACAAGCTCTATTTCAAGCAAAGACAGCCCTTTTGCAGAATCAAGCACCTTATACTTTGTTATTATCTCCTTGGAGTCGGAAAACTTTTTTTCGGAGACCTTTACGGTGTTTGACGCGCTGTCCTTGTGAAGATATCCCAGGAGGGTATCTTCCCTTTTATTCGGTGTACCGTGAACTGCACAAAGATAGTACTTTGAGAGCTCATTATTACGTATCTTTTCGTTGAGAATCCGCAGTGCCTCGGCGTTTTTGGCGGCAAGCACTATTCCACCCGTGTTTCTGTCTATACGATTACAGAGTGCGGGAGCGAATGATTGCTCCTCTGCCGGGTCATACTCACCTTTTTGATAAAGATACGCTTTTATGTGCATAATAAGCGTATTTTCACTGTCTGCGGTATCCTCGTGCACGAGAACTCCCGGACGCTTGTTACAAAGTATGATATTCTCGTCCTCGTAAATGATCGAAAGCTTAGGCTTTATTCTCGAATACGCGCGCTCATCCTTAGACGGCGATTCAAAAAGCTCGTCACGAAGGAAAAGCTGTATCTCATCCCCTTCGACAAGTATATAGCTCTGCTCCGTTCTCTTTCTGTTCACCTTTATCTTTTTTGTCCTTATTGACTTATACAACAACGACGCGGGCATTCCTTTGACAGCCTTGGTCAGAAACTTGTCCAGCCTTTGCCCGGCATCGTTCTTCTTTACCGTTATTATACGCATATTTTTCCTTTGAAATGATCGTCGGACCGAGATAGAAAGCAAAACAGTCCGTACAAATAATAATACCGTAGCGGTGACGTATTCATCACCGACTACAGTACTGTTTTAAAAATGATATATCGATTTTAGTCAGCAATGACGATAAGCTTACGCGCTCACATTACTTTGTGCCGAATATACGGTCGCCGGCATCTCCGAGTCCGGGGATTATGTAGGCGTGCTCATTAAGGCACTCATCAAGTGCCGCGGTGTAGATATCGACGTCGGGATGATCTGCCTGAACCTTTGCAACGCCTTCGGGAGCTGATACAAGGCACATAAGTCTTATGTTATGGCATCCGCGCTTTTTCAGCATCGTAAGGGCATCGGAAGCCGAGCCTCCCGTAGCAAGCATAGGATCGACGAGGATAACTATTCTGTCTTCGATATCGAACGGAAGCTTACAGTAATATTCAACAGGAAGATGTGAATCCGGATCCCTGTAAAGACCGATGTGTCCTACCTTTGCAACCGGAACAAGACTCAAAAGCCCGTCTACCATACCAAGACCTGCGCGAAGGATGGGAACGATAGCAAGCTTCTTTCCCGAAATCATTTTTGCCTTCATCTTTGTAATTGGGGTTTCGATCGTAACATCTTCAAGAGGAAGATCTCTGGTTACCTCGTAGCCCATCAGCATAGCTATCTCTCCAAGAAGCTCTCTGAAGTCTTTTGAACCTGTTTTTTTGTTACGCATAATGGAAAGCTTGTGTGTGATAAGAGGATGATCGATGATGTGAAGTTCGCTCATTTTCCTGTCTCCTTATATTATCTTTATCTTTTTATTGCTGCTTTCAGCAAAGCAGCATTCTTCAATTAGATATTATACAACATTAGCCCTTTCTTTTCAAGAGGATTTGACAAATTTTCTTCGCACAAGTGAATTTATTTCGCGATATAACAAAGTTTTTTTAATATCCACTTTACATAGATCGCAAATTATGTTAAAATAAATCGGTATACGATAAACGGAGGTAAGATCAATTGTCAACATCATCAAAAAAAGCGGCGCTGATAACGCTCGGTTGCAAGGTCAATCAATACGAATCCGAAGCAATTGCCGAAAAGCTTGCGGAATACGGTTTTATAATATCCGAGGCAAGCAAGATATGTGACGTTTACATTATAAACACCTGCACTGTAACAGCAGAATCCGAACGAAAGTGCCGTCAAATGATACGGCGCGCTATAAAGACAAATCCGAACGCATATATTCTCGTGTGCGGATGTCTGTCCCAAACCGACCCGGAAAGCATCAAGGCGATCAACGGTGTGGATTATATATGCGGAAATACAAACAAGCTTTCGGTCGCGGATGTTGCGCTTGAGCTGATCCGTAAAGGTAAAAAAAGCGCGAAGGCGGTCGAAAATATAGGCGACGTGCTCGCTTGCCCGTTTGAGAGTATGAACATCAAGCATTTTGACCGCACGCGAGCGTATGTAAAAATCCAAGACGGATGTGAAAGTCGTTGTACATACTGCATCATTCCGTCCGCACGCGGTCATATACGTTCCAAAGCCTTCGATGATGTGCTTGATGAGATCAAAGTTCTGACCGAAGGCGGTTGCCGCGAGGTAGTCCTTACGGGAATAGAGACAGGATCATACGGCAAGGAAACGGGAAAATACGATCTGGCGGATCTTCTTATGGCTATTGACGGTATTGAGGGGATAAATCGTGTTCGTACCGGCTCGTTGGATCCTGCCATTATGAAGCGCGGTTTTATTGACAGGCTGGCGCAGGTTCACTCGCTTTCTCCGCATTTTCATCTTTCTATGCAAAGCGGAAGCGATCGCATACTTGCGCTTATGAAGCGTCGTTATAACGCGAAAATGGCACTTGAAGCGATAGAATATCTCAGAGAAAAAATAGATGACGTTATGTTTACCACGGATATAATAACAGGCTTTCCGGGCGAGAGCGACGAGGACTTTGAAAAAACGAAGGAATTTCTCAAAAAAGCAAGATTTCTTGCTGTACATGTCTTTCCCTATTCGGAGAGGGAGAACACGCCCGCGGCAAATATGCCGAACAAAGTACCCGTCAATGTAAGGCACGAGCGTTGCAATGAGCTCATAGAATATCAAAAGCAAATATCATATTCTGTAATTGACGATTATATAAACACACACGACTCGGTAAGCGTTTTATTTGAAACCTACGAGGACGGTCTGGCTATCGGTCATACGCCATCCTTTGTCGAGGTAGCCGTAAGATCAGATGTACCATTACATTCTCGTATATTTGACGTAAAGCCGATCGAACGGCGCGGTACGTTATGCTTCGGAGAAATAATCAAGGAAAGGAACTCGGAATTATGAACCGTAACGAAATGATGATGGCGATCATCCGCAATTTCGGAAGCTACACCGACGCAAATTTTGATAATATGCGTCGAGAACTTGGACTTAGTCTGAGCAAAGGGCAGCTTCGCCGTATTGCTCGATACTATTCAAGCACATTAAATAAAGCGCCTACGGTAAGTGAGATATTCTTTTTAAACGATCTTTCGGACAGATTGAAACGCTCGCCGGACAAAAGAGCTCCGATTCAGCTTGAAACACACGACTCCGATCTTTACGAAACGCTCAATGATATGCAATCCAAGCTGCGCGCGCTTTCCTACGAATTAAGGGATCCGGCGACATATTCGGAGCTTGCGTCGGTGGCGGATAATTATATTGAACGTAGCGGAAAGGAACCTATTCTCCCGAAATATTGTTCGTTCGCGAGGACCACAGAGGAAAGACGCATAGCAGAGCGAAAAAAACTATTATGTGAAGTAACGTCGAACACCAAAATATATTTTAATGAGCCGAATACACCGGAAGTCTTCAGCAACGATCTCTATGCCTGCGTTATGTCAAACGACGGTTCTATGCTAAACAGGTTTATTTCGGATATGCTTGAATGTCAGACGATATCTATGGCAAGTCCCGTTGAATGCGGTGGTATTCTCTGCTCCCTTATGCGTATTGCGGACGGAGCAACGATGAATCTTTCCGCAGTCGCGAGCTTATTTACAGACCGTCTTGCCGCGGATGCGACGGATTACGATATTTTTTCATACTTGTTAAAAGACCTCGAAACGGCAGCTTACACCGTTAGAGTAACAAGAGCGTGCGCCTCAAGGTTACAAAAGATATGCGATGACAAAGACGGCATAAATTTAGTATTTGTCGGGATCTCCGGCAAAACTCGAGAGCTTTGTCTGCGACGCGGCAACAACTCTCTTGTTGCCAAATACAGTATGGAGTTTCTACTGTCTCTGGGCTCGGTTTATGAGGCTCTAAAGGATACGGACGCCGAGGATGAGCTTTGCGATAACATCCGTATGAAGCCCGAGAATGCGGATTTTTCCGTATTTAACGAGAAATATGTCGGTTGCGAGGTAAACATCGGAAATTGTTCATCATACTGCAAAGCGATGTACGCCGTGCTCAATTCTGTTGGAATGACGGTAGCAAAGGGATACAGTTATACAGACTGTGAAATATTTGCAAGCTATACGCTAAAGGACCCGTACGACGGCGGCGCAGATAAAAGCGCTCTTAATATGATAGCGGGAGCCTACAGAGCAAAGGCTGAGCTTGCGATAGGCGGCAGCTCGGAATGTGTATTTTCCGACGCGAATGACGCACCTACGCTCAAAGTACTGTCATATGCAAATGCGAAAAAATTTGCTCCCCTACCGATCTTTACCGGTGATGAATATCATTTATATCTTCTCCTTGCCTCCAAGCTTGACAGTGGTATGCCTGATTTTTCTAATCTTCGTAAGCTTTTAAGATACATCGACAAGCTAAGGGCGGACGACGTCATACTTGAGCTGAGTTATGTCGGCGGTCTTGCGCTATCGGATATTCTATCCCAATATGGTGACGATAGGGCGTATCTCGAGGGCACCTTCAAAAATATAGCATTCGGATTTGTCGTTAAGACCTCGATACCGATCAAAGGCGTCGAGCTTAACATAAAACATCAAGACAACGATAACGTCGAGATTTGATGTTTATACAAAATAAAGTTATTAATTTTTTGAAAAT
>CAZZFP010000027.1:0-16291 GCA_964653575.1 uncultured Lachnospiraceae bacterium
AAAAGCATCAATCACTTTGGAGAAGAGCTTTGCGGTGACCACGTAGACGTTGTTGAGGAAAACGAGAACTCCACCGTCATAGTATTGGCTGACGGTCTCGGTTCGGGAGTCAAAGCAAGCATACTTTCAACTCTGACTTCCAAAATAATCTCCACGATGATGGCGGCGGGGCTCCCCATTGAGGAATGTGTGGCAACCATTGCCGCAACGCTTCCCGTATGCTCGGTAAGAGGCGTGGCATATTCAACGTTCACAATTATCCATCTCTTGAACAATGAGTTAGCCGAGATCATTCAATACGATAACCCGCACGTTATCATCATCAGGGATTTCGCTCTTTACGATTACCCCAAGACCGAGATGAATATCGACGGCAAAAAAATATTCAAATCTACCATCAGCTTACAAGAGGATGACGTTTTCATAGCTATGAGTGACGGATGTCCGCATGCCGGAATGGGTGGCAAATACAACTTCGGCTGGAAGCGTGAAGATATCGCAGAATATATGTTGGCACTTGTTGCAGGCGGCTATACTGCAAAAAATCTCTCTACTATGCTCGTGGATGAGTGCGACAGCCTGTACGGAAACAAACCCGGTGATGACACGACGGCTTGCGTTATTAAAATACGCAAGAGAGAGCCTATGAATATTTTGTTCGGTCCCCCCTCAAACCGGGACGACGCGACCAGAATGATGTCACTTTTCTTCTCAAAGGAAGGCAAGCATATCGTATGCGGCGGTACAACGTCATCTATTGCGGCAAAATATCTTGGCAAGCCCGTAAAGACAAGCTTGAATTTTGAGCGCAGTGACGTGCCCCCGATAGCATATATTGAGGGTATCGATCTTGTAACAGAAGGCGTAATTACTATGAACAAGGTAATTCAATACGCAAAAGATTACCTCGGAGAGAACGCTCTCTACGAGGATTGGAATTTTAAAAAAGACGGTGCGTCCCTTATAAGCCGACTTTTGTTTGAAGAAGCAACGGATATCAACTTTTATGTTGGAAGAGCGGTAAATCCGGCTCATCAAAATCCGGATCTTCCTATCAACTTCAACATAAAAATGAATTTGGTAACCGAACTTTCAGATTGTCTTAAAAAAATGGGAAAACGCATCAAAGTAAATTATTTCTAATGGAGGTAAAAATGCGCAAATTTGATACAAAGGTACAGCATTTAAAATATAAAGTACTGCGCGAGGTCGCGCGTCTCGCTTGGAACGACAAGTTGCTCGAGAATATGATGGATATTCCGAAGCAACTCGTTCCCGGCAATGAGCCGACCATGCGATGCTGTGTCTACAAAGAAAGAGCGATACTCGGAGAACGTGTAAAGCTCGCTATGGGCGGAGACAAGGACAACCCGAATATAATCGAGGTAATAGATATCGCCTGCGATGAATGTCCTGTCGGAGGCTATGAGGTAACGAATGCTTGCCGCGGATGTCTTGCACACCGTTGCGAGGACGTTTGTAAATTCGGTGCAATATCGTTTGATCACAATCACGTGGCTCATATAGATAAATCGAAATGCAAAGAGTGCGGAGCGTGTGCTAAGGTATGCCCCTACACCGCCATCGTCAGCCGCAAGCGTCCCTGTCAGAATGCTTGCAAAGTAAAGGCTATATCGATGAACGAAGAAAAGGCAGCCAAGATCGATAACAACAAGTGTATTCAATGCGGAGCATGCGTTTATCAGTGCCCATTCGGTGCTATTATGGATAAATCATTTATTCTTAATGCAATCGATATCCTCAAAAAGAGCAATGACAATTCCGAAGATAAAGGCTATAAGGTATATGCCATAGTTGCTCCCTCGATCTCAAGCCAGTTCTCATACGCAAAGCTCGGTCAGGTAGTCACGGGACTTAAAAAGCTCGGATTTCACGATGTTATCGAGGCGGCGCTCGGTGCGGATATGGTCGCGATGGCAGAAGCTCGCGAGCTCTCCGAAAAAGGGGTATTGACAAGCTCTTGTTGTCCTGCATTCGTTCAATACATTAAATCAAACTTCCCAAATCTTGTAGAACATATTTCCCACAACCTGTCGCCTATGGCTACACTTGCAAAGTACATAAAGGAAAAGACACCGAATTCCAAGGTTATCTTCATCGGTCCATGTACTGCAAAGAAAGCCGAGGCTCAGCTCGAAACAGTCAGACCTTATATAGACACGGTTCTGACATTTGAAGAGCTTCAGGCGCTCTTTGACAGCCGTGACGTCGATATCCAGACCCTTGAAGAAGGTGTGCTTGACAACGCCTCATATTTCGGAAGGATCTTTGCAAGAAGCGGAGGTCTTACGGATGCGGCTGCACAAGCGATGAAGGAACAAAATATAGACTTTACGGTAAAGCCCGTCGTATGTGACGGAATAGAAGCTTGCCGCGTGGCGCTCCTCAAGCTCAACAAAGGTATGCTTGACGGAAACTTCATAGAAGGAATGGCTTGCGTAGGAGGCTGTATCGGAGGTGCGGGTTGCTTAACGCACGGAGAAAAAAATAAAGCAGAAGTTGACAAATACGGACGCGAAGCTCTCGAGAAAACAATCGGAGATGCAATATCCGTTTTAAAATGATTCAATAAATAAAATATATAAAAAGGTAGATGAAAACATATGAATAAAATTACAATTATCGGCTCCGGCAGTGTGGGAGCAACAATTGGATATTCATTAACAATCTTAGGTATTGCATCCGAGATCGTTATGATCGATATCAACAAAGACAAAGCACTCGGCGAGGCGCTTGACATACGTCAAGGAACGCCCTTCTGCAATCCCACGTCAATCTACGCCGGAAATTATGAGGACGCTAAAGATTCCAACATCGTCATCATTACTTCAGGCATTGCAAGAAAGCCCGGGCAGTCACGTCTCGAGCTTACGCAGACTAACGTAAACATAATGAAATCCGTTGCGGACAGTGTTTTAAAATTTGCCCCGAACGCAACCTACGTGATAGTAAGTAATCCCGTTGATGTACTTACATACTTTTTCTGCAAATACACAGGTCTTCCGGAATCAAAGGTCATAGGTTCCGGTACCATACTTGATACTGCACGACTCCGCTCAAGAATATCCGAATACTACTCCGTCAGCCAGATGAACGTACACGCATATGTTCTTGGTGAACACGGAGACTCGGGCTTTATTCCGTGGTCCGTGGCAAATATTTCCAACATTCCCGTTGCAGATTTTGGAAAATCGGTTATGAATCACGAAAAATATCCGGAGCTTAGACTCAACGAAGTTGAGGAATACGTACGCAAGTCCGGATCACGCATAATACAACGTAAAGGCGCTACCTATTATGCAGTATCTATGTCGGCTTGCCATATCTGCAAATGTTTATTGAGCGGTATTGATACAACCTTGACGGTGTCTACTATGCTTCACGGAGAATATGGAATCGACGACGTATGTCTCAGCCTTTTAAATATAGTCGGCAACGAGGGTGCGCACAGCAAAGTGCTCTTGCCTCTTAACGACAATGAGATAACGTTACTTCGTAACAGTGCCGAAAACCTGAAAGCGGTAATCAAAGGAATTGAACTTTGATCCGCCTTCTCTACAATGCTATATAACCGTCTCGGAATATAGCATAATATAAAAATGAGTGACCGAACGGAAAGCACATTTAAAGGTGCTGACCAAAGGGTCACTCATTTTTTATACTTAATCGCTTTAATTATTCTTTATCTTCGGAGCTTTGCGCTCGTTCTATCTTCAAAAGACTGTCTTCCTTAAGCTGAGACCTGAGTCTTCTTGTCCAATCAGACCATGCGGCAGCATCCTGCCCGTATACAAGGTTTTCCGAGTATTCAAACGGGATCCAGCTGGATATGTCTGCTTCATTATGCGAAATGACTGCCTCCATATTGTCAAGTGCTTTGAAAAGTTTAGCCTCCGGAGTCTGTCTTTCCCTCATCTCATCAAAGAGTCCCGAAAACTCTTCGGAATAGTACTCCGGCAAAAGATTCATAAGCTGTTCTATTGCCTTATCCTCTGTTCTTTCGTTCTCTTCGGTCTTGTTAAAAGATGGTATATCTCCTGTTATTGCCTCTCCGAAATCATGTATAAGACACATCTTTATGACTTTATCCATATCGAGCTCGGGATATTCATCAGAACAAAGCAACGCCATTACCGCAAGTCTCCACGAATGTTCCGCAACGCTCTCGTGACGTCCGCTTGACGTCCACGAATGCCGTGTATTGCATTTCAGCTTTTCGATAACATTCATAAATGCTATAAATTTCTTAGGTTGCACTTTTATTTCTCCTATTCATTGTAAAAAATCGATCTACCGTAAATGATATCATTGTATCACCAATTTGTCAATATTATACTTTGAATATTTACAAAACCGAAAGATAAAAAGCAAATATATCGATACCTCTAAGGTAACGGCATATTTGCTTTTTTATATTATGTTACAATACGATTATTTACCTACGCGTCTTCCGATCTCATCAAGATAAGCGATAAGCTCATGAGGATCGTTAGCGGTTATGTTGGTAAAGCCGTATTTCATAGCTCTTTCTGCCACCTCGCGGTTGTCGGCATGGTATCCCCACGCTTGAATACCGTGATCGTTTGCAAGCTTTACTACCTCAAATATATCCTCATCGGTAGGAAGCTTTGCCGAATCCATCGGAACGCCCATACCGTACATCTTATCAAGCACACTCTCATCATATCTCTTCATACAGACGGGAGGCTGACCCTGAGTCTTGAACTCGGGGTAGTATCTTTGCACATATAGCAACGTCTGAGCATCAAAGCTTGCGATAACGGTACGCTCTACAAGTCCAAAACGACGAAGTGCGTCAATGGTCTTGTCAATAACACGGGGAGTCTGGTCCTTTATCTCAACGTTAAGCAGCATATTGCTGTCAGCCTCATCAACTATAAGTTGAAGTGTTTCATCGAGGGTAGGAACACGAGCACCCGGATATCCGAATTTAACACCCGCGTCAAGTGCTTTCATTTCGGCAAGAGTTTTGAAGCAAACAGCTCCCTTTCCGTCAGTAGTACGATCGACCGTCGTATCGTGCATTACGATAACAACATCGTCAAGCGTAAGCTGAACATCAAATTCAAGCACATCGATTCCGAGTTTAAACGACTCCGAAAATGACATAAGGGTATTTTCGGGCATATATGCCTTGCAACCTCTGTGACCTGTAACACCGATTTTTTCTGTTGTCTGATCCCACATAATAATTCTCCTTTACAAATTAAATTATTCAATCAATATGTGATTTTATTATTTTATATATTCCTTTGATTCGCAATAAATACATCTGCATACGCCCTCGGCGGCATCCGTAACGTGAAAGATCTGATCAAGCTCCTGCTCTACCGTAGTAATACATCTGGGGTTACGACATTTAAGCTTATTGACTATATATTCGCTGCCCGTATAATCTACCTTTTTCCTTTCGGAATTTTTTGCTTCGTCAAGAAGCTTGAGTATAAGTGCCATTCTCATATACTTTCCGTTCAACACCTGCTTAAAATAGCAAGCCCTCGGATCGTCGTCGATCTTAACGCTTATTTCATTCACTCTCGGGAGAGGATGAAGTATCGCAAGATCCGGCTTTGCATTATTAAGCTTATCAGGCGTCAAAATATAGCTGTCACGAAGCCTTAAATATTCATCATTGCTTGCAAACCGCTCTCCCTGAACACGGGTCATATAAAGGATATCAAGCTCGGGCATTACTTCTTCAAGCTCGGTAGTCTGTATATATTCCATATGGTTCTTGATCATAACGTCATTTTTGATATAGCTCGGAAGCTTGAGCTCATCGGGAGAAATCAATACTATACGTATATTTTCGTATCTGGAAAGTGCGGAAATAAGGGAATGTACAGTCCTGCCGTACTTGAGATCTCCGCAAAAGCCTACGGTAAGATCGTGAAGTCTCCCCTTTTCTCTCTGTATTGTCAAAAGATCCGCTAACGTTTGTGTCGGATGACAGTGCCCGCCGTCACCTGCATTTATGACGGGTATCGACGCATTTTGAGATGCAACAAACGGAGCGCCCTCTTTAGGATGACGCATAGCGATTATATCCGCATAGCAGCTTATGACCTTAGCTGTATCAGCGACGCTCTCTCCCTTTGAAGCAGAGGACGTTTGTGCGGAAGAAAATCCTATAACAGAACCTCCCAGCTCAAGCATCGCCGCTTCAAAGCTCAGCCTTGTTCTCGTCGAGGGCTCGAAGAAAAGAGTAGCAAGCTTTTTGCCGTGACACGCCTCGGCATATTTTTCGGGATGTGCTATAATGTCATTCGCCGTATTTAAAAGTCCGTCTATCTCTTCCGTCGTAAGATCCAAAATATCTATAACGCTTCTCATCTTTTTATCTCCTTAAATAAGATCTACGCTTTTGCGCCGTTTACAGCAAGGTAATTTTTTATTCTATCCACATTTTCTTTATTCTTGGGGTCTTGCTCAAGATATTCGATAATGTCGTAAACATCTACGACAGAGTAAACGGGAAATCCGTATTCTTCCTCGATCTCCGCCATAGCACTCTTTTCGCCCTTACCCTTCTCTTTTCTATCGACCATAACAAAGGTTGCGGTAACCTTGGTTCCTTCAAGCTTTTGAAGATTTGCCATACTTTCACGTATCGCGGTACCTGCTGTGATAACATCCTCGACGATAACTATTTCTTCGCCCGCCTTCGGAACGTAACCTACAAATACTCCGCCCTCTCCGTGATCCTTTTCTTCTTTACGATTGAAAAAGAAAGGAACGTCGAGACCGTTTTTAGCCAAAGCTACTGCCGCCGATACGGCTATCGGAATACCCTTGTATGCAGGACCGTAAAGAACCGTTCTTTTGTTTCCCACCTTTTCGAGATAGCTTTTAGCATAAAATTCACCGAGCTTGGCGATCTGGTCACCCGTTTTTATGTCACCCGCGTTGATAAAATAGGGTATTTTTCTGCCGCTCTTGGCTGTAAAGTCTCCGAATTTCAAGACGCCCGCGCTCTGCAAAAACTCAATAAATTCTCTTTTATATCCTTCCATCTCTAACTCTCCTTACATATTCGATGTTTTGTTTTTTATCCGTTTCAATCAACGAACTCTCTGACACATCTTTCGTATGCCGCAACGGGATCCTCTGCCGCCGTTATCGGTCTGCCGACAACGATATAATCGGATCCGATACGCTTAGCCTCGGCGGGTGTCATAACGCGCTTTTGATCCCCGATATCTCCATCGGCAAATCTCACTCCGGGGGTTACGGTAATAAAACTCTTTCCGCAGACCTCGTGCACCTTGCCTGCCTCAAGCGGAGAGCATACGACACCGTCAAGTCCGGCTTTCTTTGCGTTGGAAGCATAGTGCATAACTACTTTGTCTATCGGCTCCTTTATGAGCAGATCCTTCTCCATACTTTCCTGATCGGTAGAAGTCAGCTGAGTTACCGCAATAAGCAGAGGTCTTGTCCCATCCTCACGTGTAAGTCCTTCAATTGCCGCTTCCATCATCCTGACAGTGCCCCCCGCATGAAGATTGCACATATCAACATCAAGTCTTGAAAGTACTGCCATTGATTTTTTTACAGTGTTCGGAATATCGTGAAGCTTAAGATCCAGAAAGATCTTGTGCCCTCTCGCCTTTATCTCTCTCACGATCGAAGGTCCTTCGGCATAGTAAAGCTCCATACCTATCTTTACGAACGGCTTTTTACCTGTAAATTTATCAAGAAACGCAAATGTTTTTGCGGCACTGTCAAAATCGCAGGCGATTATCACATCTTTTCCCATCAGTTTACTCCTCCTATTATCTCTTTCAGTGAATTTATTTTATATTTTCCCATTACCTTAGGCAACTGCTCGATAATATTCCTACACGCAAACGGGTCTACAAGGTTTGCCGCGCCGACCTCCACCGCGGTCGCACCCGCAAGCATCATTTCTATAACATCTTCGGCACTTGAAACTCCGCCCATTCCGACAACGGGAATATCCACTGCGTGCGCTACTTGATATACCATTCTTACAGCCACGGGAAATATTGCACTGCCCGAAAAACCGCCCATCTTGTTTGCGATAACGGGTCTTCTCGTACGCAGATCTATCCGCATACCGAGAAGTGTGTTTATAAGGCTTATACCGTCAGCTCCCGCATCCTCGCAAGCCTTGGCTATAGATACGATATCGGTAACATTCGGCGAAAGCTTTATCAGCACGGGCTTTTTGGTTACAGCCTTAACGGCTTTTGTAACCTCGGCTGCCGCCTCCGGCGATGTACCAAAGCTCATACCGCCCCCGTGAACGTTCGGACAGCTTACGTTTACCTCAAGCCATCCCACCTGATCGCATTTATCGAGCAATGCACAAGTATAGGCGTAATCCTCGACAGAAAATCCGCTTACATTTGCCATAACCTTCTTATGAAAACATTTTGCAAGCTTCGGAAGCTCATCGGATATGACCTTATCCACGCCGGGATTTTGAAGTCCCACAGCGTTTATCATTCCGGAGGTACACTCGGCTATCCTCGGTGTGGGATTGCCGAAGCGCGCCTCCTTTGTCGTTCCCTTGAAAGAGAACGTGCCAAGAATATTTATATCGTAAAGCTCTGCAAATTCATAACCGTATCCGAATGTACCACTTGCCGGGATTATCGGGTTATCAAGCTCGATCCCGCACAGCTCGACCTTCATTTCTGCCATAATATCTCCTCCTTGCGAAGGACGGGTCCGTCCTTACAGATCCTTTTATTGCCCGTAAGCGTCTTGCACGAGCATCCCATACAAGCGCCAAAGCCGCACCCCATTCGCTCTTCAAAGCTGAGCTGACCACTTGAAGATGATGCACCGCATACCGCCTTCAACATAGGCTCGGGACCGCAGGTATAGAAATATGTATATTCGATATCCCGCATAGCGTCGGTAACAAATCCTTTTGTACCATACGAACCATCAACCGTTGTCACGTAAACATCCGCGCCGAGTGTCTTAAATTCCCGCTCGTAAAAAATTTCAGACTTGGTATTAAATCCAAGTATCACGGAGACCGACTTGCCTTCCGAAATAAGCTTTCTTGCAAGCAAGTACATAGGAGGAACGCCTACTCCTCCGCCTATTAGCAACGGCTTGTCCCCAGACTCCGAAAGCTCGTATCCGTTCCCGAGTCCTGTAAGTACGTCAAGCTCTCCGCAAGCCATATTTTTCATTGTCTCGGTACCTTTACCGACCACCTTATAGATGATAGTCAGCTCGTCACCGTTCACATCGCATACGGATATAGGTCTGCGAAGGAAAAATCCGTCAAGCTTGATATTTACAAATTGCCCCGGACGTGTGATGTCGCCCGTGTCCCCGACCAGCACCATCTTATATACGTTTTCCGTCAGCGGAAGATTCTCTTTTATTTTAAACAGAACTTGCTTCATATTATCCCCTTATGAATCTATGGTTGAGATACGAAGTGTGGTCTCATCAAGTACATCAAGAAGCACTTTAACGGTATCGAGAGACGTGAACATAGTAACGTTACATTCGGTAGCATACTTACGTATCTTATATCCATCGCTCAAGTGATCCGTCGATCCGATATCGCTCGTATTTATGACATAAGCGATATGCCCCTGACGAATGGATTCGTATATTTCATCGCTTCCGTCGCTTATCTTATGAAGTACATGAGTGCGTATACCGTTAAGCTTAAGGAATGTCGCCGTACCCTCGGTAGCTTCTATATTAAATCCGAGGTCGTAGAAACGGCGAATAAGCGGCAACGCCTCTTCCTTATCCTTGTCTGCGATCGTTGCAAAGACCGTACCGTAGTTCTGAAGGTGCATACCCGAAGCTTGAAGTGCTTTATAAAGTGCACGGTTAAGTCTGTCGTCGTATCCTATTGCCTCTCCCGTTGATTTCATTTCCGGAGAAAGGTAAGCGTCAAGACCTCTTATCTTGCTGAAAGAGAACACGGGAACCTTTACGTACCATCTGTTCTTCTCGGTAGGATAAATATCGAATATTCCCTGCTCCTTAAGAGACTTGCCCATAATGACCTCTGTCGCTATATCGGCAAGACTGTAGCCCGTAGCCTTGGAAAGGAACGGAACCGTACGGGACGAACGCGGATTTACTTCTATGATATACACGTGCTCCTCGTGGTCTACAATAAACTGAATATTGTAAAGACCTATGATCCCTATTCCGAGTCCGAGCTTCTTTGCGTACTGAAGAATGATCCCCTTGACCTTGTTGGATATGCTAAATGTAGGATAAACGCTTATGGAGTCACCCGAATGTATGCCCGTTCTCTCAACGAGCTCCATAATTCCGGGGACAAACACGTCACGTCCGTCGCAAATCGCATCGACCTCGACCTCTTTACCTATTATATACTTGTCAACGAGCACCGGCTTGTCCTCATCGATCTCGACTGCGGTCTTTAGGTAATGACGAAGCTGCTCTTCATTCGCGACTATCTGCATAGCACGTCCGCCGAGAACAAAGCTCGGTCTGACAAGCACGGGATAACCTATCTTCTTTGCCGCTTCCACACCGTCCTCGATCTTGGTTACGGCTTTGCCCTCGGGTTGAGGTATTCCGAGCTCCTTAAGTATCTTTTCAAATCTGTCACGATTCTCTGCACGGTCTATAGCCTCGCAATCCGTTCCTATGATCTTAACTCCCTGCTTCATCAGAGGCTCAGCCAAGTTGATCGCCGTCTGTCCTCCGAGAGATGCGATAACTCCTTCGGGATTTTCAAAGTCAACTATGTTCATTACATCCTCGGGGGTAAGAGGCTCGAAATAGAGCTTGTCACTTGTAGTGTAGTCGGTTGAAACGGTCTCGGGGTTATTATTGATGATTATAGCCTCATATCCGGATTTTTTGATCGTGGTTACGGCGTGTACCGTAGAATAGTCGAACTCAACGCCCTGACCTATACGTATGGGACCCGCACCGAGAACGACGGCTTTTTTCTTATCCGTAAGAATCGAAGCGTTTTCTCCCGTGTAGGATGAATAGAAATACGGAATATATGCTCCTGTATGAAGTGTATCTACCATTTTAAACGCGGGAACAATGCCGTTTTGCTTTCTGAAAGAAGCAACCGACGCTTCAGAGGTGTTCCACAGCTTGGCAATAAATTTATCGGCAAATCCCATTTTCTTGGCTGCCTTTAAACTGTCCGTATCGTTTACATTATTTTTAAGTACGCCTTCCATATCAACGATCTTTTTGATCGATTCAAGGAAATACGGCGTAATCATCGTAGCATCATAAAGCTCATCGATGGAGACGCCCATTCTTATAAGCTGTGCTATCGCGTATATGTTATCCGATCTGAATTCCTTAACATAATCCAAGAGCTCGGAGATCGACATATCGGCAAACTTTGCAAGATACAAATGGCAAACTCCCGTTTCAAGTGAACGAACGGATTTAAGCACACATTCCTCGAGATTGGAACCGATTCCCATTACCTCGCCTGTAGCTTTCATCTGAGTACCGAGTATATTCGATGCCGACGTAAATTTATCGAACGGAAAACGCGGGAATTTCGCAACGATATAATCAAGTCTCGGTTCAATGGCGGCGGTTGCGTTGGCGATCTTGATCTCGTCAAGCGTCATACCTACGGCGATCTTTGCGGTAACTCTTGCTATCGGATATCCACTTGCCTTTGAAGCCAAAGCCGAAGATCTGGACACTCTCGGGTTTACTTCGATAAGATAATATTCGCTCGTATGCGGATTCAATGCAAACTGTACGTTGCAACCGCCCTCGATCTTAAGCTCTCTTATTATCTTTATGGCACTGTCATTCAGCATCTTAAGGTCGTGGTCGTTAAGTGTAAGTATAGGTGCTACCACTATTGAGTCACCTGTATGAACACCTACGGGATCGACATTTTCCATACCGCAAATGGTAATGGCATTGTCATTCGAGTCACGCATAACTTCAAATTCGATCTCTTTATATCCCTTAACACTCTTTTCGATAAGTACCTGATGAACAGGCGAAAGCTTAAAGGCATTAAGACCTATCTCGACAAGCTCTTCCTCGTTATTGGCAAAGCCTCCGCCCGTACCGCCAAGAGTAAATGCCGGACGAAGTACCACAGGATATCCTATGCTGAGTGCCGCAGACTTAGCCTCGTCTATACTGTATGTTATCTCCGACGGAATTGTTGGTTCTCCGATCGATTGACAAAGCTCCTTGAAAAGCTCTCTGTCCTCAGCCCTTTCTATACTCTCACTGCTCGTTCCGAGAAGCTCAACGTGACACTCTTTAAGTACGCCCTTCTTTTCAAGCTGCATAGCAAGGTTAAGACCCGTCTGTCCACCGATACCCGGAACGATAGCGTCGGGTCTTTCATAACGAAGGATCTTTGCGATATACTCAAGCGTTAAAGGCTCCATATAAACCTTATCCGCTATCGTAGTATCCGTCATAATGGTTGCGGGGTTGGAGTTTACGAGCACTACCTCGTAGCCCTCTTCCTTAAGCGCCAAACACGCCTGTGTTCCCGCATAGTCAAACTCCGCAGCCTGACCGATAACGATCGGACCCGAACCGATAATAAGTATTTTTTTGAGATCTTTTCTTTTTGCCATACTTGCCTCCCGATAAATTATACCAAAAATAAATTTATGATTTATTGTATCAACTGTTACTTGATTTTTAAACCTTCTTATACGCAACTTTGCCGTCGCATACCGTTAAAAGATTAACGCCGTATAAAGTCTCTCCTTCAAAGGGAGTAGCCCTTCCTTTTGAAAGAAAATCATTGGGATCTACCTTAAATTCTGTTTTAAGGTCCCAGACGGAAAAATCATCTGTGTACGGAATACCAAAGCGCCGCCGCGGATTTACAGCGATAAGCGAAATAAATCGGCGCATATCTATTATTCCGCTTTTTACGAGCTTTGTGTACATAACCGGAAACGCGGTCTCTATCCCGACTATTCCGAAAGCGCTTTTTGCAAGTCCCTTTGATTTTTCCTCGACGGAATGAGGTGCGTGATCGGTAGCTATCATATCTATCGTCCCGTCCTTTATTCCCTCTATAAGAGCCTCTCTGTCTTTGCTTGATCTAAGCGGCGGATTCATCTTAAATCTTCCGTCTTCTCTTAGGTCATTCTCGTCCATAACAAGGTAGTGCGGCGCGGTCTCACACGTAATATCCACTCCCTCAGCCTTTGCGCGTCTTATGAGCTCGACGCTTTCCTTTGCCGAAATATGACATACGTGATATGCGCAACCTGTCTCCTTTGCAAGCTTTATATCTCTTTCGATCTGGAGATACTCGCTTTCGGAGCAGATTCCTCTGTGACCGTGAATTTTTGCATACTCTCCGTCGTGTATGTAACCACCATTTAAAAGATCGTTAACCTCACAGTGCGCCACGATGATCTTGTTAAGCTTTTTTGCTCTCAACATCGCCCCGCGCATCATATCCTCCGACTGCACACCTCTGCCGTCGTCAGAATAAGCAATGGCAATATCCGTCATATTCTCCATATCCGAGAGTACCTCGCCGTGCTCGCCGACCGTTATGGCGGCATAAGGATAGACGTGTATACAAGCATCGCGATCTATTATATCCTTTTGAAGTTTGATGGCGGCACGGTTATCGGGAACGGGATCAAGATTCGGCATCGTGCAAACCGTAGTATAGCCTCCTCGCGCCGCAGCCAGAGAACCGCTCTTTATCGTCTCTTTATAAGAAAAACCCGGCTCACGAAAATGCACGTGCACATCGCAAAAACCGGGAAAAACGGTATATCCGTCAAAGTCAAACGCCCCGAGAGAGTCGGCGCCCTTGTCAACAAAACATTTTTTGTAATGGGATCTTACCCTGTCCATAAGAATATCAATATTTTCGGTTGAAATATCAAGCATCTTTTTCATATAAACCCCTTAATCATAAACTTGATATATTGTATCACAATTTGAGCACTTTGTCAAGCGCAAAAACAAAGTTTTTTGAATAATTCACAACGAATTCTTGCAACGCCTCCCGATGTAAATTCACGGGAGGCGTTGATCTTATAACAGCTTAAAAACGATGATATGCCCCGTCAAAACAGACCTATTATCCTTCCGCTATCATCCACATCTATCCGCTCTGCGGCGGGAGACTTTGGGAGTCCCGGCATAGTCAGAATATCTCCCGTAAGTGCTACTACAAATCCTGCACCTGCCGATATCTTGAGGCTTCGCACGGTGACGGTAAATCCCTGCGGCGCGCCGAGCTTTGAGGGAACATCGGAAAAGCTGTACTGAGTTTTAGCCATACAAACAGGCAGCTTATCAAATCCGAGCGAGGTCAGACGTTCTACATCCTTCTTTGCCGCGGGAGTAAATCTGACGCCGTCGCCGCCGTAAATACGGCGTACTATCGCATCGATCTTGTCCTCGATGGTACCGTCAAGCTCATAGCTGAACGAAAAGTCGTTATCTTCCTCGCAGAGCCTTACCACCTCTTCGGCAAGCGCTACACCGCCCGCGCCGCCGTCAGCCCACACGGTTGAAAGCACGGTGTTTACGCCGAGCGCACGACATTTTTCAATGACAAGAGATATCTCGGCGTCGGTATCGGTCGGAAAACGGTTGACCGCCACGACACAAGGAAGCTTATACACATTTTTGATGTTGGACACATGGCGCAAAAGATTGGGGATTCCCTTTTCGAGCGCCTCGGTATTTTCGGTGCCGAGCTCGGTCTTGGCAACGCCGCCGTGCATCTTAAGCGCGCGAACAGTCGCAACAACGACCACTGCATCGGGATTCAAACCCGCGGCACGGCATTTGATATCGAGAAATTTTTCAGCTCCGAGATCGGCACCAAAACCCGCCTCGGTGACTGCGTAATCGCCAAGCTTCATAGCAAGCTTGGTCGCCAAAACGGAATTGCACCCGTGTGCGATGTTTGCAAAAGGACCGCCGTGCACAAACGCGGGAGTTCCCTCGAGTGTTTGTACCAAATTCGGCTTCAAAGCATCCTTAAGCAGTGCCGTCATAGCCCCCACTGCACCAAGCTGACCCGCAGTGACGGGTTCATCGTTATATGTATACGCCACGACTATCCTTGATAATCGATTTTTTAAATCTGCGATTGAATCAGCAAGGCAAAATACCGCCATTATTTCAGACGCGACGGTTATATCGAAGCCATCTTCACGCGGCACACCGTTGACTTTGCCACCAAGCCCGTCGGTAACGAAACGAAGCTGGCGGTCGTTCATATCGACGCATCGCTTCCAAGTGATCCTTCTCGGGTCAATATTTAGCGCATTTCCCTGATAAATATGGTTATCGAGCATTGCCGCAAGAAGGTTATTTGCCGCGCCTATCGCGTGAAAATCGCCCGTAAAATGAAGATTTATATCCTCCATAGGAACGACCTGAGCATATCCACCGCCCGCGGCACCGCCCTTAATTCCGAAGACGGGACCGAGCGACGGCTCTCGAAGTGCCACGACGGAATTTTTGCCGATCTTACGCAAACCGTCGGCAAGACCTATGGTAGTAGTCGTTTTTCCCTCTCCCGCCGGGGTCGGGCTAATCGCGGTCACAAGTATCAGCTTGCCGTTTTTACGATCCGACTCATTCAATATTGCCGTGTCCACCTTGGCTTTATATTTTCCGTACGGCTCAAGATATTTTTCATCGATGCCCGCAACCTCGGCGATCTCGGCTATTGGCTTCATTTTTGCAGATTGAGCTATTTCTATATCCGACTTATACGTCATATACATCCCCTCCTAAAGCAACAGATCCCTTGTAAATGTTACTGTAATAATACCACAATAACCGATCTTTGTCAATAGCTTGCAAAATAAAAAACAAGCCCTCAAAAGACTTGCTTCCGAGAGCTTGTTTTATTATTGTCAATAAACAATCAGTTTATCATCCGATTATTTTGTTTCTGTTGCACTTGCTTCGTCAACAAGCTTGATGATAGCCATCTCCGCTGCGTCGCCGCGTCTGTAACCGGTCTTGAATATCTGTGTATATCCACCGTTACGGTTTTCATATTTAAGAGCGATCTCGCTGAAGAGCTTTTCAACTACCGAAGGCTCAGTGATGTAAGCAATTGCCTGACGGCGATATGCAAGAGCGCTTGCCTTGCCCTCGGCAGTACCGAGTGCCATACATTTGTTTGCCTTTTTGGCAAGTGTTATCATTTTCTCTGTGCAAGAACGAATTTCTTTTGCTCTTGTTACTGTTGTCTCAACAGAGCCGTTCTTAAGCAAGAGTGTAACCATACCACGCATCATAGCGATTC
>CAZZFP010000028.1:0-7240 GCA_964653575.1 uncultured Lachnospiraceae bacterium
CAGAAGCGAGAGGTAGAATTGAAGGTAAGTCAAGAGCGGATCGTTGATTTGGAAGAAGAAATTTCAGCACAAGAAAAGCAAATGCGAGCGTTTATACAGATAGACGATGAATTGAAAAATTGGGTAGAACGCTTTGACGCTCAAACCTATGAGGGCAAGAAGGCTATGATTATAAAAATTGTAGATAAAGTCTTGATTTTCAGCGATAGGTTAGAGATAGAATACAATATAAAATTCAGAGCGTATATTGAAGAATTTTTTGACACAAATAGTTGCACGCAAGGAGCGTGACGAGTATAAGCAGTTCTGCATTTCACGGTTGTACAATGCTTACGAGCATCACGATACCTAACAGCGTGACGAGCATAGGCGATAGAGCGTTCCAGAATTGTAGCAGTCTTACGAGCATCACATTTAACGGAACTAAAGAACAGTGGAACGTTATCAGTAAGGACAGCAATTGGAATAGTAAGACCGGCTCATACACTATTCACTGCATTGACGGTGACATAAGCAAATAACAAAAAGCAAAAACAAAAACCGCGGCTGTCGCACATTATTTCGTGCGGCAGCCGCGATTCTGTATTATGCTTTTTTTAAGAGTCCTCAATAATTTCCGAGCTCTTCTTTTTTGAGTATTTCAACGAGTGCGCTCGTGCCGAGTCGTGTGGCTCCGAGCGCTACCATATCCTCGGCGTCCTCAAACGAGCGAATACCGCCCGCCGCCTTTATGCCGAGACCCTCGCGGCAATTTGCTTTGAAGAGCGCAATATCCTCGCGTGTTGCGCCTGCGGTCGAAAATCCCGTTGAGGTCTTGATATAATCCGCGCCCGAGTCGGATACTATCTTACACATCATAATTTTTTCTTCCTCGGTGAGAAGGCAGGTCTCTATTATGACCTTAAGCACTCTGTCTCCGCAGACTCTCTTTACCGCTTTTATGTCTTCGAGCACCTTGTCGTACATTTTTGCGCGGAGATATCCGAGATTGGCTACCATATCTATCTCATCCGCGCCGTCCTCAAATGCCTTAGCCGCTTCAAAGCACTTGGTCTCCGTGGGAAGGTTTCCGTGCGGAAATCCCGAGAGAGTTGCGATCTTGATCCTGCCCTTTGCATATTCCGCGGCAAATTTTACATAGCAGTTGGGAATACATACCGATGCGGTATTGTATTTGATTCCGTCGTCGATCACGGTCTTGATCTCATCCGGCGTTGCGGTCTGAGCGAGCAGGGTGTGGTCAACGTATCTGAGTAATTCCATCTTTTTGCTGTTATCCATAGTGTTTCTCCTTGATATGTTTATCATTTTATATTTTTATAGATGCAGATGTTATTCGCCGCTCTTGTCGGTGCGGTGCTGTACCTTGTCAACTATGTTGTTGTAGGTCAGACCATACTTTTGCGCTATGTCGCGAGCATAGCTCTTTCCGTCCGGTTTAGCGCGTGTGATCTTAAATGATCGCTTTCCCGATTCTATTCCCGCAACGAGCGTATCTATCATAGCGCGTCCGCTCTCTGCCGAGACCTTATTTATGTCATCTATCTCTGCGGCAAGCTCGTGCAGGTGGGTCGAGAACATACAACGGCATTTTACCATAGCAAGTCCCGAGAGCACCTCGGCGGCAATGTATGAAGCCTCAAACGAGCCCGTTGATGACAGCGATTCATCGAGAAGCACAAGACTTTTGTCTGTGATAAGATCAAATATCTCGCCGAGACGCGCGCATTCCTCGCCGAGACGTCCCTTGTCGATGGTGTCATCGGCTCCCGTGGGGAAGTGGGTAAATATACCGTCAACGGGGGATATCTCAAGCTTTTTGGCAGGCACATAAAGTCCGAGCTGGAACATAGCTTGAGCGATACCGAGCGCACAGGTGATGACGGATTTTCCGCCTCTGTTCGGTCCCGTAAGCACATATATCGTGGCATTTTCATCAAATACGAGATCGTTCGGAACTATTTCATCGGAGACCTTGAGCGCAACGCAGGGGTTATAGAGCTCGACGGCTCTGAATACACGATCCTCGGCGGGCATTATCACAGGTCTTGAAAGCGCACAGCCTCTCGTATGCAGTCTGCGCAAAAGCTCGGTGCCCTTGCCGATAAATTCTATCTCTGGCATAAGTCCGAGCAGAAAGTCCGTGTTATCGAGAACGTAAGATTGCACGATCTTCTTCCAAGAACGCAAGGATTGCTTATAAACATCGTTGATGGCGGAATAGAAGGCAAGCGAGAGCGCGGTCTTTTGGTTTTCCGATTGACGCTTGCTGAAGGGAACGAGCTCGGCGATACAGGTGTACTCATCGTCCTTGAAATTCATACGCAGTATCTTTTCGATAACATCTCCCGATCTAAACTGCTCCGAGTTTATCGAAAGCACTCCTGCGCTCGAGGGACGCAGCTGAGCATCGAGATTTACTCCGATAGTGACGCTTTTTATCTCTCGCACACGATTGGTAAGCTCTGCCAAGCGAAGATTTAGTTCCTTATAGTACTCACTTTCGGCAAGCTCGGCTATCCTGTCCGCAAGAGTAGTAAAGGCGCGGCTCTTAAGCTGACCTCTGACAGCCGAGAGTCCCGCGTTCAATGTTTCAATGCTCGAAATATAAAGCTCGATCTCGGAGATGCTGAGCAGGTATGAGTTTGTATCGTCGTTTTCCGCTTCAAGTCGGCGCAGTTCCAATATATCGCTCAGAATCGGGACAAGCTTGTTGAGCGTCTTCGTCAGCGATGGGTTTGCGAGTACGTCGGCAAAGGTCTCGAGTCTGTAATTTATAACATCGGGGTTCACTGTAAAATAATCCGAAAGCTCGGAGTTCTTAAGCTCAAATATTTCGGTAAGACCGAGCTCGTCCAGAACATACATATCGATATTCGGTCTGTCCGATCCGCTCATATGATCCTTCTGACTTTCGGATGAGGGGTAGATCAGACTGAAATTTGTAAGTTTGGTATTGTCCATTTTTATAGATTCCTTTAAAAAATATCTTTAATAAGGCGACATTGCCTGTATACACTACACAACATTATATCATAGATTTTTGATTTTGTACATACTTTTTGCGGCTCGCACGGGCGATTTTTCAAAAAATGTTGAAAAAACTTGCGTATTATGATAAAATATAAGTGATCATATAAATTTAAATTTCCGAAAGGAGCCTTTGCGACCATGAGCGGCTTTCTCCACAGCGATTTTTTGCTTGATACCGAATATGCAAGGATCTTGTACCATAAATATGCAAAGCATATGCCGATCTATTGCGCTTACAGCCATATGTCCCCCTCGGATATATTGAAGAACAAAACCTTTTCAAATATAACCGAGCTTTGGATATCTTCGGACGAGCGAAGGCGTCGTGCTATGCGCACATGCGGCTGCAAAGAAAAATATATTACGGGGGAAGCTTCCGATTACGATAAATTCCGTGAGTATTGTCGTATTATGCCCGAGCTTATCGGATCTGCGATGTATTGCTTCAGTCATCTTGAGCTTCGCAAATATTTCGAATGCGATCTTGTTATATGCCCACAAAATTGCGAGCGTATTTGGAATGTCACTGCCGAAAAGCTTTCATACGGCAGAGTGGATCTGATGCCCCTGCTTGAGCGCTCCGACGTCAAGATGCTTTTGCTTGACGTTGATCCGTGCGACAGCCTTTCGGATCTTAAGCGTATCTCAGAATTTGACTGCTCGGTTGCGGTAAAACCTACGTTCAGTCCCGGCAAGGGACTTCGTGTCGAGCACAGAGAAATAAAAAAATATATCGAAAGGCTCAGCGAGCGCAGTGGCGTGATAATCGCCGGTCTTGCAGATCTTGAGCGCGCCTACATTGCTGTGCTTGACGAATTTGTATCTTTCGGATGCCGTACCGCCGCACATTCGGCAGAGATTCTGTCCGAGCTTCGCTTGCCCGATCCATATCACGCCGATCTCGTGCTGAAAAAGGCACTTGCGAGCGACGGATCGGACATCACGCCCGAGGAGGCGGGGCTGTTCAGGTGCCAGATGATGCGCTTTTTCGGAATAGAATACAAAAAGCGAGGCATCGTTATGCAGTTTTACCTCGATCGCCGGGAAGAGAACAAGGCTGATCGGCTTCCGAGGCTCGGGGAGGGAAGTCTTATCGGCACATCTGATCTAAAAAGCCGCGCGAAGGGGCTCGCATCACTTTTGAATTATCTTTATCAAGAGAAGGCTCTTCCGAAGACCCTCATTTCGACGAGATATCCCTCTGAGATCTCCGAGCTGTCAAGGCTTTGTTCCGATCTGTGCCGCGATGATCTCGCATTTAAAATAGATTTGCAGACCGACCGCGGGTATAATGAGTTAAAAAACTGTCTTGGCGAATGTGCATCGACCTTTGCTCTCGGCAGGCTCTGCGGGATTAGCGCGAGCTCGTGGCAAGGTCTTATGTATTCGGAATATGAATATCTCAGACGAGCGCTGTGTTCTTTTATTGGCGAACTTTGCGAGCGCGGACTTTGTCCGTGGGACGAGAATACTCTCGGAAAGATGATCGAAAATATTTTATATTCCAACGAGATGGATCTTCTCGGCTGCTGAATATAGCCTATATGGTTGTCTACTTGTCACTGTCCTCGGTCTTGTGCTCGTTTGATAATGGATTGAAGGTCATAGCACGTTCGATCGCGGCATCACTGACGTGAGTGTATATCTGTGTCGTGTTAAGCTGAGCGTGACCGAGTATTTCCTTTAACACCCTGACGTCAACATTTCCCGTCTGATACATCAGCGTTGCCGCTGTGTGACGGAGCTTGTGTACCGAATAATGGCGTGATTCGAGCCCCGCCATATCAAGGTATTTATAGACCATCCATTGTATCGTTTTCACGCTCATTTTTTGATTTCGATTACTCAAAAATAATGCTTTTGTTGAAAGGCGAGCTCTTTCTTCGCCGAGTCTCCATTTGAGATATTCAAGCAGTGCCTCGCGGCACGCCTCATTGAGATATATTATGCGCTCCTTGTTGCCTTTTCCGAGCACACGTACCGATCGCAGACCGACAAGATCAAGATCGTTAAGGCAAATTCCCGCCAGCTCGGATACACGCATTCCACAGTTAAGAAACAGCGTTATTATGGCAAAGTCGCGCTCGCGGCTCTTAGACTCTTTGTCGTTCTTGACCGCATCGAGAAGTGCTATCGATTCTTCAAGTGTAAGATATTTCGGGAGAGTCTTTTGCGGCTTTGGGGCTTCTATATTTTTTGCCGGATCATCCTTGAAATAGTGCTCGGTCAAAGTAAGATATCTGTACATTGCCTTTATTGCGCTGAGCTTGCGCGCTCTTGCCGACCACATATTTTTGCGAACATTGCTCGTGTATCCTATAAAAAGGCGGATCTCTTTGTCGCTTATCGACTCAAAGAATTTTTCGTCTACGTGGGAAATATCTATCGAAAGAAAATCTTCCGATTCTATATCTATACCGCGTCTCGTTGCAATTATGTAGCGCAAAAATGTGCGAAGGTCAAGCAAATATTCGTCTACGGTCTTCGGCGAGCAGTTTTGTATACCCATTTTGTGTGCGGCAAAATCATTAAGTACGGCAGGATATTCCGAGTTGTTTGAAGTTTGTGACATAATTTTCCGATTGAGGCTCCTCGTTTTAATTATAGTGTATAAAATGTAAATAATCTTCGCGTATTCTTGCAAAATCTCATAAAAACCTATATAATATAAGATGATCGATTTTTTAGTCTTATAGGGAGAATGAAAATGTCAATTAAGGATTTTTTATCAAAATACCATTACAGTTCGGTACAGATGTTTGTTAGGCAGATAGCCATATCCATCTTCGGACTTGTTATCGCCTTGGCTACCAATGGCACATTTCAGATAGTTACAAGCGTCTTTGCAATACTTTTTTATATGTTTCTCATATATGATATAGCCTATTCCGTAGGTTCAAAGGACGGTGTTTCAAAAACGTCGAAGTCACCGATGCTTTGCGGTCTCTATATGTCTTTGCTTGCCAATATCCCCAACCTTCTTTGCGCCGTTATGGGCTTTATCGGTTGGATAGCAAGCTTTTCAACGTCAGCTTTCGCTGAGACGATCACAAAGATAGGCGGAATGGCGCAGGTAATAGCACTGTTCATTCAGGGAATGTTTACGGGATCGCTGACTATTCACATAGCTCCCGACGCACCGCTCAATTCGTTCTGGTGGACGTATTTTGTTATCATACTTTTCCCGCTTGCGGTTTCGACTGTTGCTTATATCTTTGGACGTAAGGGTATCGGCGCAAATTCGATATTTGTTCCGAGAAATGCAGAGGAAGAAGAAATAAGAAGAGAAAAAAAGAGAAGCAGAAACGGCGACGAATAAATCACTTGATACGGAGATTTAAAAATGTACACGGATCTTATATATGACTTTGACGGAACCATCTCAAACACCTACCCGATATTTACCGAGGCGCTGTTAAAGCTTTTGGAAAATCACGGACTTAGCGACACATACGATGGCGCATATGCCAAGCTCAAGGTGTCGGTCGGATATGCACTCGGCTGTTACGAATGGGACGATGATAAGAAAAAGATAAATCGCGAGTTCCACGCAATACACGAAAAGCTTGCCCTTGAAAAGCAAGAGATGATCCCGGGCGCCGACGTGATATTGAGAGTGGCGGTAGAGCAGGGAAAGAAAAACTATCTCTATACCCATACGGGAAAGCTCGTCCATCAATTGCTTGATAAAATGGGTATTGCCGAATATTTTACCGAGGTTATGGACGGCACTCTCAAATTTGACCGAAAGCCATGTCCCGATGCCTTAAATTGGCTTATGGATCGGCACGGTATTGACAGATCGACCGCTCTTATGGTGGGAGACAGGGAGATGGATATCGGCGCGGCTCACAACGCAGGTATCGACGGATGTCTTATGGATGTTGAGGGATTTTTCCCCGATACCCAAGCAGAGCACCGCATCGATAAGTTGACCGATTTGCTTGAAATTATGTAAGCTCAAAGGCTATCAACTAAATATAATTATACAAAATCAAACCGTGTTTGTCAATATCGGTTTGATTTTTTTGTGTAAATATCAAGCATTGACCTTCGGCATTATGTATGGTATAATCCGAATAACCGATATTAAAGAAGTGAAGCTTTCGCCGCGCGGAGCTAAGGTAGTAAAAATGAGCAGTGAATGGTCAAGTATTCGTCCATACAGCCGCCGATCCTAACCTTGCTTTTTATCTTTAAGGAATAT
>CAZZFP010000028.1:7340-15900 GCA_964653575.1 uncultured Lachnospiraceae bacterium
GTATTCGTCCATACAGCCGCCGATCCTAACCTTGCTTTTTATCTTTAAGGAATATCCTTGCGAAAAGCATAATTGAAAAGGTAAAAAGCGAGAGGGAGCTTTGATACTTGATTATCAAATATATCGAGGTAGCCCAAATGGTGCCGATACAAATGAGGGTCAAAATATTTATAATGCTGTCGGAAAAAGCGATTCCTATGTATTCCGAAAGAAAAGAGGATAATATACGCCCGCCGTCAAATCCTCTTACAGGCAAAAGATTGATGAGCATAAGACCAAGACACGCGACGCAGAAAAAGCCCAGGTATTCGGCAACTTGCGGTAATATTGATCTCGATATCAAGAACCTTTGCAATGGATACGAGAACAAAATTCCGACAAGATTAAAAAACGGGCCGGCGGCACACAGTATTCTTTCATCACGGTATGAATGTATTCCCGATGTCATAAGAGATGCACCTATAAGATCGAGGCGCATCTCTTTTATTTTTATTCCGAGAGCGGATGCGGCGAGGATATGTCCCGCTTCGTGTATTCCGGCGGCAAGAAATATTAAAAATGAATGTACGGCATTTCCCGAGAACAACGTGTACAAAATTATCGTCAGCGCGCCGTAATTTATGCCAAGCGAGGCGATCTGAAGTGCCTTACGTTTGATCTTCATCCGGTGTTACGTATTCGAGCGGATCTACTGCCGTTCCGTTGATCCTGATCTCAAAATGAAGATGCTTACCTGTGGTTCTGCCCGTATCTCCCGCTTTGGCTATTATCTCTCCGCATTTCACTATGTCGCCGACGGACACGTAGACCGTGTCACAGTGCGCGTAAAATGAGTCGTGGGTTCCGTGCGATATAAGTATATAATAGCCGTATGAATTGCTGTATCCCGTTTCCGTAACCGTTCCGCTTTTGTACGACAAAATAACATCCGATTTCGATGCGGATACGTCTATTCCGTGATGGAATGTATACTCCGACGAGGTGGATACCGGTGAGTTGCGCCAACCGTATTTTGATGTGATACTGCCGTCGAGAGGGAATATCATTTCGCTTTCTTTCGCGGTAGCGCCGCTCGTCTCCTCTGTACCGTCTGCGTTTACCGGTGCGCCGACCTGTTTTGTTGTACTCTCGGTCTCGGCTCCTGTGTTCTGACTTGCCTTTGCGTCCGCTTCGGATGATCCGACTTTGGTGTTCTCGGGCAGAGATGCAAAGGGGATGATGAGAAGCGCGATTATGAATACAACAAGCAATATACAGCAGAGTATATAACAAAGACCGTCATAAGTATTTTTTATCGATGCGCCAATAATCTTGTTTGCTATTTCTTTGAATCGGTGCATTTTTCTTCACCTCCATATAGGTATTCATCTTATTTATATGTCGCTCCGTCTGTATCCATACCAAGAAATATTCACCGTTCAAAAGGGTAAGCTATGTAATTTTTGAGCGTTTTTCCTCTATAAATATCTTTTGTAATTTGTGACCTTAAAGTTTCTCATATTGCGGTAACGCTTGAAAAATATGATATTTATGATATCAGATATTTCCGCATTGTAAACAATAAGATATTTTGAATTTTTTTGAAAAAAGCCCTTGACAATTGAATATGTATTCAACTATAATATAGCCAAGAACAGTTGAATGATCGCTCAATTGACGGCGGCGTCGCTGATGTTATGAAACGGAGGACAATACACTATGAAAAAAACATTAATTCTCGAAGGACTTGATTGCGCAAATTGTGCCGCAAAGATAGAAAGAGGAGTCGGCTCTGTTAAGGGAGTAAAAGAGGCAAGCGTAAATTTTATTACGACCAAACTGACGGTCGATATAGACGACGGATGTTCGAATGTTGAAGAGGTCTTAAAGCAGATCAAAAAAAACGCAAAGAAGGTTGACTCGGACATTACGGTAAAGGAATTGTAATACGCATATGAAAAAGAGAAGAACAAAACTTATCATATCGATCCTTCTTGCCGCCGCGGCGTTCACGATCGATAAATGGTTTTCGTTTGAATACGATAAATGGGTCGTATTGGGATTTTATATACTTTCGTATGCCGTCGTCGGAGCTTCCGTCGTTATCGATGCGGTGTCCGGAGTTTTCCGAGGAAATTTGCTCGATGAAAATTTTCTTATGTCTATCGCTTCCATAGGAGCATTTTGCATAGGTGAATATCTTGAAGCTGTGGCTGTTATGATATTCTTCGGCATCGGCGAAATGTTTGAAAAATACGCCGTAGGTAAGTCGCGCAGATCTATCACCGAGCTTATGAACATTCGTCCCGATCACGCTAATATCGTGCGTGGGGACGGAGAGTGCGAATCTGTGGATCCCGAGACGATTGAGATCGGAGACACGGTGCGTGTACGCGCCGGAGAGAAGGTGGCACTTGACGGCGTGATAATCAGCGGCAATACCACGATCGATACTTCTGCACTGACGGGTGAATCCGCGCCGATCTCACTCGGCGTTGGCGATACGGTGCTCAGCGGATATGTCGATATGACCGGACTTATAGACGTGCGCGTTACAAAAAAATTTGGGGAATCTACGGCAAGTAAGATACTTGATATGGTAGAAAACGCGCAGAGCAAGAAGTCGAAGCCGGAGAGCTTTATAACTCGTTTTTCACAGTTTTATACTCCGACAGTCGTAATCGCGGCTTTGATTATAGCTGTCATACCTTCTCTGATCACAGGAAATTGGTCGGAATGGATATATCGCGCACTCAGCTTTCTCGTAGTTTCTTGTCCGTGCGCGCTTGTGATATCCGTGCCGCTCAGCTTTTTTGGCGGAATAGGCGGTGCGTCAAGGATAGGTGTGCTTGTTAAGGGAAGCAACTATCTTGAAGCGCTTGCGGGTACCGAGACCGTCGTATTCGACAAGACGGGAACCCTTACAAAAGGCGTTTTTCAGGTGACCGCTATCGAACCGTCGGAGGAATATTTGAAACGCTTCGGCAACGGAAGTTCCGAGGATGCCGGCAAGGAGCTCATAAGGCTTGCGGCGTATGCCGAGCATTATTCGACACATCCGATCGCGTTGTCGCTTGAAAAAGCTTACGGAGGCGAGATAGATTCGGGACTTATATCCGAGGTTAAAGAGATCTCGGGACACGGTGTGACCGCGCTTGTAGGCGGTAGAGAGATAGCTGTGGGAAACATCAAATTGATGAAATCTCTCGGCATCGCCTGCGTCGAGAGTCGCTCGGTCGGAACTACGGTGTATATTGCCGAAAACGGTGAATATATCGGTTCGATAACCATTTCCGACATAATAAAAGAGGATGCCAAGGATGCCGTTCTCCGTCTCAAACGCTTCGGCGTGAAACGTACCGTAATGCTTACGGGAGATAATGCCGCAAGCGCCGAGTCTGTCGCCGAGAGGATCGGAATAGACGAGGTCTATGCGGGACTGCTGCCGGGAGATAAAGTTGACAGAGTAGAGAATTTGCTTTGCAGCAAGACAAAAGGAAAGAGCGTCGCATTTGTCGGTGACGGAATAAACGATGCGCCCGTGCTTGCGCGTGCCGATGTCGGAATATCGATGGGAGCGCTCGGCTCGGATGCGGCGATCGAAGCCTCCGACGTGGTAATTATGACCGATGAACCGTCAAAGATCTCCGAAGCAATAAGAATAGCTCGAAAGACTCTCTCGATCACACATCAGAATATCGTTTTTGCAATAGGGGTAAAGGTAGCGGTGCTCGTACTCACCGCACTCGGACTCTGCGGAATGTGGGCGGCGGTATTTGCCGATGTCGGCGTGTCCGTGATAGCAATACTCAACGCATTGAGAGCTCTCAAGTCGTGATGAACTTCAACAACAACATATAAAAATAACAGATACAGTGCATTTTTTAGCTGTATCTGTTGTTTTTGTATTGCTTATTATTCTGTAAAGTCAGAGCGCAAGTCCTACGACAAGTCCGACGGTGACACCGAGAAGAGCACCGACAAATACTTGAAGCGGTGTGTGACCGACAAGAACCTTGAGCTTTTCTTCGTCCGAAAAGTCCTTTGAAAAGAGCTTTTCGAAAATCTCGTTTATCCTTTCCGCGTGAATTCCCGTTTCACGTCTGACTCCCATAGCATCATTCATAACGATTATGGCAAGTACCGCACATATTGCGAATATTGAAGAGTCTACGCCGTGGATTATTGCCGCGGTCGTTGTCAGTGATAGAACCGTCGCCGAGTGTCCGCTTGGCATTCCTCCGTCGCCGAACATACGGCGAAGATCAAACTTGCGGTGTACGCAAAGATGTATTATTGTCTTTATGACCTGTGCTATAAGCCAGGCACTGAGAGGCGCGACGAACATCTTATTTGTAAAGAGTTTCTCAAATACGTTCATTTATATTATGCTTCCTTTTCCTTTGACATACTACACATTATATCACATTTGTGTTGATATGTCAAACGTAAATAATGATCTGTGTGCCTAAATCGTAAAAAAATTCGGTATATTTAAAGATTTTCTTGCTGTTTCGGTAAAAATATGCTATACTTATTTCGAGTATTCCTCGTCCTTATGTGCTCGAAACGCGCAAGACAATGTAAGCGCGGCAAAAGGCGCGAGTATCATCCCGGAAAATCCGAGCAGCTTGTAGCCGACATAGGTCGATATCAGAGTAACGAGCGGATGTACGCCGAGATTTTTGCCTACGATGTGCGGCTCGCTTATCTGGCGCAAAAGGGATACTACTGCGTAAAGTATCAACAGTCCCACGCCGACGAAATAATGTTTCATCAGCAGCTCAACGACAGCCCACGGTATGAGCACAGTCCCGACGCCGAGCACGGGCAGAATATCGACTACAGCGATAATGAGCGCGAGTAAAAGTGAATAATCTATTCCGAGTATCAGAAAACCGAAGTAAAGCTCGGCGGCGGTCAGTAAGAGCAGGGTCAATGATGCGCGCAGATAACGTATAGCAGTAACAGCCGCTTGCCTTTTGATCCGCGGTAGCTTTGATCGTAATTTCTTTGGGAAAATATCTGCCAAAAAAGTGTTTATCGTCTCAAATTCCGTGCAAAAATAAAAGCCTGATATTATGGCGACAGTAAGAAAGAGCATTATCGACGGCATAGCGGAGATGACCTTTCCCGCAAGATCTGTAAGCTTTAAGGCAAGCGACGACAGTGCATTTTCCATAGTAGATGATATCATATTTTCAATATAACCGTCACCTGCGCCTTCCGAGTGAAAAAGTCTGCCGATAAGGGGGATCGCGGAGCCGGTATGCTGAAGATTTTCAAGCATCCGCAACATAAATGCTTCAACCTCGCCGCCTTCTTCAACGCGTTCGATCAGCTTGCCTATCTCGTAAACTCCGCGCTTGGCGGAAAGGTAGGTAAGAACGCCTATCAACGAAAAGAACAACAGAATTACGAGTACGCGACATAATTTTTGAGGAAGTCGAGTGTGATTTCCGAATTTGTTGGCGATCGGTACGCAACACATCGCCGCAATATACCCGATGATGAACGGAAAAATATAGCCTATCACATATTTTAACGCCAGATAACCGAGTATACATATTGCCGCTACGGATATTATCGTCGAATATCTCGAATAGTTGCTGCCAGATGATGGTTCTTTGTCGGTTACGTTTATATTCCTCATATCCCCTCACAAGATGAATAATTAATTTTTAATTATATAATTGTATGCCAAAAACAAAAAGGAGATTTCAAAATGAAAAAAATATTGACCTTTATCCTGGTTTTATCCATGCTTGCGCTTCCGATTTCGCTGGCGTCCTGTTCAAATAAGGATAAAAACGCATTCGACACTAAAGATTGCTACAAGACCGCACTTCCTGCGGCGGATGGCGAGACCGATTTTGTGCAGATACAAATATGCGACGACGCATATATAGTGGTCGAACTTTATCCCGATGTCGCTCCGCTGACAGTAGCAAATTTCAAGAAGCTTGTAAAAGAAGATTTCTATGACGGTATCATATTTCATCGTGTTATCAGCGGATTTATGATACAAGGCGGTGATCCTCTTGGCACGGGAATGGGCGGCTCCGACGAGACGATCAAGGGCGAGTTCTCGTCAAACGGCGTTAAGAACGATATTTCACACGAAAGAGGCGTCATTTCAATGGCGCGCAGAGGCGGAGACAATAACTCGGCGTCCTCTCAATTCTTTATTATGCACAAAGACTACCCGAGTCTTGACGGAGACTACGCCGCGTTTGGTAGAGTCGTAGCCGGAATGGAAACCGTTGATGCGATCGCCGCGGTAAGCACGGATACTAACGACAAACCGTTGCTCAATGTAACTATCACATCTATGGAATTTGTGGAATATACGTCTTCCAAATAATAGTAGCATCTATAATAAAAAGCGTATCTTAACGGCCCCTTGCTGTCAAGATGCGTTTTTTGCATAGGTAAATATATACAAAATAATCAAATGAACATTGTATACAACACCAATATCCGATTTATTGACATTGTGGTGAATTTATGATAAAATAAAGATGGGTAGTTTTACCTAATTATTTAAGAAAGAAGGTATATTTGAATGAAAAAAAGCAGAAAGAACTGTCGTCTTAGCCTGGCGATCTTGTCATTGTTTTTGATGTCGGTGCTTATCATCGGTGCTATACCATTGAACTCGGCGGCATTAAACGAGATTAACGAACTCGGCGAACTTGAGCAGTCTTCGGCTTTGCAAGCAAACGAGGGGGAATTGTTTGGAGAAGAACTCGAAAATGCGGTTCTGAGCGCGGATGACATTCCGGAAGGAATATCCGCGGAGCAGATTACCGAAAAGGCTCACGTAAACAGATTGCGTGCGCAGGAAAAAGACTTAAAGACCGTCATATTCCAAAACAAAGGTGGTTCAAAAACGGCGTATTACTACAATAAACCTGTCAAGTATCTCGACGAAAACGGAGAGGTAAAGGACAAAAGCACCGATATAAGCGCGGCGGCAAAAAAGCTTTCGGGGCAGTACGCATATACCGCGCTTGAAAATGACGTAAAATCGTATTTTCCGTACAGAGCTGCAAACGGTGTTAAGATGTCATTCGGAGAATACGAGATAAGCTTCTATCCCTTGTCAACAAGTGTAAGCACCGCTCTGACGGGGCAAAAGACCGAGACTGTGTCCGGAGCCGAGTCGAATGTGCGAGAGAGAGTAATATATGACGGTGTGTTCGGCGAGAGTACTCGTCTGCAATATACTCCGTGCCTTGAGGGGCTCAAAGAGGATATCGTTTTGCTCGAATACACGGGGAAGAATATATTCAGATTTGTTTACAATACCGACGGACTTATGCTGACCGAACAGAACGGTACGCTTGAGATTGTTGACCCGACAACAGATCAAAGAGTCGGTAGTTTCGGAAAAATTATCAGCTACGATGCAAACGGAAAGTCGAGTCTTGGAACGCTGAGCGTTGCAGAGGTTAGAGCAAACGAAGAATATGTCGTTACCGTGATCGTAGATGAAGCTTTTCTCAATGGCAGTACGACTGCATACCCTGTGTACGTTGATCCGACAGTAAACTTTTGGGTGTATGATACGGATAACGAAATCTCTTGCCTTCGTGAGCTTGTAATGTATCAGCCCTCGGATGTTTCCGTGGCAAATTCAAGTGGGTTCACATACTTAGGAAATGACTTTTACAATGACGACAGCCGGATTAGATTGCTGTACGGCTTTGATCCGAGTTACGTAAGCTCATCTCTTGTAAGTACGCTGAAGAATGCCCAGATTGGCGCGGCATACGTATATATTTACTCGCACGTAAATGACGATCAGAACGTAAGAGTATATCCGTATACACAAAATTGGTTGACGGATACCGACGGAGACGGCTTTGTATATGCAAACAATACTTATTTTGACGGATATGATGAAGATTATTACGATAGCTTTACCGTATCTCACGGATATAGCGGCTACTACGGGTACGAATTTACCTCGGCAATAAAATATTGGCAAGAGGAAGGCACAAGTTCCGCTTGGTCGAGGGGATTCATCATCAAAAATGAAAATGAAAACCTTGCAGACGAAGGAAATCATCTTCAGATCTTCCTTGATCGTCATATGTTGAACGGGAACGTGTACTTCGCGATTGACTATTCGGAACGCGAATTGCATAATAACTTGATAATGACATATAATGACGCGTACGATTATCTGAATAATTCAAGCGGAAATCCTGTTCTCTATAACCCGTCGTCCAATGTTTCGACCCATAAATGGAAAATAGAATACTATAAAGACGGTAAATATCTTATACGATGCGAAAGCGGAAGTAAAGCACTTACGGCAACCTCAACAGGCTTAGGGCTTGAGTCGGTCATACTTACAAGAAACCTTTCCGATGCGCATCTTTGGGAAATATACGACACATCGTCGGGATATACATATTTTAAAAATGTCTCAACGGGTACTTACCTTATCCATAATAACGGAACCCTTTCGCTGAGTTCTTCGACTACGGGAACCAAACATCTGTGGAATATGTACCGACCAATCGCCGCAACCGGCTCTCCGGTGGCGTATGAGCCGGAGAAGTGGAATTAT
>CAZZFP010000029.1:0-8223 GCA_964653575.1 uncultured Lachnospiraceae bacterium
GCAAAGAAAATTTACGAAAGGAGTCCTCATATGTCGGATAACGTCCAAAATGACAAAAAGCCGGAAAGACTTATAGCTCTTGCCGCGCTCTTCTTTGTTGTCTGCTTTGTTTTCGTGTTAAGGCTTGTAAAGCTTCAAATAATCGAGGGCTCCCCATCCTCGGGCACCTCGTCGAATGTCGAGACCGTTGAGCGCGAGGTCAAGATAAGTGCCGTCAGAGGTCAGATATACGACTGCAACGGTCGCGCGCTCGTTACAAATTCATACACCTACAATATGTATCTCGATTACGACGCTATGCCGTATTCGAGAGCCGAATGGAACGAAACTCTCTTAAAGGCAAATGAGGCACTTTCAAAGATATCCGAGGACGACGGGGTGAAGATCCCCGAAAATCTCTTTTTCCTTAACGGCACCTATCCGCAAGTCAGCTTCAACAAAGAGGTGATGGACGCCTCGAGCGACACCTATAAAGAAGCCGTCGAGCACATAACCTCGGATGAATTTTTTAAGTACTACATCAAAAAATACAAGCAGACGGAAACGGGAGATGACGGCGAATATATTCTCACCCCCGAAGCCGTGGTCGGTCGCGTTACCCCTCTCGATATTGCCGAATACTATATAAAGAAATACGAGCTTTCGGCAAAGGATGAAAACGGAGAGGACCTCTATACCGACGAGCAAAAGACCGCGCTTATGAAGATGTATTATCGCCTCGAAAAGGCTACGTTCGGTCTTGGCGATCGCTATCTGCTTGCCGAAAACGTTGAGTTCGAAACCGTCGTTTATATAAGCGAGCTTCGCGCCAAGGGCATCGACTTCGGTATAACGTACTCTCGCGTTTACGAATACCCGGGAACAGCATCTCACATTCTCGGACGTATGGGCAAGATATACGCCGAGGATTGGGAATATTACGACGAGCTCGGCTACTCAATGGACGCCTTGGTCGGTATCTCCGGGTGCGAGCTGGCGTTCGAGGAATATCTGCACGGCACGGACGGCGTTATGGTCATAGTTGAGGACAAGCAAGGCAATGTGGTAGACAAGTATGTAAAAACCGAGCCCGTCGCGGGACGTGACGTGTGGCTTACCATCGACATAGACGTGCAAATTGCGGCGGAAGCGGCGCTCGTGGACGCAATACAGTACACGCTCGACTCTTCCAAAGGCGAGGGCACCCTGTCGGGCGAGGACTGCAATGCGGGAGCCATCGTCGCGGTCACAACGGACGGAAGGATAAAGGCGATCGCCTCAAATCCGACCTTCGATCTTTCGACCTACAACGAGGACTATTCCTCGCTTTACGAGGACAAAAATCAGCCGCTCTACAACAGAGCGCTCCAAGGAACTTACGCGCCCGGCTCGACCTTTAAATTCGGTATGGCTATCGCGGCACTGCGAGAGAATGTATTCACGGTCTCGACAAAGATCAACTGCACGGGTATATACAACCGCTTCAACGACTACAAGCCGACCTGCTGGATATACAATATGTACGGCAGATCACACGGATATGATAACGTAAGCGAGGCGTTGAGAGACTCCTGCAACTGTTATTTTTACGAGGCGGGATATCTGCTCGGCATCGAAAAGATGAACAGCTACTGCAAGATATTCGGCCTCGGAGAGCCGACGGGAGTCGAGCTGTTCGAGGAAACCGGCATAGTTGCGGGTCCCGAATACCGAGACGACAACGGACTTAACAAGTGGGTGGCGGGTGACACGGTCGCGGCGGCTATCGGACAGTCGGATAATATGTTCAGTCCGCTTCAAATCGCTATGTATACCACCTTTGCCGCCAACGACGGCGTCAGATACTCCGCACATCTGCTTGAGGCGGTATATTCTTACGGCAGCGAAACGCCCGACATCGTCAAAGAGCCCACGATTCTTTCTTCACTTGATATCGCGCCGGAGCATATGGCGGCGGTCAAAAAAGGAATGTACGACGTTATAAACGACGCGAGCGTAAACTATTCCTCATACAAGCACTTCAAGGATCTCGACGTGATCGTTGCCGGAAAGACGGGTACGGCTCAGGTATCTAAAAAACAGAGCAACAATGCCCTTATGACGACCTTTGCGCCGTTTGACGATCCGGAGCTCGTCGTTACCTGCGTTCTCGAGCGAGGCAACTCTGGTTCAAACTGCGGCAGAGCTATCGCGGCGGTATACGCAGAATATTTCAAGGTCAAGACCGAAACGGGTACGGAGACTTTGAATTGATATTTCGAAATCAATTATCAAGTTTAAAATAAAACACATCGGCGTATAATTTTAGCTATTAATATCTTTTTAGCTTTTCACGCCAAAATATTTATGCCGTTATAAAACGGCAGAACGGAGATCATAAATGTCAGACACACAAAAAAGAGCCTTGATAGGCATTACGCCCTCTTACGACGGAGGACTTAACAGAGGAAAAATCAAAATGAGCGGCGAATATCTCGGAGCCGTTTGGGCGTCGGGAGGAATACCCGTATTTCTTCAATGGGCAGACCCCGAGACCGAGAGCGGAATGAAGAAAATATGCGAATATGCCGAGGTATTTGACGGCTTCATCTTCGGCGGAGGCGTCGATGTGAACCCGAAGTACTACGGTGAGGAGATCGCCAACGAAAAGGTCGAGATATGCGAGGAAAGAGACCGCTTTGAATTCGGTCTGTTTCAAAAGGTCTATTCAGACACTCAAAAGCCCATACTCGGCATCTGCCGCGGGTCTCAACTCATAAACACCGCACTTGGCGGATCACTCATACAGCACACAGACGGTCACCTTCAAACCACACCGTCGTATGAAAGAGATCAAAACGCCACGCTCAATAAAAACTCCGAGCTTTACCGTATCTTTTCCGAGGCGGACAGATCGACAGAGTCAGACGGAAGAATAAAGATAAATTCCTTCCACCATCAAGCGGTCAAGGAGGTTTCTCCGAAGCTTATCGCGGCGGCGGTTGCCGATGACGGCATAATCGAGGCAGTCGAGGCAAAGGATATGTCGCGATTTATTATCGCCGTGCAGTGGCATCCCGAGCTGTTCTACGAATACGATGCGAAATCCTTGGCTCTCTTCAAAAGATTTGTAAAGGAAGCATCAAAATAAAAGACGCGTGGAGAGGAAAGACCGACATGAAGATAATACTCGCTTCCGCTTCCCCGAGAAGACGCGAGATCCTCGCGGGGTTCGGACTTAAATTTGATATAATAACAGCCGACGTTGACGAAAACGTCTCAGCCGACGGCAAGACCCCGCCGATGATAGTTGAAGAGATCTCGCGCAGAAAGGCACTTGCGGTATACGAAAGAATGTGCCGAGAGCGGCACTCAAACGGAGATGACACTCTGATAATAGCGGCAGACACGGTCGTCTGCTCCGAGGGAGAGATACTCGGAAAGCCACACAGCCGAGCGGACGCGAAACGTATGCTCGAGGGATATTCGGGAAAGACGCACTCGGTTATCAGCGCGGTAACAACGGTACGTTTTAACGGCACGGACGCGCCCAAGATAGAGTCATTTCACGATATAAGTTACGTTACATTCAAGAAGATGACAGATAAAGAGATAGAATATTATCTTGACACGGACGAGCCTTACGACAAGGCAGGGGCTTATGCCGTGCAGGGATTTGCCTCGCTCTTTATCGAAAGGATAGAGGGAAGCTTCTACAACATAGTCGGTCTGCCCGTGCAAAAGCTTTATGAAGCGTGCGGAGGGCTCGAGCTGTTTGAATCGTCTTTGTAAGTCATACGTCTACCGTTTGGTCGGCAAAAAGGTCATATTCCGGATCTGTCGGAATATGACCTTTTACTTTACTTATATACAATACTCTTTTATAACTTCCTTGCGCTCCGAGCGTCTTAAAAAAGGTTTTACCATCCACGAATCCGCGGTATTACTCTCGACCTCTATCCACGCGTCGGACTCGGTATCCTTTATATAAGTCACCTTTTTTATAAACGTAAAGCGCACTATCTCGGTAACATACATCACCGTATGATTCACCAACGGAGCGATGCGCTGTGCGACGAAATCGACAAAAGCGCCTATATCCTCAAAATCCCACTCGTGCCAACAATCATCGTTATCAAGCGATGCGCACAGCCACTTCCTTTTGTCGTAAAGCTGCATTCCGAGCTCCAAAAACAGTTCCGGTGCTTCCTTCGTACCGGCAAAAGCCACCGATTTATTATCCTCGAATCGTATGCACCTATCGACTCCGCTCTGACGATAAACCGCCGACACGATGGCATCCAAGCATTTTTTTATCTTGCTGTCGTCCGCCGGTGTCGTACGAAAAGCATCTATAAGATTCATCTGTTCCTCCGCTTATTTCCTTAAATACTACCAATCCGTTTTATTGTATCACACAAACGAATATTTTGCAAGTGCTTTTTGTGCTTTTGTTTGATCAAAGGATCAAAGTTTCCCTTTGACGAGCGATACCGTCGATAGCACAAACAAACGGAACGGATCTTTCCGAGCTCACCTTGATCTTGTACGCGCGCTTTTGATGAGCTCCGCCATTTTTTCGTTCGGCATAAAGAGAATCGCCTCGGCGCGCTCGCCCTCGCGGCACTCGGCATCCTCCTTAAGAACTATAAAATAAGCATCGGGGTACAGATCTATGCAATAATTATATATTTTCGCTCCCCTCGGTTTATTGCTCTTTTGGCGGTGTCGGCGTCTTTGAAGCTTTTCAAAGCGTTCGATATCAGCCGTTCCTATGCGGCAGACCGTTATTCGACGTTTTCCTCGTGTTTGGGTGATCGTAAGCAGGAGCTCGCCATCGTTTTGCGGATCGGGCTCAAGCTCATAAAGATACTTGATGAACAGGTAGCAAACGGCAATATAGACTCCCGCCGAGAGCGCCAACAGCCCGCCTATGCGTATAGACGGCAAAAAGGGTTTCAGCGGCTCGATTTCCGCAAGCGGCAAAAGCCACGCGAGCACAAAAAGTATCGAAAGCGCGGCGGAAAGCCATATTGCAAGATGATTTTTATGCTCGGGAGAGTATCTGTACATCAGTTTTGGCTGTCTTCCGACGCTACTGTGGTATCGGAAGCATCGTTGTTTGCAAGATATGGCGTTATATCGATAGCGCGAAGCTTTGCGGCATCTATTCTGCCCTTAGTGCGTTCAAAATACTGAATATTATTTCTGAGCATAAAGATGAATTGATTGTTCGGCGTACGTCCCTCAGCTTCGGAAACGTATATGAGCTTTCGAAGCAAGTCCTCGGAAAGTTTTACTGTTATCTCAGGTGTTTGCTGTTTCATATCTGTTTTCCTTTCGTAACGGTGATTATTTTTATATTTTTGTAAAGTCGCTTTTGCGCCATGGCATCAAGCGCTTCTCCACGGATCATTTTCCCACGCAAAATTTGGTAAATATTTCCGAGACGATATCCTCCGAAACGTCTCTGCCGTCAAGCTCGCCGAGTCTTGACATAGCTTCCTCGACATCACTGCAACACATATCTATCTCGAGTCCCGCCGAGATACCTTCAAGTGCGCGATCAAGTGCTTCAATCGAGGTACCGATAGCAAGCGTCTGACGTGAATTTATAAGTATCGCGTCGTTTTCGAGGTCGATCTCGCTGTCAATAAATGCCCTCTCGACCGTATCAACAAGCTCGCCAAATCCCTCGCCCGTCGCCGCGCACAATGGCACTGCGCAGGAAAAGGCGGATCCGATCAGTTTCATATCATCGGTATCGTCCGTTATTACCCTGCCGAGGTCGGTCTTGTTTATTACCGCCACGGTAAGTGCGTCTCCGTTAAGCTCGGCGATCTCATCGATGAGCAGCTTATCGTCATCTCCGAGGGGCTTGGAACCGTCAAACACCGCAAAAATGAGTTTTGCGCTCCGTATCTCGTTTTTTGCCCTCTCGATACCTATGCTCTCGACGACATCATCGCTTCGGCGCAGTCCCGCGGTATCCGAAATGCGGAGGAGCACCTTGCCGAGCGAAACCTCTTCGCGCAACACGTCACGCGTCGTTCCCTCGATATCGGTAACTATTGCCGCGTCGTAGCCGACAATAAGGTTATAAAGCGAGCTTTTACCCGCGTTCGTTCTTCCGCAGATCACGGCGGGAATACCGCGGCTGATTGCGTTACCCGTCTGTGAGGTTGCAAGCAGTGCCGAGAGCTTGTCTCTTACCTTTTTTATCGACTCTGTCATCTGCTCGCGGCTCATATCGGCAAGATCCTCGTCGGGATAATCTATCCTTGCGAATATACTGCTCTCGACTCGGCACAACTCATCGTACAGCTCTCTCAGGCTTTGGCTGAGCTTGCCGCACATTCCGGAGCGATAAAGCTTGAGCTGGGTCGTGCTTTTCGCCTCGAGCATAAGTCCGAGCGACTCCGCTTCGGTCAGCGTTATTCTGCCGTTTATGAATGCACGTCTTGTGTACTCGCCCGCCTGTGCGGCACGTGCACCCGCAAAAAGTACTGTCGAGAGCACTGTCTGAGTTATGAGCACTCCGCCGTGGCAGGTGATCTCGACGGTGTCCTCGCCCGTATATGTATTGGGCGCCTTCATATAGACCGCCATAACGTCATCGACGAGTTCCCCGCTTACCGATGAGCGAATATCACCGTATACCATTTTGCGTTCGGAGACCTCTGAGAGCTTTTTTCCGCTTCGAAGAGTAAATATCTTATCCGCTACGGAAAGAGCGTCGTCTCCCGAGATCCTTATCAGTGCCACGCCGCCCTTTCCGTGCGGAGTGGACACCGCGGCTATCGTATCAAATATGTTCATATAGTTCAGATCCTGTATCCTGTTCTTTGTTTTTGGCTTTTACCACATTTTTTCGATGAGACCGTTTTCCGCGAGCACCCAAAGCAGGGGGTCGAGCACGCGTTTGGCGGCAACGCCTTCGGGAATATTTCCGTCCGTGTCCGGAATCTTACCAAGTCCCGATACCGCAAAAAGTCCGTAATCTTCAAATCTCCTCAAGCTATCAACGATCTCGTCGCCCATATATTTAACTATCAAGTCTATAACAGACTCCGCAGTATGCTTATGCTCGGGAAGGTTGTACGAGCGTGTTTCGAGATGTCTTGATTCGCGCACGAGCGTGTTTGAGCCGCTCAGTGGGGTATAGTATTTTTCGAGGATATCGAGTTTTGTAAAAATCACCGCAAGGTATTTGTCTATGCGCTTTTTGCCTGCGGGTGTGTTCGGTTCGATCGTTTCGATTATGAGCTTCAGAATATCGTTTGCGCTCCGTGTCTTCTCGGGACAGCAACGCAAAACATCCTCAAGCTCGCCGAGCTCGGCGGCGCGCTCAAGTACTTTTTTTCTGACGTACGGTATCGTCAACGGATCGACTACAAGAAATATAGCATCGGCGTTTTTGATCTGATCCTCGGAAAAATGTGCAACTTCGGGCAGAAGGGCTTTTTTCTCCTCCGGGGATTTCAAGATCAGTTCGCTGTTAGTGGAGCTGTAATTCAAAGTCGCCACGCCGCGGACCTTCGAGGTCTTCGGATCCTTGACGCGAACGAAAAAGCGGATCGGTATAGCATCGCCCTTTATTCCGCGCCTCTCTACAGGTAGTCTTTTCTCGTTATACACGGGATTGTGATAACATTCCCCGTAAAATCGCGCGCTCCTTTCGTCCGCGTTCGCAAGATCGCCCGAAAAGAATCTCGGAAATGTATATTTGAGTGAATAAAGCAGGCTTGACATATAACAGGTCTTGCCCGCGTCCTCGTCGCCGACGATGGTTATCGCGATATTTGACGCGTCAAACAGCTCGCTTGAGATCAATCCATCGGTACCGCTCGACAGTCCGTAATGCGGATTCGGACAGTATATCTCGTTGTCGGTTTGCTTGCATTTAAAACATTTCTGAGGGTTATTCGATCGGATAAATTCGTATTTTCCTTTGGTTCCGTAATTTTCGCACTTGGTATGCGTACATTTAATGAGCAATGTATCAAGCTCGTGATATGAATAACAAAACGGACACGCAAATTTCAGCTTCTCTTTTTTCTTCCTAAGCGACATATCTTTTCTCCCTCTGTTTCTATATTTAGCGGTTTGCTCTTCGCAAAACCTCCCAAAAACTTTATTTTTTTCCGCAGAACCCTTTTTGGAAAAAGGGTTCCGCACCTTCCAAAAACTTTAAAAGTGCTTTTTCTGTAAAGTTTTTTCGCAGAACCCTTTTTGGAAAAAGGGTTCCGCACCTCCCAAAAACTT
>CAZZFP010000029.1:8323-15679 GCA_964653575.1 uncultured Lachnospiraceae bacterium
AAGTTTTTTCGCAGAACCCTTTTTGGAAAAAGGGTTCCGCACCTCCCAAAAACTTTAAAAATTTTTTCTGTAAAGTTTTTTCGCAGAATCTTTTTTGAAAAAGGGTTCCGCACCTTCCAAAAACTTCAAAAGTGCTTTTTCTGTAAAGTCTTTTTCGCAGAACCCTTTTTGGAAAAAGGGTTCCGCACCTCCCAAAAACTTCAAAAGCGTTTTTTCTGTAAAGTTTTTTGGCTCCACCTTTTTTTCAAAAAAGGTGGAAAACTCTTATCTCTTCTCTATTATAACACGCCAAGCGCTTAATTGCAAGAAAATATTTCGGCTTAAGCTCTTGAATTTTACTCGGAATTTGTGTATAATTAATTTGTCAGTATTTTAATTTGTGAGAGGAAATCTGCTATGATCTATAAAAGCTTTCAAAATTTAAAATTATCCGCACTCGGTATGGGGTGTATGCGTTTGCCTGTCTGTGACGGAGACCATACACAGATCGACAAAAAAGCCGTGCGCGAGATGGTCGCGTACGCCATAGAAAAGGGCGTAAATTACTTCGATACCGCCTGGGGGTATCATAACGGCAATTCCGAAAGAGTTATGGGCGAGGTCCTCGGCGAATATCCTCGCGAGAGCTTTTATCTTGCGTCCAAATTTCCCGGGTACGATCTCAAGAACGTTGAGAAGGTCGAAGAGATATTCGAAGCTCAGCTGAAAAAGTGCGATGTTGAATACTTCGACTTTTATCTGTTTCACAACGTATGCGAGCTGAATATCGACGCCTATCTTGATAAAAAGTACGGAATATACGAATACCTTATGGAGCAAAAGAAAAACGGCAGGATCCGTCATCTGGGCTTTTCCACCCACGGGACGCTCGACACGATGAAGCGTTTTCTTGACGCTTACGGTAAGGATATGGAATTTTGCCAAATACAGCTCAATTGGTTGGATTGGAAGATGCAGAACGCCAAGGCAAAGGTCGAGCTGCTGAATGAAATGAACATACCGATATGGGTTATGGAGCCCGTTCGCGGCGGCAAGCTTGCCTCGATAGAGCCTCAATACGCGGATAGGCTGAAGGCCCTTCGCCCCGAGGCGGGTGTGGTTGAATGGGCGTTCCGCTTTTTGCAGTCTCTTCCGACGGTCACGGTAACGCTCTCCGGAATGTCCAATATGGAACAATTGAAGCAGAACATTGCTACATATGAATCGGATCAGCCGCTGACAGACGCGGAAATAAATGTGCTTTTCGACGTTGCGAGGGCTATGACGGAAAAGAGCACCCTGCCCTGCACCGCATGCCGATACTGCACGTCGCAGTGTCCGATGGGACTTGATATTCCCTCACTTATCGAGCTGTACAACGAGCATTCATATTCGGGCGGCGGATTTTTGGCACCTATGGCGATCGGTGCGCTTCCCGAAGATAAAAAGCCTTCCGCTTGCCTCGGCTGCCGCGCTTGCGAGGCGGTCTGCCCGCAAAACATAAAGATCAGCGAAATGATGACGGATTTCGTGGAAAAGTTGAAGAAATGAAAGATTTTAATAAAGCCAAGGAAATATTGCTTTCGGGCGAGTATACCTGCGTTTTGTGCCTGGATGATGCGGTTCTTACGTCTGCGCGCAGGGGCGTCGCGCCGCTCGTCGCTTGGATGGAGCGCGGGGCGTGCTTTGAGAATTTTTGCGCCGCAGATAAGGTGGTGGGAAAGGCGACGGCTTTTCTTTACGTTTTGCTCGGCGTAAAAACCGTATACGCACGGGTCATCAGCCGCTCTGCCGTACAGGTGTTAAAGGATTACGACATTTCTGTCGAATACGACGAGCTCACCGAAAATATCATAAACAGGAAGAGAGACGGCATTTGCCCGTTTGAGGCGGCGGTGCTTGATGTTAACGAGCCTGCGGCGGCATATGAGATCATTCTTGCGAAAATGAGGGAGCTGAATATTGTAATTTAGATGCGGATTGATCTAAGGTAAATATACAGACTACAAACTATAAACGAGAAAGCATCTGCTGTGCGGTGGATGCTTTCTCATTTAAAGTTTACAAGTTTAAAACTTTAAACTAAGAATAATTCTTTTACTTTTTTCCGCTTTCTTTGTTACTTTTCGCGATGTTTCGTAATATTTAATCTTTAACTCTTGAATTTAACGGCTTTTTTATGTATAATTACATTTAATCGTTTTAGTGTGTTTTTTGTCGATTTTGGGGTGGATAACAAGACTTTTCGTTCGTTTTTTGCCTGTCTCGGTAGCGGCAGACGCCGATTCGCCAAGCGAACGTTCGCCCGAAAAGAGGTTTAAAAATAGATTTTTGTAGGGACCGGCGTCCTCGACGGTCCCTACAAAAATTGATTTTAGAAATTTTTTCATAAAAAGCAAAAAATTTCAGAAAACATCCCGTTATAATCCAAACTACGGACTTTAGCCCTGAAGTAACCTGCGGGGTGGGATTATGACCCGCAGGCGGCAAATTTAGTCTATACAAACGGCTCGCGTCGGCAATCCCGCCGACGCGCGGCAGGGGGAGTTCAAAGAGGGGGAACGCCTCTTTCGATTTCAGCGCTCGCGCTGAAATGTACTTCATTTCGTCTATTTCTTGTCGAGTGACAAGAAATAGACAAAAAGACAAATAAAAATTCCTAATCAGCATACAGAGATTTAATCTTGATTAAATTTCTTAGTCGCTTTTTTCTTTGGCACAAAAGGCGCAAAGAAAAAAGCTTGCAAAAAAGAAACGCCGTAGGTTTTCGCCGCCTTTGAAAAGGCGGGCGAAACTTAAAAAAGCGATGTGCCGCCGTCGCGGCTAGACAAAAACACACGGCAAGAAATTAACGAAAAACCTTGCCAGCGGCAAAAACAAACGAAAAAACTTCTCACGCGATAAAAATCGGCCAAAAACACATCTCTTTATTGAATTAAAACTCGGAGGAAATAAAAATTGAAAGAATATCGTGCAGGCATAGACATCGGCTCTACGACTGTCAAACTCGTTATACTTGACAACAACGACAATATCATATACGGAGAATACCGCCGTCATCTTGCGCATACGCAAGCAACGCTCGGCGAGCTTCTGAAAGAAGCCGAAAAGATGCTCGGAACGTGCAATTTGAAGGTAAAAATAACCGGATCCGGCTCCATAAACCTCGGCAAAAATCTCGGCATTGATTTTGTGCAGGAGGTCGTGGCGGTTGCGACCGCACTCAAGCACGAAGCACCACAGACCGACGTTGCCATAGAGCTCGGCGGCGAGGATGCCAAGATCATATATTTCACCGGCGGATTGGAAGAAAGAATGAACGGCGTCTGCGCAGGCGGCACAGGCTCCTTTATCGACCAAATGGCGGCTCTTTTGCAGACCGACGCCGAAGGACTCAATAAAGCGGCGGAAAATTATAAAGAGATATACCCCATAGCGGCTCGTTGCGGCGTGTTCGCCAAGACGGATATTCAGCCGCTCATAAACGACGGCGCAACGACCGAAGACCTCGCCGCGTCTATTTTCCAAGCGGTAGTCAATCAAACCATATCGGGGCTTGCCTGCGGAAAGCCGATACGCGGTTGTGTTGCCTTTCTTGGCGGTCCGCTCCACTTTATGCCCGAGCTGAAAAAGGCATTCATCCGAACTCTGAAGCTCACGCCCGAGAACATTGTCGATCCCAACAATTCGCATCTGTTCGCCGCTATGGGTGCGGCACTTGAGGCAGATGAGACCGACGGCATCGAGATAAACAGCTTGATCGCACGCCTTGAAAAGGGCGTTGCGGTTGCCTACGAGATGCCCAGGCTCGACCCGCTTTTCGCAAACGAAGCGGAATTTGAGAAATTTACAAATCGCCACGAGCGCGCCGTTCTTTCCAAAGGAGACATCTCAACCTACGTGGGAGATTGTTTTCTCGGCATCGATGCGGGCTCGACCACGACCAAAATGGCTCTCATAGGAGAGTCGGGAGAACTCTTATACTCATTCTACGCAAATAATCGCGGAAATCCGATAGAAACGGCTAAGGAAGGCATCGCAGAGCTCCAAAAAGCTCTGCCGTCCGACGCAAGGATCGTCAGATCCTGCTCCACGGGCTACGGCGAGGCGCTTCTGAAGACCGCATTCTCACTTGACGAAGGCGAGGTCGAGACGATAGCACACTGCACGGCGGCGTCGTTCTTTGATCCCAAGGTCGATTGTGTGCTCGACATCGGTGGGCAGGATATGAAATGTATCAAGCTCAAGCACGGCTCGGTCGATACCATACTTCTCAACGAAGCTTGCTCGTCGGGATGCGGATCCTTCATAGAGAATTTTGCCAATTCGCTCGGATACAGTGCCGAGGAATTTGCGAAAAAAGCCTTGTATGCGCAAAATCCCGTGGATCTCGGAACCCGTTGCACAGTGTTTATGAACTCCAATGTCAAACAAGCGCAAAAAGAAGGCGCGTCGGTCGAGGACATTTCCGCCGGGCTCGCCTATTCCGTAATAAAGAATGCACTTTTCAAGGTGATCAAGCTCGCAGACGCAAAAGAGCTCGGCGATCACGTCGTAGTACAGGGCGGAACCTTCCACAACAAAGCCGTACTGCGCGCCTTTGAAAAAGTAGCAGGCACCGAGGCGATCTGCCCGGATATTTCCGGTTTGATGGGAGCCTTCGGCGCGGCACTTATAGCAAAACGTCACTACCGCGGCGAAAAGACCGCTATGCCGCCCCTCGAGGAGCTTCTCGCGCTTACATATACCCAAACAAGCCGAAGATGCGGCGGTTGTTCGAACAACTGTATGCTGACGATAAACAAATTCCCGAACAACAGAAGGCATATTTCGGGTAACCGTTGCGAAAAGGGCGCGGGCGGTGCCGCATCGGGAAGCAAGGGCTTCAATATGATGGAATACAAGCGTCGCCGTATCTTCGACTACGAGCCGCTTTCCGAAGACGCCGCAGTGCGTGGCACGATAGGAATACCGAGAGTCTTGAATATGTACGAAAATTACCCGTTCTGGGCGACCTTTTTCAAGACGCTCGGCATAAGAGTCGTGCTCTCGCCCTTCTCGGATCGAAAGATCTACGAGCTCGGTATGGAATCGATCCCTTCCGAGTCGGAATGTTACCCCGCAAAGCTTTCGCACGGTCACGTTGAGTGGCTTATCGCAAACGGTGTAAAGACCATCTTCCACCCCTGCGTATACTACGAACACAAGGAAACGACGTCGGCGCAAAATCAATACAACTGTCCGATAGTTATCTCCTATGCCGAAAATCTCAAAAACAACGTCGAGGCGATCACCACGGGAGAGATAAAATACATTCGCCCGTTCTTATCGTTTGCAAGCGAGCGATCCATCGTGCTCAAAATGGCAAAGTTGTGCCAAAAGGAATGGAACATTCCCGAGAGCGAGGTAAAAGAGGCAGTAAAGCTGGCGTGGCGTGAACAACAGAACGCCAAAGCCGATATCAGAAAAAAAGGCGCTTCGGTGCTTGCCGAGATGGAAAAGAGGGGCGGAAAAGGCATCGTGCTGGCGGGACGTCCGTATCACATCGACCCCGAGATCAACCACGGTATACCCGAGCTAATCGCTTCGTATGGGCTCGATGTCCTGACCGAGGACAGCCTGCCGATAGATTTTGAGCCGTCAAGACCCGTCAGAGTGGTTGATCAGTGGGTCTATCACTCAAGGCTCTACACCGCGGCGGAATTTGTGGCAAAAAGAGACGACCTTGAGCTGATACAGCTCAATTCCTTCGGTTGCGGACTTGACGCGGTGACTACCGATCAAGCGTGCGAGATATTGGAAAAGAGCAACAAGCTCTATACCGTGCTGAAAATAGACGAGGTAAACAACCTCGGAGCCGTCAGAATTCGTATCCGAAGCCTTATTTCCGCTATGAAAATGCGCGATGAGCAAAGCATAAAAGCACATCCCACCCCCGTCGAATATCATCGTACCGAATATTCAAAGGCGATGCAGGACGAAAAATATACCATCATCGCTCCGCAGATGTCGCCGATCCATTTTGACATACTCGAGCCCGTCTTTGCAAAGCACGGATACAATTTTGTTATTCTGGACAACACGGATCGCCGTGTCATAGATACGGGTCTGAAGTACGTAAACAATGACGCGTGCTTCCCTTCGATCACCGTCGTCGGTCAAATCATGGACGCGGTATTGTCGGGAAAGTACGATACGAACAAGCTGGCGATAATTATGTCTCAGACGGGCGGCTGTTGCCGCGCAAGCAATTACGTCGCATTTATAAGGCGAGCGCTTGATAAAGCGGGATATTCTTACATTCCCGTAATTTCGCTGAACGCAAACGGAATGGAGAAAAACGAGGGCTTCAAGCCCACGCCGCGGCTTATTTTAGATGCCGCGCGCGCCCTGGTATATGGCGACCTGCTGATGAAATGCCTCTATCACGTGCGTCCGTACGAGATAGAAGTCGGATCCGCAAACGCCCTTCACGCCAAGCTGAGAAAGATATGTATCGACTCGCTCGTGAATTCCAAGAGCCCGTACAAGTACAAAGCGGTATGTGAAATGATAGTCAAGGAGTTTGACGCCTTTCCGATAGATGACTCCCGGCGCAAGCCGAAGGTCGGCATAGTCGGCGAGATACTCGTAAAATATATGCCGCTTGCAAACAATCACCTGGTAGACCTGCTCGAAAGGGAGGGCGCCGAGGCGGTCGTCCCGGATCTCGTAGATTTCTTTAATTACAGTTTCTTCCAAGGTAAATACAAGCACGAAAACTACGGAACGCCAAAGCGCGATGCTTTCATCGCCTCGGCGGCGATCGGCGCCATCGGTTGGATAAGAAAACCGGCTACGGAAGCACTTGCCAAGAGCCGCAGATTTAAACCGCCGGTTCCGATCGAAAAGATCGCCGAAATGACCAAGCCCTTCCTTTCGCTCGGAAATCAATACGGCGAGGGCTGGTTCCTTACGGGCGAAATGGTCGAGCTTATAAAGAGCGGCGTGCCGAATATCGTGTGCATACAGCCGTTCGGATGCCTGCCTAATCACGTCCTCGGCAAGGGCGTGATAAAAAAATTGCGCCAAACGTATCCGCAGGCGAACATTGTCGCCGTAGATTACGACCCGGGCGCAAGCGAGGTCAATCAGCTTAACCGAATCAAATTGATGCTTTCGACAGCCAAGAACAATATAAATTCCACTAAGACAGGCAAGAAAAAGTCGTGCCCCCGCAAAACATTGGTCGAGGTACCGTAATGTAATAAAACGAGGCGTGTAAAAGCTGCCGCATCTACTGTATTGGATTTGGGTAGCATCAGAGCTTCACAACCAAGTTCAAAACGGACCGATACGTATTTTTCGTATCGGTCCGCTTCTGTATTTAATTAATTT
>CAZZFP010000030.1:0-15346 GCA_964653575.1 uncultured Lachnospiraceae bacterium
AACGGTGTCTCCCCGTCTTCGCAAAGCACGGAAGTTCTCATAATCGAATAGAGATTTTGTGTAACATCCTCGGGAAGTATGCCGAGCCCGCGCCTTATCGCGCTGACAATAAATTCCGGGTTCAAATAATTTTGACTGTTTGCCGAAAGAACAGTGTCGATAACAAGTCGCTCATCCTCATATCTTGCCTCAAGACGATTGATATAAGGAATTATGTTTACCTCCTTATCTCCCGCTTTTGAACGCTTCGTCATCAATATCTCGGAGCGAGAAAACAACTCATTTACGGCTGCCGCCGCAGCTTGATTCATTTCGTCATTGAATATCTCAATGACATATTCCGACCATACGATATCCGTGAATGCAGTGCTTGGAAAATATGCGTCAACGAAGTAAAGCTCATCCGATGCAAGCTCGGCATTGAGACGTTCCATTGCAATCAAAGGTTCTATATCCTTGTCTATTCTGACATCCAGATACTCGCATCGGCTCTGAGCTCCGACGGAAAGCGGTGTCGCAAATACAAGCTTAGTGTGCGGATTAAATCCCTTTGAATACCAAGCGGGAATTCCGGCTCTTATTATCGCTCGGTTTACCGTCCTATGCAGATCAAGGTGCGAGATAAACTGCAGGCTTCCTATCTTGACAAGCTTAAAACGTATAAAAACCGGTTTTTCAAGAGGTTGCATCGTATGCTTTAAATAACAGTTCTTCATTCTCATTCCCCCTTGCGATCAAACGACGGACAACAAGAGCGTTCTCCGCCAAGCTTATTGGCGCCGCACCCCGAACAGCCCTCGCGACAGGACCTTGTTGTAATGCCCTCGTATGCTTTAGCACGCTCGCGGAGCAAAAATTCCTTTGTCACACCACAGTCGATAACATCCCACGGTAATACCTCGTCGAGACCGAATTGGCGATTGGCATAGAACGAGGCATCAATCCCCGCCTCGGATATTACCTCCATCCACGCATCAAAATTGAAATGCTCATCCCACGCATCGAAGGAAAAACCACGCCTTTGCGCCAGCTCGAGAACCTTGGAAAGTCTTCTGTCGCCGCGAGCAAGCATTGCCTCTATCATAGATACCTTCGCAACGTGATGAGTATATCTTATGCAACGATCGTTGATCTTTGAAGCAAGAAACTTTTGCTTTGCTTCAAGAGATTCCATCGTATCCTGCCCTTCCCACTGAAAAGGCGTAAACGGCTTCGGCACAAAGCAAGACACGCTTATGGTAACAGTGGGCTTCAGACGCTTATTTCGATTAGGATTTGCAAAGTACGCCTTTACAACAGTCTGTGCAGTATTTGCTATTCCCTCAATATCCTCATACGTCTCGGTAGGCAAGCCGGACATAAAGTAAAGCTTAACGATATTTTTGCCTGCGTCAAATGCCACATTTACCGAGCGCAAAAGGTCTTCTTCGGTAACATTTTTGTTTATAACATCACGCAATCTTTGCGTTCCCGCTTCGGGAGCAAAGGTTAGGGATGAAGAACGCACCGTGGCTATCTTATCCATAAGCTCCTTTGAAAAGCTATCAACTCTGAGTGACGGCAATGAGAGCGAGATCATATTATCATCAGTCCATTCGAGCAGCTTTTCCGTAAGCTCAGTCAACTGAGTGTAATCACTGATCGACAGAGCACTCAGTGAGATCTCTTCATAGCCCGTATTTTCAAAAAGACATTTTGCTTGATTACAAAGCGCATCGGCGGTCTTTTCTCTTACGGGACGATATATCATACCCGCTTGGCAAAATCTGCATCCCCTGATACAACCTCTGAATACCTCAAGCATTATCCTATCCTGCACCGCTTCGGTATAAGGAAGCACGACTTTACTCGGGAAATATCCTTTGTCAAGATCCTTTATTATCCTTTTGGTAACTCGTTTCGGCACATCGTCATAAATCGGAGTATACGCTTTAACGGTACCGTCATCGTTGTATGTAACATCGTAAAGCGACGGAACGTATGTGCCTTGGATCTTTACCGCCGCCTCGTGAAGGAAATCTTTTTTGTTGTATCTTCCCTCTTCCCTCATCTGAATATAGAGCCTTGTGAATTCGGGGAGCATATCCTCGCCCTCTCCGATCGAAAAGCAATCGAAAAAGTCTGCCACGGGCTCGGCATTGTAAGCGCACGGACCGCCGCCGATTATTATCGGCATATCGTCCCCTCTGTCCTTTGCGTAAAGAGGAAGCCCCGCAAGGTCTATCATATTCGTTACGTTAGTGTAACACATTTCGTATTGAAGCGTAAATCCTATGATATCAAAATCCTTGATCGCATCTCCACTTTCAAGCGCGCAGAGCGGGATGTTGTGCTCTCGCATCTTCTGCTCCATATCATTCCAAGGGGCGTATACTCGCTCGCACCAGATATCGGGATACTCGTTGAGCGCACCGTAAAGAATTCTTACGCCGAGGTTTGACATTCCGATCTCGTATGTATCGGGAAAGCAGAATGCCCATCGCGCTTTAATTTTACTTTTATCTTTTTTTATCTGTCCGTATTCGCCACCGGAATATCTACCGGGCTTTGTTACGGACTTCAAAAGCGCCTCATATTCAAGGCGTTTTTTATTGCTATCTGTCATTTTTGATCCTACACCTTATTTATTTTTTGTTTTCGTATTCTTATCTTCCGACGTATCGATGTTTGAAATCGGAGGATTGAACAGTCCCGAGAACATTGCCGGAACGTTGAGTATCAAGCAAAGCAATGTAAGCACAGCCGAGCTCAGCGATGCGTGTAATCCGAACACCGCCGTCAGCGAGAGCAACGTCAGCGCAACGGCTATCATAATGAAAGTAACGCGTATACCAAAGCGTTGACTTTGCTTGATACGCTTGCACCAAAGTAAAGGATATATCATATCACACTCGCGTTTTGCGATGATACCGCTGTTTTTGGCAATGGTAACGTTCGGATCGCCTTTTTCGGTATTATCGGCTTCTCCGCTGACGTTGACGGCAAACCTGTCGGACGATACGGTACTCACCGAAGACGGAAGACGATGTTTCATAAGAAAGTCTTCATTGATGTTGGGATTTACGGTTTCCACACCGGTATTTAATCCCTCGGATGCGAGTATTGTCGCAAGTCTTACAAAATCTTTTTGCGTCTCATAATCAAGCGCGAACTTCCAGCACATCATATCGTCAACCGCGATGTAAAGATATCCGAGCGTCTTTCTGAAAACATCCTCACTGTTTACCTTAATTCCCGCAGGTCTGACGGCGATCCTGTGACGTACCATAAATTCACGCTCTCCCAAAAGTATATGGTGATTTTCGGAAGAAAACGCCTCTATACCGTCAGGGTCGATGCGCTCTATTTTTAATTCGACATCGGCATAATCCTTTCCGCCGAGCACGGAAATAATAGGCTCCGAGGCGGCACTGTCGATAAGGCTGACGAGCTTGCATATATATTTGATTATTTTCTGCATATCCGCATCTCCGCACGAACGCTCACGATCGATGCTGTTAAATGATGCGCTCAGCATTGCCTTTTCTCTGAACACCATACCGCTTGCGTCGGAATATTCATCCGCAGCTTGCTCCCCGATCACGGCGCATCCTCTTTTGTTCATATCTTTAGACGCGTATGCAAAGCTTACGCTGTTGAAAAGCACCATAGGTATCGGCATACATACGGTAACCGCGGTAACAAGATATGAATATGAGAGTAAAAGATTCTTTCCGTTAAGATACGATATCACAAATACAAGCAGGGCAAGTGCAAATATGGGGGCGATTATAAAGCTCTGCTTTTTGTACCACTCGGACATTCTCGAAGTGCGCTCAAAGTACCCCTCGACAATATCGGTTTTTTCGGTTATAAAAGAGCTTTGAAATTTATTTTCGATCTGCTTTCCGTTATTTTTGACGATCGGCGCATATTTTTCGGCGCAATATTTTTTCTCACCGTCGGTCATAAGACAAAATGCTCGGTGCTCTCTCTTATAGTCGAGGCAACGCGAGATAAGTGTCAGCAAAATGCCAAGAACAGTTACCGTATTCAGCATAAAATACTGCTCATTCTTCAAAACGAGCATTATTGCCGCCACGATGTCGTACACCGCTACCGAAAATACGGAAAAGGATACAGCCGAATATTCCGAGCAACTAAACCTCAAAGCATCCTTAAATCCAAGCAAAAGCGGTTTGAAGGACATAAGCACCGCCACCATAAACAGTACAAATGACACTATATTTACGTAGACGGGATGCGCTTCAAAAATCGGAATGTTTACCTTGCCGTTGCCGAAAAGCGAAAGATTTTCGACTGCAAGCAAGATCAAAAATATTACGGAGGTCAACACGGTCTTGATCCTTAAACCTTTAAGAGCTCTTGCGAAGCGCACCTGCACGGTCTCGATATCCGTGTCAGCCGAAAACTCACTGCCGCAATAGCCAAACGTATTTTTCATTCTTGAAGTATCTCCGCCGACGCTCTCGGATTTCTGCATACGGTCTCTTACTTTATCATATCCGATACGTTCAGCAAGCTCGTATTCATATCCGAAGCGCATCGCAAGCGAAATATCCTTATCTCCGAGCCGCTTTCCGTCTTTCCGTCTGCTCTGCTTCTTTGGGATCTGAATCTTGCTCGGCTCGGGCTTTTTGACAGCTGACACTTGATATGTGTCTGTTCCGGGAATCTGTACAATATTTTCGATATCCGCATCATTTGCCACGAAACCGTGCTTTTTTATCCTTCCGTCATCGCGTACATCCGCATCGGAAGTTCCCTCCGATACTACTCCGGACAGCTCGGCAAGCGAAGCGGCAAACGCATCGTCCTCATCCTCGGGACTTGCAATGTATTCGTCCCCGTCGCTCTCATTTTCGGCACGTCCGAGATCATCCATAAGATCGGCTATCATAGCGGCGGATCTTTTTGCCTTTGCCGAATCTGCCGCCGAAGCGGTTCTTTTCACAGACTTGCTTGTGTAAAATTCCGAAGTTGCCTCATCTATCTCACGAAGAGTGCTCGCTTCGGAAGGATAATCGTCACAGATATCGGCGGCGCTGTATTTTTTGTCGGCATCGTTAATTTCGGATTGTATTTCCGAAGCATATGAAACATCGAAAGTCTCTAAAGGTGTAAAAGCCTCAGGTACCCGAGGTGTCTCCTCGACACTCTCCGCTTTCGTATCGAACAATGTCAGCTGATCTGATCCATCCGAATCCCCAAGATCGAGTACACTTGCCATATCATCAGCGAACGGCTCCGGCGCAAGCTCCTGCAAGACAGATTCCAATACACTTCCGATGCCCCCACCATCGCCGATATTTTCTGTATTTTCGACGATTTCTGTATTTTCGACATTGTCAGCAGTTTCAATATTTTCAGCACCTACAACGCTTGCGATAACCGAAGTACCATCATCACTCGAAGCACGGTCAGGATATTCATCCGCTTCAACACCTGCTGCCTTTTGGTCAATCGCCGCAGCTCGAGTGTCTTTATTGTTCAACTCCGCATCGAGCTCGGCTCTTGTGTCACAATCAGCCTCCGGAGCATATGTAAGCTTGTCCTCTTTGCCCTCTTGAATTGACGAAGGCTGTGCTTTACGCGAATCTGATGCCTTGATCTGTTTCGACTCTTCGGAAGAACTTTCGGCTTTTGAGTCGGGGAGATTATTATTCATAGCGCGCGCCATGGTGTCGCTGAGCCGCGAGTTCAGCTTTTTATCGTAATCATCGTCGATATTTCCATCTGTGCCTTTCTTTTTGGCGGATGATTTTTTACCGTCTCCGCCTTCCGGATCAAACATAGCGCGGAGATTTTTTAACAGCTCGTCGCTGTTTCCCGAGCCTTTATTTTGCATAGACTTGTCCGCTCCTTTCCAACAACTACTTGCGTTCGAAAAACGCTCTCATTGTTTGATTTTTCTGCAATGGACCGCTTGAGCCAAAACAATGGCAGCCGCAGTCGATACATTGAACGAGTTAACATTACCGTACATAGGTATCGAAATGATAAAATCGCTTCTGTCCTTCACGAGCTTTGACACACCGTCGCCCTCGCTTCCGAATACCAACGCCGCCGGAACATCAAAGTCTGCGTCAAAACAGCTTTCGCCGCCCGCTTCAGCCGCAAATACCCATATACCGAGCTTTTTGAGCTCTTCCACCGTTGATGCAATGTTTGATACCTTGGCTATCGCCATATGTTCAATAGCGCCCGCTGAAGCCTTGGAAACGGCAGGTGTAAGTCCTACCGCACGACGTTTTGGAATAATTATGCCATGCGCACCACAACCCTCGGCACATCTTATCATCGCTCCGAGATTATAGGGATCGGTAATTCCGTCGGCTATAACTATCAAAGGCTTTTCGCCGCGCTCTGCGGCAATGGCAATGATATCTTCGACACTTGAATATTCTTTTTCCGCCGCCATAGCTACAATGCCCTGATGCTGTTTCATTCCCGCAAGTGAATCGAGCTTCTGAGACTCGACCTCAACTACGGGTATCTTACGATCAAGCGCCTCTGCAACAAGCACAACTATCGAGCCCTCTCGATCGCCGCGACGGACAAATATCTTGTCGATATCTCTGCCGGATTTTAAAAGCTCGCGAACCGCGTTTCTGCCGATAACAAGACCGCTGTTTTCCGTTTCCGCGGAAAATTCCGGATCCGTCTCCATATTGCTTCTTGCCGTTTCGGAAAAAGTGCGTCTCGGATTCGGTGGGCGTCTGCCGCCCTTCGGCTTATCCCCGTAACCGTAGGAACCCTTGTCATTGCGCTTTGAGTATCTTTTTGTGCGATCATTTTCCATATTATGTATTTCCTTCATTGATAATTGATTATTTTCGATGTAAGTACGAATTTTACTCGGTTATTTTTGTTTATATCTAATTATATCACAAAAACGTCCGCGTGTACATACCAAAATTGCGATTTTCTTGCATTATCAGCCTTCTTAGTGCAAAAAGATTTCGACAATTGTGACACAATATCTTTCAAAATGATGACATTCGTCATTTTTAAACGGGCGGTCCGTCCCGCTTAAAGCGAAAGAACGAGCCGCCCGATAAATTTGTCTTGTTTTGTTCGATTTTATTTAAGATTCAATATTATCTCCTTGACGGTTGCGAAAAATCGCTCGCACGATCTGAGATCCAACGTCTCGTCAGGTGAATGGATGTCCTTCATATTAGGTCCTATCGAGATTATGTCCATATCGGGAACCCTTGAGCTTATGATACCGCACTCAAGTCCGGCGTGGATTATCTTTACCTCGGTCTTTTTTCCGAACAGCTTCTCGTAAGCTCTCGTAAAGCAATCGCACAGCTGCGAATTTTTGGCAAATCTCCAACCCGGATATCTCGAATAATGATCGGTCGAAGCAATTATCTCACCCATAGCGCACACGTCAAGCATCTCTTTAAGGCAATTTATCTGTGTTACAGACGCGTCAAGCTGACTTTCAATAGCAGATCTTGACGAAAGTACCATACGAAGCTTGCCGTCCTCGACCTTTACGACACCGAGATTTCTTGAAAATTCAACAAGTCCTTTGATATCCTTGCTCATCTCGAGCACTCCGTTTGGAATAACATTTATAAAATTGATAAGCGCACGGCTTGCGTTCTTCCCCATCGTCTTCAGATCGTCCGTATCGGTAAGCTCGGTTACGACAGTCTCAAACGACTTGTCGTCGTCGCAAAGCTCGTTTTTTATTTCCGAGGAAATAGCCTTTATCCGTGCGATCGCCTTTTCCTTGTCCGAAACGGCAAGCTTGGCGGAACATTCTCTCGGAATGGCGTTTTCTTTGCTACCGCCATTAAGTTGCGCTATCCTTACATCGGATACATTTGATACTTCGGCAAGCATCCTGCCCATAAGCTTGTTTGCGTTGGCTCTTCCGGAGTTTATATTCTCCCCCGAATGTCCGCCCATAAGTCCCTTTATCTCAACGGAAAGAAGCGAATATCCCTTGGGAATGTCAAATCTTCCCACATATCCGTTGATATCAGTACGGATGCCGCCCGCACAGCCGACTACCACGCAATCCTCCTGCTCGCTGTCCATATTGATAAGACTTTTTCCGCTGAGCTTCGAATAATCGAAAGCATATGCGCCCGTCAGCCCTACCTCCTCGTTCGTAGTAAAGAGGCATTCGTATGCAGGATGTTCCTCAAGTTCACCGTCAAGCAAAGCGAGCATAAGCGCAACAGCTATTCCGTTATCCGCTCCCATAGTGGTTCCGTAGGTTTTAAGATATTCGCCGTCAACACGCAGTCTTATGGGATCCTTAAGAAAATCGTGCTCAACGTCATTGTTTTTCTCGCACACCATATCAACGTGTCCTTGGAGAACAACAGCTCCTCTGTCTGCGTAATTTGAGGTCGCAGGCATTTTTATCAATACGTTGTTTTCTTCATCACGATAACATTCAAGTCCTCTTTCTTCGGCAAAACGAACAAGATAGTCCGATATAGCCTTTTCATTTCCGGATCCTCTCGGTATTTGTGAAATATCTTCAAAAAATCTGAAAAATCTCTCAGGTTTGTAGCCTTTGATTACATAGCTGTGATTATTCATAATATGTTACCTCATCTTTATAATTCGACCGTTGTCGGTTTTATGCGTGTAGCTTACCGCTTAAAATTCTTTGAATTGAAACTCTTGCTCGTATAGTAAAAATATTCGGGATGTTCAAGAGATATTCCCGTACCGAGAGCTACGCAAGACACGGGATCGTCAGCGACCCTTGTTTTTATTCCCGTAGCTTTTTCCATAAGACGTGAAAAACCGGGAATAAGGCTTCCGCCGCCTGTCATAACTATACCGTTCTTGAGTATATCATCCAGCAACGCAGGCGGAGTGCGCTCTATTACGGAGCATACCGCGTCAAGTATCGCCGTTATAGGCTCGACCATAGCCTCGATCATTTCAAGAGAGCTTATAGTCACGACCTTCGGAAGTCCGTCGTTCAGGCACCGTCCCTTGACCTCAACGTATTTCGGATTCCTGTGCTCGTAAACCGCGCCGATCTTCTTTTTGATCTCCTCGGCTGAACGTTCTCCGATAAGTATACCGTACTTTCGGCGCACATAACGCATTATAGCGTCATCAAATTTATCTCCCGCAACTTTTATGGAGTCGGAGACCACGATCCCGCCAAGCGAAACGACTGCGATATCGGTAGTACCGCCACCTATGTCAACGACCATATTTCCGCACGGCTCTCCTATCTCAAGTCCGGCACCGATAGCCGCCGCAAGCGGCTCTTCGATAAGATCGACCTTATCCGCTCCGCCCTCCATAGCGGCATCCCTTACCGCTCTCTCCTCGACCTCGGTTATCTCGGACGGTACGCATATCACGACCTTCGGCGGGAAAAATGTCCTGCCGCCGCAAGCCTTTCTTATAAAATACTGAAGCATCTTAAAAGTGACTTCGTAACGGTTTATAACTCCGTCCTTGAGAGGTCTTATGGCTTTAATATTGTCGGGCGTTCTTCCGAGCATTTCCTGCGCTTCTTTACCGACCTTTACTATGCGATCGGTATTGCTGTCTATTGCAACGACAGACGGCTCGGCAATAATTATTCCCCGACTTTGCTGAGAATAAACGAGCACCGTCGCCGTACCGAGATCTATACCGATACTCTTTGTCAAATTAAGATTTGATTGAAACATCCGTCTGCCTTTTCCTTTCTTGTAATAAAAATGGATATAGGATATAATTAATCCTACTTGTATATTTTGGGCTTATCCGATTTTTGCGCCGTTTTTGCAACGGTAACGCACATAACGCTCAGCGCTCCCGCGTCTCGCAAAATCGTAACACACGAAGCAAGGCTTGAACCGGTTGTGACCACGTCATCAACAAGTATAACGCATTTTCCCTCGGCGTAACCGATGCCCTTTGCCGGTGCGAACGAGCTATTCGCGTTTCGAATTCTCTCATCCTTGCCGAGCTTTTTCTGTTTATGTTCACCGGCGAACCCACGGCTTCTGCGTATCATCTTAAAAAATTTAGTACCCAAATGAACCGAGAGCCGTTTTGCAAGCACCTCAGATTGATCGTGCCCCTTTTCTCTCCTCGCTTTCGCGGTTCTCGGAGCATAAGTCACTACAATGTTATCAAAACCTATATCATAAACCATCGAAAAAATTCTGTAACAAAGCTCCTTTGCAAGGAAATCGGTGAGCTCGCTGTCATATTCGTTCTTTATCCTGAATATCGTCTTTGCAACGACTCCGGCGCTTCCGCTTTCATATGGGACCAACGATACGAGCACTCCACATCCGGAGCTTGCCAATATCTCCGTCGGGCACGTACATTCAGAATGATCCCGCATACATATGTCGCATCTTCTGAGCTTTTCTTTTTCCCAACGCGAGCGGCATTTATCACAAAGGATATTCCCGCCATCCTCAAGCCTTTCAAGCGAAAGCACCTCTCCGCACGATACGCATTTTGGAACGCAAATTATTCCCTTCAGAAAACGGCGAAGCTTTTCTTTCTTTTCGACCTTGTTTACATCCTTCAAATTCATACCCGCCAAGACTCCATTCAAGCGTCTCCGCCTGCAAGGCGCTTACAAAGACAAGTATATCTTAACTGTTGTCTGTTGTTCGTTACCATCTTCTCGGCAATATCACGACGTCCGACAAGTATCACCATCCTTGAAGCTCTTGTAACAGCCGTATAGAACATATTTCTCGTCAACAGCATCGGAGGCGCGCTATAAAGCGGGATGATAACTACCGGATACTCACTTCCCTGACTCTTATGTACCGTTATGGCGTATGCCTGGCAGAGATCTTCAAGCAAAGAAAAGTCATATATCACCGTCCGATCGTCAAAATCGATACGCATACATTCGTTTTCACGGTCGATGCTTATAACGGTTCCGATGTCTCCGTTGAATATGCCGCACCCCTCCGTTCCGTCGTCCTTCGTCCATTCAATGTCATAGTTGTTTTTCGTTTGCATGACCTTGTCGCCCTCGCGATAGATCATATCTTTAAACTTATATTCCTTTTTGCGTCCGGATGTAGGATTAAGAACGGATTGGAGCAGTAAATTCAAGTTATCCGTGCCGCTCTCGCCTTTTCTTGATGGAGAGATGACCTGTATATCCTTAATTATATCTTGCCCATAGCTTTTCGGGAGCCTGTTCTTGCAAAGATCTGCAATAGTCAACGAGATATCCTTGTCGCTCTCACGCGGAAGATAAAAGAAGTCGTTATCTTTGACGGTAAGATCAGGGAGTTCTCCCGTATTTATGGCGTGTGCATTTCTTACTATAAGGCTTTGGCTCGCTTGTCGGAATATCTCGGTAAGTCGCACGACGGCAAAGCGTTCACATTCTATAAGATCACGCAACACATCCCCGGCTCCGACACTTGGAAGCTGGTCAACATCGCCGATCATTATCAGCCTCGCGCCCGGCTTTATCGCCTTGAGCAAGGATGACATAAGATAGATATCTATCATCGACGCCTCATCCACTATTATAACATTCTCGTCAAGCAAATTGGCTTCGTTTCGCATAAACTCAGAGTGTTTGGCTCCGCCAAAGGAATCATCACCCGAATATGTCATCTCGAGCAGCCGATGCACGGTCTTGGCTTCTTTATTCGTTGATTCCGAAAGCCTTTTTGCGGCACGTCCCGTAGGCGCGGCAAGTCCGACCGAGTACCCCATACTTTCAAAAATGTGAAGCAAAGCCTTGACTACTGTCGTTTTACCTGTTCCGGGACCGCCCGTAAGTATGAGCACGCCGTTTACGAGTGCGTCGGATATGGCTTTCCTTTGAAGCGATGCGTATCGTATATTGCCCTCGTATTCTTCCCTATCGAGGAAAGCGTTTACATCCGAGTGATCCACCTTGATGCAGGTCTTATCGAGCAAAGTAAGCTTTGTCGCGATATACTTTTCACAATCGTATGTATATTTATCAAAGATATACTGCACATCGTCAAACGTGTTACAACACAGCTTTTTTTCAAATATCAAGGCTTTAACGGCATTTTCGGTACGTTCGGAGGTAACTCCGAGCATCTCGCTCGATATTTTTATGAGCTTTTCTCTCGGCAAGCACGTATGACCGTTCTGCATAGTATTAAACTTCAATAGGTAGAGTATTCCACTCTTGAGTCTCTCCTCGCTATCCTGAGGAAAGCCTATCTGTTTTGCCATATTGTCGGCTTTTTCAAAGCCTATGCCGTCTATCTCCTCGCAGAGGATATACGGATTTTTTTGCGCCGCATCTACGGCATTGGTGCCCCATTTTTTATAGATCTTAACTATAAGCGATGGGCCGAAGTATTCGCCGAAGTACATCATAGCGCTTCGCACGCCCGCCTTGGCGGCAAAGTCATTCGATATCTCCTCTGCCTTCGCGCGTGAAATCCCCTTTACCTCCGCAAGCCAATCGGGATGCTTTTCGATGACCTCGAATGTATCGTCTCCGAATTCGTCAACGATACGCTTGGCAAGGCGGGGACCTACGCCCTTTATTGCTCGCGAGGAAAGATATCTGAGCACGGATGCGGTATCCGAAGGAATGGTTTTTTCATACTGAACTGCGCTGAACTGTCTGCCATACTTGGGATCGTGCACCCATTTCCCGTAAACGGTAAGGTAGTCTCCCTCTCCCGGCATAGGTATTATGCCCTTGACCGTGACAAGCTCGTTTTTATCGGTGCTTATCTCGCATATGCAAAATCCGTTATCCTCGTTAGTGTAAACGATGTGTTCAATGGTTCCGCAAAGCTTTATAAGATCGCCGTTGTCAATTATCTCGTTCAACTCCGTGCTCCTTTCTTTTAAAATTTTAGTCTAATTCCGAATATATATCAGCCGAGAAGCTTCTTTTTAAGCTCTTCTGCAATGTCACACTTTTCCCAGCCTACTCCGAGCTCCTCTCTGCCCATATGACCATAAGAAGCAAGATCCGCATAGATCGGTTTACGTAAATCAAACTTCTTAATGATAGCTGCGGGACGAAGATCCACAAGCTCAAGCACAGCCTTCTCGATCTCACGCTCGGGAACGATTGAGGTACCTCTTGTATCTATCATAACCGATACCGGCTTTGCAACACCGATAGCATACGCTACCTGAACTTCGCAAGAACGAGCAAGACCTGCAGCAACTACGTTTTTGGCTATATATCTTGCCGCATAGCAAGCAGAGCGGTCAACCTTGGTCGGGTCTTTACCCGAAAATGCGCCGCCGCCGTGACGTGCATATCCGCCGTAAGTATCGACGATTATCTTTCTTCCCGTAAGACCGCTGTCTCCGGCAGGACCGCCGATAACGAATCTTCCTGTGGGATTGACGTATATTTTGGTTTTCTCATCAAGCAACTCTGTCGGAATTATAGGAGTGATAACGTGCTTTATAATATCCTCTCTTATGGTCTCAAGCTCGACCTCGGGAGCGTGCTGAGTGGAAACTACTATCGTATCAACTCTTACGGGCTTATCATCGTGATATTCGACCGTGACTTGAGTCTTTCCGTCGGGACGAAGATAATTCAAGGTCTTGTCTTTTCTGACCTCGGTAAGCTTTATTGCAAGCTTATGTGCAAGAGAAATAGGAAGCGGCATAAGCTCGGGAGTTTCGTCGCAAGCAAAGCCGAACATAAGTCCTTGGTCGCCTGCGCCGGTGTCAAAGCTGTCGGTATCTCCGTTCTTAGCCTCGAAGGATTTGTCCACTCCGAGTGCGATGTCGGGAGACTGCTCGTGTATAGAGCTGATGACCGCACAGCTATCGCAGTCAAAGCCGTATTTTGCACGATCATATCCGATCTCTCTTATAGTTTCACGAACGACCTTCTGCACGTCAACGTAGCCGCTCGTCGTTATCTCGCCCATTACGAGCACAAGACCCGTGGTACAAGATGTCTCGCAAGCTACACGCGACATAGGGTCCTGTCTTAAAAGTTCGTCAAGAATTGAATCCGATATTTTATCACAAATCTTATCGGGGTGACCCTCCGTTACAGATTCCGAGGTAAACAATGTTACCTTTACATCTTTATCATTTTTGATTTCTGCCATTTTACTTTCCTTTCCCATCGGCGTAAGCCGCCTTTTGTCGATTAAAAATTAAATTGAATTTGATAATTACAACAAAAAAACCTCGCTGCCGAGGTGAGAGGTCAAATATACTCTCATCTCTATGGAATTAGCACCTTGCCGCAGACCCTGCGGGAGGTTGCCGGGCTTCACAGGGCCATTCCCTCCGCCACTCTTGATAAGATATTTTTGCTATTCGTTATATTATAACATTATTTTCGCGATAAATCAATACTATTTTTCTACTATTTACGTCAAAAAACAAAAATATTCGTTTTTAAGCCATAACACAACAGATCGGCTTTCGAATTACACCCGAAAACCGATCTGTTACAAAAGTAATGTGCCCCTGTCAAGTAGACGGGGCACATTAAAGCCTATTATCGGCTTTATTTTTCTACGTTATGTACTCTACTCTTTTTATCGTGTGTCCCCTTGAGGATCGGAGAGAGTGGTTTATATATCAAAAAAGTAATAAGAACGCATATCATTCCTTTAACAAATGTAAAAGGCAAATTAACGATTAAAAGCGCTTCCCAAAGATTATCTATTGACGGAATAACAGCCTGATACAATCCGATTATTACGTCCATAGGTGCATACACCTTTGCAAAGACGGGATATGAAATATAGTAATTTACCGGAATACAAATAACAGACGATGTCACCGCACCGGTTATTGCGGCTACGATTGCACCTTTTCGCGATTTGGCAAAGCGATATATTATACCGGCAACAAACACAAAAGAGGCACTTATTAGGAAGTTGGCAAGCTCTCCTGCGCCGGCGGTATGGGTAAACGGAAGGTGTATTACGTTTCTCAAAAGCTCGACGGTAACTCCCGCCACAGGACCTATTGCAAAGGAAACGAGCAATGCAGGAAGATTTGCAAAATCGAATTTTAAAAATGTAGGTACAAACGGAATAGGAAATTCAAGCATCATAAGCACGGACGCTATTGCCGCCATAACGGCTATCGTAGTTAATTTTCTTACATTGTTTTTTATTTTCACAGATATTCACCTCACTGATTTTGGGGTGTCAAAAACAAAAAAGCCCCAAAGATAGGGGCGCAACTATGTGCATTTATCTTTTATCATCCGGACTTTAACTGTCGGTATTTTTCACTGAATAATGCTCCGCATTATTCAGTGAAAAAGCAACGTTGCTGCGCAACCTTGCCTGGCCACGATAATGCTGTGCCAATGCTCCGCATTATTCTGTGAAAAAGCAACGTTGCTGCGCAACCTTGCCTGACCACGATAATGCCGTGCCAA
>CAZZFP010000031.1:0-14414 GCA_964653575.1 uncultured Lachnospiraceae bacterium
TGGGAGAGGCTTTTGATATGCGGGTAACAGGACTTGAACCTGCACGGTTGCCCACCGGATCCTAAATCCGGCGTGTCTGCCATTCCACCATACCCGCGTATTCACGACAAGTGATATGATAACACAAAATCGGATCTTTGTCAAGAAGAAACGCGGAAAAGGTAAAATAATTTTAATTTACGGGATAGGTAGTTCTCAATATATTTATTTCCGTCTTAAGTGAGTATATTCGATGCGTCGTCTGTGAATTTTATAATCCACAAATACGGCAATTACCGAAAGGCATATGACACATCCCATAGCTGCCTTGAATACTCGGCTCTGTGAAAATTCGCTTATTGAGTTGATGGCTTCAAGAAAGGTGCTGGCTTCTATATCCTGCGACGTAACGAGGCGCACGGTTTCGGTCTGAGTATTATATGTTACGGTAAGGTATCCGACGGCAGTCCCTTTTTTTACGGGCGCTTTCAAAGAAGCATAATTGAGCCTGAAGCTGGTCTTTATTTTATCCTTGTCCTCGGCAGGGATGAACATCGTAATTGGAGTTTCTGCGTAAATGTCCGTTTTCTTTATTATATCGGACATTGTAACGGGCAATGTACATATTACAGTGTCTGTTTTTACTACGTCAACATAATCATACTGTTTATACACCCACTTCAAAAGATCGGTTGCGGTTGTATATGAATACACGTTTGAGTCGGTTACTTTTGCGTTGACTATAACGCATATGTATTTCATTTCTCCGTGCTCGGCATAGGTAGCAAGACTATGCTTGTTTTTGTCGGTTTCTCCCGCAAAAAGCCCGCGACATTCGGCGTTATAATATTTAGGTTCCTTGTATTGCGAAACAAGATAATTTCTGTTGTAAATGTTAACCGAATCGGATTTGTTTGTCGCCGAAAGCTTATACTTTTGAGTCGAGGAGATCTCGACGTAAAGGGAATTATCCGCACACGCCGTAGCGAGCTTTGCAATATCTTTGGCAGTCGTTCTGGCTGAAACCGTTTCACTTCCGGTCGAAGTAGTATACAAAGTGGAATTCATTCCGAGCTCGGAAGCACGGTTATTCATCAGGGTGACAAAGGTTTCATTATTGCCGGAAATATACACCGCGAGAGCCGTAGCGCAATCGTTATAGCCGCAACAGAGAAGTCCGTACAAAAGATCTTTAAGAGGCATCGTCTCATCCACGACGATACCCATTCGATCTCCCGAAGCACCTGTCAGCATATCGGCTGTCACGGTTACTTTTTCATCGAGCTTGTCGGATAGTTGCTCGCAGGCGATAAGCCCCGTTATCATTTTTGCGAACGCGCCGGGAGTGAAGGAGATGTCTGACGCTTTTTCATAAAGAGCTATGCCGTTGTCTACACAGTAGAGGAAAACGCCCTCGGCGTTCTCGGCGATGTCGCTTTCCGCATTGGCAGTCAATGCAAAGAAGGGAAGAAATACAGATACGGAGATCAATAATACAAATATCGAGCATATGATTTTTTTTATTGTTGAGCGCATACCATCACTTCCTTTCGCCAAAGCGTTGTAAAATAAAAGCAGAGATCGGTTTACGATGTTCTGCTGTAAAAAATTATCGGGATCTTCAGATCATATTTTTCAAAAGCTCTCTCGCTTGATCTGCATTTTTCGATATGGCAGAGGTAAGCTCATCAAGAGAGGCGAATTTTCTTTCCTCGCGAAGCATTTTATGGAATTCGACGCATACCTCTTTGCCGTATAAGTCGCCGCTGAAGTTCAATATATAGGTTTCGCAAGTTACGTTGTTCTTATCGTTGACAGTCGGATTTTTACCGACATTTGAGACACCTATATAAGTTTTTCCGAGCTCTTTTATCCTTACGAGAGTCGCGTAAACTCCGTGCTTCGGTATAAGCTTGTTTTCAGGGAATATAAGATTTGCCGTAGGAAAGCCCAAGGTTCTTCCGAGCTGTTTTCCGCGTATCACTGCGGACGTGATCGAATACGGACGTCCGAGCATTTTTGCGGCGGCTTCAACGTCGCCGTTGTACAAGTACTCTCTTATGGTGCTCGACGCCGCAGGGATCGAGCCGTATTTTACGCAACCGACCGTTTCGCAGGAACCTTTAAAAAAGGTTTTGAGTGTTTCGGCATTTCCGCACGCTTTTCTTCCAAACCTGAAATCGTATCCGCAAACGCTGAATCGGCAGTTGCACATCTCAATAAGTATCTCGCTTACAAAGCTTTCCGCGGACAGATCTTTAAAGGTCGGAAAATCGGCAACGAAGGCAAAGTCTATGCCGAGTGCTTTAAGCAAATCAAGCTTTTCTTGAAGCGTCGTAAGTTCGTGGCACGGTGTACCGTTAAGGTATGTCTTTGTTGTGTGTGAAAAGAACCAAGCCCCCGACACGATCGTCGGAAAATCAGTTCTGAGTGTTTTCGAGACCTGCGAGGCGCGATCGATTAATGCTCTGTGCCCTATGTGCACTCCGTCAAAGTTTCCGAGGCAGAGCACGGTAGGATGTTCGAATCGCTCTCCGAGGCGGAGTTCGGACACCGTGTCATTTTTTATATCATATACAGTCAGATGCGGGGAGGGAATAACAGACGGCTCAATCATCATCGTCCTCCGATTTTGCCTCTATTCCTATATATGAGCTGACTATTTCGGTAAGCAGAGTGTCGCGGTCGATCTTGCTCAAAAGTGTACGTGCGTTATCATAATCGGGAATATACGCAGGATCCTCCGAAATGATATATCCGACTATTTGTCTTACGGGATCAAAGCCGTTTGCACGTAAAGAATCGCATACGCTCTGAATTATCTTTTTCATTTCGTCCGATGTTATTTCGGGCTTGGACGTTTGCTTATCGCCGCGAAAAAGATTGGTTATTATCATTTGTCCGTTGTCTTTCATATATACGTTCCTTTCTAAAGGGATCGCGGGGGAGATCACACTAATGCAAATAAACCCTCACGATAAATTATACAACAAATAATTTGATTTTTCAAGTATGTTTTTCGCTTTTTTGACTTTTTTTACAAATATTTTGTTATATCAAAATTGCATACGGCGGATACTACGAGCGCTCAATGCAAAACATAGGCGGAAGGAAAGATATAAAATAAATGCTTACGAAGATCTGTCGAGAAGTCCGTAAGCATATTATCGTTTTTTTATGAGAGCATCATACGGTCGTTTGCAAATTCGCTCTTGCTTGCCTCTCCGAATTTTTTCATAAGGTCGGATACCTCAAGCTTTTGCTTTTCCTCGCCGCTTACATCGTAAATGATCCTGCCCTCGTGCATCATTATCAGGCGATTGCCGTATTTGATGGCATCTCGCATATTATGCGTGATCATGATAGCCGTAAGGCTTTCCTCTTTGATCAGTTCATCTGTCAGTGTAAGCACCTTTGCGGCGGTCTTTGGGTCGAGCGCCGCGGTATGCTCGTCAAGCAAAAGCAGCTTCGGCGTTTGCAAGGTTGCCATCAGCAGGGTAAGTGCCTGCCTTTGACCGCCCGATAGCAAGCCCACCTTATGAGTGAGTCTGGATTCAAGACCAAGATCGAGTTTTTTGAGCAGCTCTCCGTAGTATTCGCTTTCTTTGCGCGTTATACGCCATTTGAGTCCGCGTTTCTTGCCACGACGTGATGCCAGGGCAAGATTTTCTTCGATCTCCATATCCTTAGCCGTTCCCATCATAGGATCTTGAAAGACTCTTCCAAGGTATTTGGCTCTTTTGTATTCGGGCATATCCGTTACGTCTATTCCGTCGATTATGATTTTACCGCAATCGGGCTTCCAGACGCCGGCAACTGCGTTTAAAAGTGTGCTTTTTCCCGCACCGTTACCGCCGATGACCGTGACGAAATCGCCATCGTTGAGTGTAAGATCTATTCCGTTAAGTGCCACTTTTTCATTTACCGTGCCGGCGTTAAATGTCTTTGTGATATTTTTTATCTCAAGCATTTTTTACGTCCTCCTTTTTCTTCCGGTTTGAAAAGTATCTCTTCTTCCAATAGGGAACTGCAAGGAAGACTGCAACGACGAGAGCTGAGAGCATTTTGAGAAGATCGGTATCGAGTCCGAGGAAGATGACCGTTTGGTATACAAAGTAGTAGATGATGGCACCAAGGACGACACCGCCGAGCTTTGCGGCGAGGTTCCTTGCAAAGTGTGAGGTTACCGCTTCTCCTATGATCACGGCGGCAAGTCCGATAACTATTGCGCCGCGTCCCATATTTATATCGGCAAACCCTTGATACTGTGCAAGCAATGCTCCCGAGAGCGCAACCATACCGTTTGATATTGATAGACCTATTATCTTTGTTGTATCCGTATTTATACCCTGTGCACGGCTCATATTCAGGTTCGAACCGGTAGCGCGGATCGAGGCGCCGAGCTCTGTGCCGAAAAGCCAATAGAGCACACCTATAAGGCATAGTGTGAAAGCTCCAAGTACTATCAGAGCGGTGGAAATGTAACGTTGTGAAACGATCGCCATATCCAAAGGAAAGGGGATATTTGCTTGTCCCATTATTTTAAGGTTTACGGACCATAGAATAAGCTGCGTCAGTATCCCGGCGAGAATCGCGGGAATTCCCATAAAGGTGTGAAATACTCCCGTAACAAATCCGCACGCAAGACCTGCAAGCAACGCGATAAGCATAGCTATCCAAACATTGACTCCGGCACGAGCAAGCATAGTACATACTGCCGCGCCTGTGCATATTGAGCCGTCCACGGTCAAGTCCGCAACATCAAGAATCCTGTAAGTGATGTAAACTCCGATAGCCATAATGCCCCAGATTATGCCCTGAGCGGCGGCACCCGGCAAGGCGTTCAGCCATTTTAATAAAATCATAATCAAAATACTCCCGTAATTTTACTACTTGTTTTTGTTAGCTTATAGCGGTATATCCATCCGGAAGAGTTATTCCGAGTTCCGTGCATCTTTCCGCATTATATTTTTTCTCGGTAGCAGGAGCATATTCGATGGGCATATCGGAAATGTTTGCCTCGCCTTTGAGAATCTTTACTGCCATCTCGCCCGTGATCTTTCCGAGTTCGTAGTAATCTATACTGAGTGTGGCAACCCCGAATTTAGAGCAAATGCTCTCCTCGCCGGCTATTACCGGAATGTCGCCTATTTTAGATTTTATAGTTTCGCCAAACGATGCCGCGGTGTTATCCGTGGGAACATAGATGACATCCGAAGACGCTGCGGCTGCCGTGGCAACGCTCGCAACGTCGTTTGAATCGGAATATGTGTATGCTTTTACGGTATATCCCGCATTTTCGAGAAACGGCTTTATTGTGTCAAATTGATATTTTGAATTAGCTTCTGCCGAGCAGTAAAGTATGCCGACGTTCGGATACTCAGCGGCAGGGAAAAGCTCGGAGAGCATTTCTGCCTGCTTATCGAGAGGCGCGAGGTCGGAGGTTCCCGAAACGTTTCCGCCGACCGTGCCGGTGAACTCACCCTTTATATCAAGTGCGGTAACGTAGTCGGTGATCGATGTTCCGAGCACGGGGATCTTCGCCGTAGCAGCATATGCAGCCTGAAGTGCAGCTGTGGCATTACCGAGAATAAGATCGACACCTTTCGAAACGAAGTCGTTTACGATGGTTGAACAGGTCTCGGTGTTGTTTTGAGCGTTTTGCTCTATGAATGTAACGTTTTCTTCGCCGAGCGCTTCTATGACAGCGTCCTTGAAGCCTTTAGTTGCGGCATCAAGTGCATCGTGCTTGACAAGCTGGCAAATGCCTATCGTGTATTTTGTGTTGCTTTGCTGACAGGATGCCATGGTCAGCGGTACGGTAATGATCAGGAGAAGTGCTGTAATGAGTGCTGTGATCTTTTTCATAACGGTTTTTTACCTTTCGTTTGATTTTTGTCTGATAAGTTATAAAAAGACAGCCCGTATAGCTATGCGAATGCACACACATACGGACTGTCTTATTCGTTAACCGCAAACCGTGAAGAATTTAATGTTATTTATTCCTCGCGTTGTGAGAACCGATACTAAGACAATCCGATCTAAAATAATAATAATAAAATCGATAAAGCACATTTGCTTGAGTCATCATATCAGAGATTCTCACTTTCCGCAGTAATTATCAGTACCATGTTTTTTATTATACTCCCATTCTGATATTTGTCAATATCAAAATTACATTTTTTTTGAAAAATTAAACGTTTTTTGAATTTTTATACCGAAAAACGCACATTTTGCTGTATATGATCTTTAAATACGTTCATATATACAACTTCTTCCGAGCTTGCCGCTTTTTTGAAGTGAGCCGAGAGTGCACAGTGCCGAAAGTGCGGAATAGGTAGCAATACCTTTGATTCCGGATGCCTTGGCATATTCTGCCGCGGTAAATTGATGTGGGAGCGATATCGGCAAAAAATGATCGCTATAATCTCGCTTTGATGAAAGAGTCACACAATCGATAAGTCGCAACGGGAATCGCTCGTATCTTGTGGAACCGCGCTTGCCGCCCTGTCCCCAACCGTCGAGATTTCGGTATTCTTCTATCTCTAACATAGGAAGCACTATCTTGAGCCTCGGATGTCCGAGCAGATCCGAGAGCGCATAAAGGTCTCTTGCTATTGCACGAACATCCTCTTTCTTCGGCGACTTGTGCCGTTTCGATATGCTTCCGCTCTCGGGATCTATCCAGGAAACCCATTTTATCGCCGCCAATGGGTGAACGATTGTAACGGTGTTTTCGGTCCGTTCGAGGTAAAAAGCGAGCTTATCCTTGAGAGGATACAAAGAACCTGTCTGGATCTCATAAATTTGATCACCGCATTTTACGTCTGCGACGTATGAAGTAATACGTCTCTTTTTCTTGTTCTCGCCGTCCCCATTGTCGCAAGGCTTGTTAAAGGCTTCTTTTTCTGCCGAGACCTTGATCTCATAGCAGAGCGGATTGTCGCAAACGAACCTTTTGAGCGCGATATGAAGCCGTTTTTCTTTGTAGGTTCCTATGCTGTTCTGCACTTTTTTACATTCGAGCATCTCTTCGGAGCATATTCGGTCAAAGCGAAGCTTGACTTCGGGCGAAATACTCATATAGCGATACCTGCGAACTGACTGCTGTAAAGCTTGGAATATTCTCCGCCGAGTGCCAAGAGCTCATCGTGAGTGCCTGATTCGGCGATCACTCCGTTTTTGACGACGACTATTACATCGGCATCACGTATAGTTGAGAGTCTGTGCGCAATTATAAGAGATGTACGGTTCTTCATCAATGCGACCATAGCCTCTTGAATGTGCATCTCGGTCCGCGTGTCAACGCTCGATGTTGCCTCGTCAAGTATGAGTATTTTCGGATCGGCAAGCACGGCACGTGAGATGGAAAGCAATTGACGCTGACCTTGACTTAGGTTACTTCCGGATTCGGTAAGCTGGGAATCATATCCGTCGGGTAAGCGTTCGATAAATGTGTCGGCTTTGGATGCCGCGGCAGCTTTTTTCATCTCTTCATCGCTTGCCGTAAGCTTGCCGTATTTGATGTTTGCCTTTATCGTATCAGAGAACAGTACGGTATCTTGAAGAACTATGGCTATCATATGACGTAGCGTTTCTTTGGGGATCGTCGTTATATCGATTCCGTCGATCGTGATCGTACCGCTGTCAAGCTCGTAAAAGCGAGTCAACAGGTTTACTATCGTGGTCTTTCCGGAGCCGGTAGAACCGACTATCGCGATCTTTTGACCGGGTTTTACCGAAAGGTTGAGACCCTTAAGTACAGGCTCGTCCTTTTCATAGCCGAAGTGTATATCTTTGAAATCAATGTATCCCTTGATCTTGTCGAGGTCTATCTCTTTCGTGCCCTCGTCTATTTCGTCGGGAGAGTCCATTATCTCAAAAATTCTCTCGGCACCGGCAAGTGCGGTAAGTATTTGAGAATATTGGTTGGCGATCATATTGATCGGACGTGTAAATCTCTTTGAATATCCGAGAATTTTTTGTATGTCTCCGACTTCAAGCACAAGTCCGAAGCCGGCACCGTTTATTGCAAAATATCCGCCGAATGCCGCGAGCAGAAGGTATTGAAGGTTTCCGATAAGGTTCATACAGGGACCCATAATTCCACCCCAAATACGAGCTTTGATACTTGCTTTTTTGAATTCACGGCTTATTTTGCCAAAACGCTCAACTTGCTCGTCTTCTTTTCCGTAAGAGACGACGGTCTTGTATCCCGTTACCATTTCTTCTATATGACCGTTCAGCTCTCCGAGCAGCTTTTGCTGTTTGACATAATATTTTCTCATTATTTTCGCAAGACTGCTCGACACGAATACGGTCAAAGGAACCGTCACCAGAGCTATAAGTGTAAGCTGCCAGCTGATCATAAGCATAAGTACTGCCGCGCCTATGAGAGATATCACGCTTGAAAACAGGGAAGATATCGATTGAGAGATAGCATTGGATACGTTTTCGACGTCGTTTGTCATTCGGCTCATAATGTCACCGTGCTTGTGCGTGTCCGTATATCTTATCGAAAGTCTTGATATCTTCTTAAACAGATCGTTACGCAATGTATATACAGTCTTTTGCGAGAGCTTTGCGGAAATTATGCCTTCAATATAGGACATAAGTGAGCTCATAACATAGAGTATCGCCATAATTACGAGCAAGGTTATCATCCGATCGATGTCAACATAGTCAAATACGGAGTCAAGCTCGCCGCTTGAATTGATTATTTCCTTGAATTTTATTGTGTTTATCGCCTCGCCTTGAAGCCACGGTCCCGCAAGCTCAAGTATCGTCGTTATGGCAACTATTCCGATAAGAGCAAACACCAATATCTTGCTTGAGCCTATATAGCTCATAAGGCGTTTTACCGTTTTGCCGAGATTTTTGGGCTTTTGAGGATTCATCCTGCCGCCCATAGGTCCGCCGCCTCTGCCCATAGGACGAATGACCTGCGCGTTGTTATTTCCCGAGGTAGGTTTCTTTTCGTTATTCATTATCGGTACCTCCGTTTCCGAGCTGTGAATCGTGAATATCAATATACGTCGGACATCTTTGCATAAGTATCTCGTGCGGCGCACAATCAACGATGGTACCGTTTTCAATCACGGCTATCCTGTCCGCATTCTTTACACTTGCGATACGCTGAGCTATCATTATTACGGTAGTGTTTCCGAGACTTTCGCGAAGAGACCTTTGAAGCTTGGATTCGGTCGCAAGGTCGAGCGCCGATGTACTATCGTCAAGTATCAGGAGCTCCGGACGGCGAACGAGCGCACGCGCTATGGATATTCTCTGCTTCTGTCCTCCCGAAAGGGAAGCACCTTTCTCGGCAATGTACGTATCATACCCGTCGTTAAATCCCATAATAAAGTCATCTGCCTGAGCGGCTTTTGCGGCGCTGAATACTTCTTCATCCGTCGCGTCCGGCTTGCCCCAGCGGATGTTTCCTTTTATGGTATCCGAAAACAGCTCACTTTTTTGCATAACGTATCCGATACGAGCGCGGAGATCCTTAAGATCATAATCCTTTACAGGCACGGAATCAAACAAGACATCTCCCTCGACGGCATCATAAAATCTCGGAATGAGCGAGACAAGAGAGGTCTTTCCGGAGCCTGTTGCTCCGATAACTGCAAGCGTCTCTCCCTTTTTTACGTCAAGGTTTATGTCGTGAAGCACGGGGCGTCCCGATGTGTTCGGATAACGGAAGCTTACGTTTTTGAATGAGACAAGCACATTGTTATTGTTAACGGGATCTGCCGCACCGCTTCCGCTTGAAATAACCGGTTCGCAGTCAAGCACCTCGGCTATTCTGTTTGCCGATGCCATAGCTCTCGATATATATTGAAACATAGTGCTTACGTTAAGTATGGCCATAAGTATTTGGGTAGAATACGTTATAGCAGCCATTATGGCACCGGGACGCATTCCCGCAACCTCGGCTTGAAGTCCACCGACGTAGATTATGGCTATGACCGTTATATTCATAACTACCATAAGTATAGGGTTTAAAAATGCCATCAGCTTTTGAACACCGTAGTTTGTATCGCGGAGTTCCTTGTTTGCTTTTTGAAATCTGTCATTCTCATAGTCCTCTCGAACATACGCCTTGATGACTCGAGCGCCGCCCACATTCTCTTGCACGACTGAGTTGACCTTGTCAAGCTTATATTGAACCTTGCCGAACAGGGGAGTGGCTTTTCTGAGGATCACGATGACGGTTATAAGCAGGGGAGGAATAGCGCACGCCACTATTACGCTGAATGACAGATCAAGCCTTACGAGAAATATAAGTCCACCGATGAAGAATATCGGCGCCCTTACGCACATACGCAGGAGCATCGATATCATATCCTCGATCATAGAAACATCATTTGTCAATCTCGTGACAAGAGATCCCGTTGTGAATTTGTCTGTTTGTTCTATGGAAAGCGACATAACTTTCTTGAAAACGTCACAGCGCAAGTCGTATCCAAACGACTGCGCCGCTCTTGTCGCAAGGTATGTGCATAGTATGCCCATAGTGCCACCCAAAACAACGAGAACGAGCATAAGTATTCCCGTGGATACTATAAGCGACATATTTTTTCCCAATATGCCGTCGTCAACTATGCTTGACATAAGCTGAGGCTGAAATAGATCCATAGTTACCTCGCCTATCATCATAACCGGGGAGAGAAGTGCCAAAAACCAATACGGTTTCAGGTATTTAAAGAGCTTTTTCATATTCCGATCTGTTCCTTTCAATAATTAATCAAGATGGTATTCTATACCGTTTAACGCGAAAAGGCTTTTTCTCATTTTCATAAGTATATCCATAAGCTGTTCGCGCTCGTCGTCCGAAAGCTCCTTTATGACTTCGGCTTCAATGGATTTCAGCCTTGAAAGATGCTCGTCGTGCTCTCGTTTACCCTTATCGGTAAGGTATACTTTGAAGGATCTCATATCCTTCTCGTCCTGGACCCTCGTAACATATCCGAGAGATTCCATCTTTCCGACGGTTATGCTGATCGTCGGGGGTTTTAGGTGCGTGTGATTTGAAAGTTCAAGTTGAGTTATACCGTCGTGATTTGAAAGCGCTATAAGTATCAGTCTGAAGCTGTCCTGTGACATTGCCGAATCCGGTTTTTCCGAGGTGCGTATGGCTCTTCCGAACAGGCGCGAGATCTCGTTTATTGCCATCATCGTCGTCATCTCATTGCGTTGCTTTATGGGCGGCATATAATCAAGCGGGTGCATATCTGACCTCCTTAAAATATAGTTAGTTTGCGAATAAACTAATTATATATTATAGCCATATATTTTTAAAAATCAATACCAAAATCGGCATTTAACATTTTCTTTACAAATATGTATTAATGGATTATGGCATACTATAATAAACAAAGAATTGAAAAATTGACATCATCAAATTAAAATATTGCCTCACATCAAAATCGGATTAAGGGAAAAGATAATAAATGACCGACAGCGATCGGCGAAAAGTAAAGGTAAAATAACGGGGAATGATATGTTCAATATAAATATTAAGGAGAGAAAGAAGGTTTTAACGCGATTTGCATCTTTCGTTGCTATGATTGCGGTGATGATGACCTTTTTGGGCTCATTTTACGGCATAACCGCAAGCGCAGATGTCGCGGTATGTAGTGTAAACGCTTTTTCGGGAGTGGAGTCCTCGGCACAGGTTTCATATGATACCGATAGAGTAAATACACTCAAACCTATCACGGGCAACAAAGACGCAGGTCGTGCGAACGCACAAAAATATCGAGGTACCGAGGTATACGTGGGCGGTATACCCTTCGGTATCAAATTTACTACCGAGGGCGCGGTGGTAGTTGGCTTTTGCGATGTGGAAAGCGGAGGAAAAAAGGTTAATCCCGCAATGGGGGCGGGCGTTCAGTTAAAAGATGTAATAGTCGGAGTAAACGGTCAGGAGATAAACGGAGCCGAGGAGTTGATGGGCGCGGTTGAAAAATGCGGGGGTAAGACGATTACCTTGAACATTAAGAGATGCGGCGAAACTGTCAATATAGATGTAACTCCGGTGCCGTCAGACAGCGAGGGCAAGTTTAAGACGGGGATATGGGTCAAGGATAACGGAGCGGGCATCGGCACTGTAACCTTTGTTATGGAGAACGGCGTGTTTGGCGGACTCGGACACGGTATTTGTGATGGTGATACGGGCGAGCTTGTCGTAATGAGATCGGGTATGATAACCGATGTTACCGTTAGCGGAATAGTCAAGGGTGCATCGGGTGCCCCGGGGGAGATAAAAGGATATTTTACGTCGGGTAAGACGGGAACTCTGCTCGGAAATACCGATTGCGGTGTTTACGGTATGTTTGTGACAAAGCCGGACACTGTTACAAAAAAGATAAAGATCGGTATGCGTGACGAGATACACGAGGGAGACGCCACCGTGCTTTGTACACTTGATGACAATACTTGCGGAGAATATAAGATAAAGATAACGGGTATAGACACGAAAGAGAACGGCAACAAATGCTTTTGCATACACGTTATCGACCCTACGCTTATCGAACGCACGGGCGGTATAGTCCAAGGAATGAGCGGAAGCCCCATCATCCAGGACGGAAAGCTTGTGGGAGCGGTTACTCACGTTTTAATAAACGATCCTACCTCGGGATACGGTATATTTGTGGAAAATATGCTTGCGCAAATGCCGGATCTCGTCGGATAAAGGTAAGCGGAGATCGTTGCTTCAGTTGACAATATTAAAACAGCCGGTCTCGGCTTTGCGATAGTAATGACGCAAGCCGAAACCGGTTTAAATGTTTAATTATTACGTTACATTATGCTCGGTGCCATATTACTGTTTTGTCTCATTCTTTTTCGGAATAATAGGCAAATACAGATAACTGTCATATTTTCCGCCGGTATGGATTACGTGTCTGCCTTTGTTTACATCTTTCTGTAGTTTTGCGGTGTCGATTCCTCCGGTCAATCCTCCCGATACACCTCCGACTATGATCATTTCGGGATTATCCTTTGGCATATAGGTGAATCCGTTTTTCGGGATTTTGATGGTTGCCATTTTTAAATCAAACGGACTCGCCCATTCATGTGTTTTATAGGCATTTACGGTGATCTGTAAAATTTCACCTTTTTTAAACAACATTCCAATCGGCCATATTGCAATGTCGAGGGGAACCGTATCGCCTTTTTTTAGCTTTTGACTATTTCGAAAGCTTTGGAACGGATATTCCTCACGGCTTCGTAATTCGTCGAGCTCACGCATAGAGGCGCGTATATACCCTTTTGCAGCAACACGCTTCATAGGAATTATACCTATTTTTCTTCCGAACCGGTTCAACTTTTCAAGAGTGACCTCAATATCCATATCGTTGTGCTCGGGCGCCTCTGCCCATATGCGTAGTTTTATAAATCCTCCTATTTCGGTATTTTCGGTCATACGGTAGCGAAAGCTCGCTTTGCCGTTCTTGTCATCGGAATCGTAGGTGACAGAGGATTCAGTATCAACCGCATTCGGTGTCATTGTACTGTCGGCGGCATTGAGAAATAGCTTTTGATATCGGGTTCTTTTGAGCGGATAGTTTTCTTCGGCACGATCTACGATATCTTTGCCTCCGGGATTTAAAACGCTCATACGGACGCGCGGTGTGCTTTCCCACCCATTGTCAATATCCTTTAAAAATCGGTCAAAGAATCGACGCAGATCTTCTGTGTGTTCCGTATGGTAATAGTCATCCCATTCGCCCGTGTTATGAATACGTATCCATTTGTCTTTTGTGCCTATACGCATATATCCCTGTATGGAGCCGTTGGTATGGATCGGATTCGTATAGCTTGCGGCAATATAAGCAGGTGTGTCTATGGATTCCAGATCCGCCGACTTGTCATCCCAATAATTATTCCAAGTGGGGTCTTCTTTTAACATAGCCAGCACATCTTCCACACCACCTTCGGGGGTAGATACAAAAGAAGCAGACAGCAACTCAACAAAAGACGGCATAATAACTCCACCACGCGTACCTACCTCTCGATAACAATCGGTAAGTCCTTCCCACGGAGCAATGGCGGCAAGATGCTTCGGATGCTGTGCGGCGGTAAACCACTGAGATATAGCAAGCCAAGAATTACCGGAGAGCCCTACTTTACCGTTACACCAGCTTTGCTCACCGATCCAATCTACGATATCCTTGCCGTCTCTTCCATAGTCACTACCGAAAAACAAAATGACCCCCTCTGAGTTATATGCTCCGCGCACATCCGGATTGACAATAGCATAGCCGTGCTTGACCCAATAACACGGATCGGGTCCTTCAAATTTTTGTAAGCCGGAGACGGATTTTTTCGGCACTCCGGCTCGCATTGGGACATCATCAAGCCATTGCGTTCCGATCTCTTTTCCGTAAGGACTCAGCGCAACGATGGCAGGGCATTTTTCTCCGTCTGTC
>CAZZFP010000032.1:0-14077 GCA_964653575.1 uncultured Lachnospiraceae bacterium
CCGAACCGCGAACTGTGGGACGGATGCCCTTGTGTCTTGTCTTACCGGCTTTACCAACCTTGACTGTGTCGTGCTCGATATTGCCGACCTGACCGATCGTTGCCTTGCAGTTAAGAGCAACAAGTCTTACCTCGCCTGAAGGAAGTCTTACCTGAGCTACGTTGTTTTCCTTGGAAATCAACTGAGCGGCAACGCCTGCACTACGAACGAGCTGCGCGCCCTTGCCGGGATAGAGCTCGATGTTGTGAATGAAAGTACCGACAGGAATATTTGCAATGGGAAGTGTATTACCGGGTTTGATATCCGCATCGGGACCCGAGTAAACAACATCGCCGTCTTTAAGGCCAACCGGAGCTATAATGTAGCTCTTTACGCCTGCTTCATTCTGGAGAAGTGCAATGTATGCGCTTCTGTTGGGGTCGTACTCAACGCCGATTACCGTTGCAGCAGATGTATCCTGACGCTTAAAGTCAATGATTCTGTACTTTACTTTATTTCCGCCGCCTCTGTGGCGAACCGTGATCCTGCCGTAGCTGTTACGTCCGGCATTCTTTTTCTTAATAACGATGAGACCTTTTTCGGGAGTATATTTTGTGATTTCTTCAAAAGAAGGAACCGTCATATTTCTTCTCGCAGGTGTCGTCGGTTTATATTTAATTGTAGGCATTCTTCAGATCCTCCTACTTTTAATTCATACCGTCAAAGAATTCGATCGTCTTGGAATCAGCCTTGAGAGTAACAATAGCTTTCTTCCAAGCGGACGTGTATCCGCTGTGAACGCCGAGTCTTTTGGGTTTTCTCTTCATTTTGATTGTGTTTACGTCCTGAACCTTTACCTTGAAAAGCTCTTCGACCGCTGCGGCGATCTCGGGCTTTGTAGCCGTATAGAGGACCTTGAAGGTGTACTTCTTTTCGTCTATCATTGCCATAGATGCTTCGGTGATGATAGGTTTAATGATTATGTCTTGAGCTGTTTTCATTTTACATATCCTCCCTGAAGTGCGAGTACCGCAGATTTAGCAATAACGACCTTTTCAGCATTGAGAATGTCATAAACATTTACCGTAGATGCAAGCTGACCTGCTTCGTTTGTGTAAGCGAATGTGGTAACCGCACCGGAAATGTTAGCAGCGCTCTTAACAAAAACGGGATTAACACCGCCGAGAACGATAAGAGGCTTTTTCTCAGCTCCGAGAGCCTTGAGCATTCCAACTACTGTTTTTGTTCTGTATTCTGTGCAAGCTATATCATCGACAACTATGAAGCTGTTCTCCGCAACCTTTGCGGAAAGCGCGCTCGAAAGTGCAAGCTCCTTGGTTTTCTTGTTCATAGCCTTGCGGTAGCTTCTGGGCTTAGGACCAAGTGCTACACCGCCGTGCATCCACTGAGGTGAACGTGTCGAGCCCTGACGTGCTCTACCTGTTCCTTTTTGTCTCCAGGGTTTCTTACCGCCGCCTGATACCTCGGTACGGGTAAGAGTGGACTGTGTACCCTGTCTCTGATTCATAAGATATGTTCTTACAGCAGCGTGAAGAACCGACGATTTAACATCAGCTCCAAAAAGCTTGTCCGCAAGTTCCATCGTGCCGACTTCGGCACCTGACATATCGTAAACTTTTACTGTAGGCATTGTACTTCCTCCTTCCGCTTACGCTTTAACCGAGTCACGAACGAACACGATACCGCCCTTAGCGCCGGGAACAGCGCCCTTGATAGCGATAAGATTGTTTTCGCTGTCGATTTTTACTACGACGAGGTTAAGAACGGTTACTTGCTCGTTACCGTACTGACCTGCCATCTTTTTGTTTTTAAATACGCGAGAGGGGCTCGAGTTTGCACCCATAGAACCGACTTCACGATGAACAGGACCCGTACCGTGTGTCATTCTGAGGATGTGATGACCCCAACGCTTAACAGCACCCGTGTATCCGCGGCCCTTCGTAACACCTGTTACGTCGACCTTCTCGCCTGCGGCGAAGGTATCGACAGTGATCTGCTCGCCCACGGAATGGCTTGCGCTGTTAACTACGCGGAACTCTTTAAGATACTTCTTAACATTCCCGCCGGCGGTCTTGAAGTGACCAGCCTGAGGCTTGGTGACGTGCTTTTCTTTCATGTCTTGGAAACCGAGCTGGATAGCCTCATATCCGTCAGTTTCAAGGGTCTTAACCTGTGCTACTGTGCAAGGTCCGGCTTCAACGACAGTTACGGGAATTACATTACCCTTCTCGTCGAAGATCTGTGTCATACCGACTTTTTTGCCGATGATACCCTTCGTGATCTGTGTTTTGGATTTCATTTTGCCTCCTTGGCTATTGGTTGATGCTTTAAATTTTCCCGTCGAAGCTTCAAAACCGTTCTGCGATCCAAAGCTTCCGTAGAATACACCAACATGACCTTAGTGCTTTTCCGCTTGCTTTTAAGAAGAAGCGGGTCCTCTGTAAAACCGTTCGTCACACGCTTTTATTGCCGATATGACGAAGGGGTTGCCGTGCGGCATTTCTCGATACGCCTGATGTTAAACTCCGTGATCTTTCGATCAGAGTTTGATATCGATCTCTACGCCGGCAGGCAATTCAATGCTCATGATTCCCTCGCAGAGTTTCTTAGAGGGCTTCACTACGCAAATGAGTCTCTTGTGTGTACGAAGCTCAAACTGCTCGCGGCTATCCTTGTACTTATGAACAGCGCGAAGGATAGTAACAACTTCCTTCTCGGTCGGAAGCGGAACGGGACCCGAGAACTCGGCGCCGTTTCTCTTCAGATACTCAACGATCTTTTCAGCCGCTGTATCTATAAGCTTGTGATCATAGCTCTTGAGCTTGATTTTGAGATTTTCTTTAACTGCCATTTTTTGCCTCCTATTAGTATTTTTCGTTCTGACGCGTTCGTAACGGTTACGCATCGGAATTTCAGGCGGCTTTTAATTTACACTCAGCCGGGCGTTTCTTCACTTCTGCATTAAAAACGGATTCGTGGCAACATCAGCATCTGTTACCCGATCCTTTTATCGGCAAGCCTTGCCCGTCATTCGTAAAAAGCTTTCGCCCGATCAAGCGGACTTGCTCCACGAAAATTACCCGTCAACTTATGTCAACGGCAACCTCTCGCTTCATCGCATAAAACTATACATCAGACTTGAAATATTATACCATATCACATTCAAAAACGCAATTTCCATTATTGCAGAATTTTTAACAAAATAATCCGCTTGATTTGTGCATTTTGCCAATTATTTTTTTGCCGTTACGATCCGATCACGGGCGAGGTACATTTGCCTGTATTTTTGAATATTCACATTATCGGATTTAATCATACAAACAATTTTAACATATATATATTATAATTACTCTGTCCGTCAGGAGGAAAATATTATGAACAAACAAAAATCATTCACAAATATATTCAAAGATCGTCCCACCGCGCTTGTTGCGTGCATCGCCGCAAGCACGCTGATACTGACAATTGTTATCACTTCCCTTCGCACGATCGCTTACTTTCTCTTTTACGACAAGGACATCGGATATTTCGTCTCCGGCAATTTGATGTCAACCATCGTGCACATTCTTACAGCGCTCGGAATCATTGCCGCGCTTGCAGTGTTATTCATACCGAAATTGACGCGCAACGGCGAATTGCCGAGCGGACTCCCTAAGACTGCCAAAACTGCGTCAGCATCGATATTGGCGATCGGCGCCTGTGTGCTTATGATAATAGATCACGTCTCGACGTTTGAGGGCATTTCCGACATTGCCTGCGTCATAGCATACATCTTAGCATCTGCATATTTTTGCGTAGACTTTCTAACCGCCGAAAAGCAAAAACTTTTGAACGGCGTAAGGGTAATATGCGGATACGCGCTCCTCGTCGGTCTCGGAATCTCCATCACGGACATATATTTCGACAGATATATTCCGATGAACAATCCCGACAAGGTAGCCTTGATCTTTTCCATCCTTTTTAATATGCTTTATCTTACCGCGGAATACAGATTTCTGCTGGGTATTCCAAAGAAAAAGCTCTACATTTCATTTTCCTTGATCTCGATACTGTTAGGTGCATCTTTCTCTGTTTCATACTTGATCGCCGACATTTTCGGCGCTTTGAAAGACGGAGCATACTTGGTCTATGCCTTTGCTTCCCTGATGTCTTCGATGTATGTGCTCATCAGGTTGATAGAATATTTGAGATTCGAAGAGGCAGCGAAAGAGACAAACGAAAAAAGTACCGATGACGAAGATCCATCTGCACTATTAAATAATGTAGAAAATCTCACAACGGAGGAAGATCCGGAGCAGGTTATCGAATCCGACTGCGAGATATCAAACCCGGAGCAAGAAAATCACTTCGAGACAGACGATAAAGACGACACAGACAAGGAACGTGATGAGCAATGAAACAAAACGAAAGAATTCAATGGCTTCACAAAAAGATCACAGACAATACTTACCCGAATGCGCAAAGGCTCGCTGATAATTTTGAGATCTCGCTGACCCAGGCAAAGCGTGACGTCAGCTTTCTCAAGAACTCTTTGGGCGCACCTCTCCGATACGATGCAACAAAAAGAGGATACCGCTACGAAGAGCCTTATTCGCTCCCCGTCTACAATTCTTCGTCAAACGACGAAGAATTCAATGGCATCCTCTCCTCGATAGAAACAGATCTGGACAAGAGTGCAGAGCTTCCCGTAATACAGATGCAGCTTCCCTATTCTGCGTCCATCGAGGTTTCCGACAAGCTCGCCGTGCTCGAGCTGCGCCCTTTCATCGTCAGACGAATCGCAAAGGATACATATCTCTGTGATTTTCACAGTGTTGAGGTATTTCTTGCAGCGATACTTGCGCTTGAAGCCGATATCAAGCTAAAAGAGCCGGAATGGCTTCGGATCCGATTGGTAGACTCAGCCAAAAGAGTTATTCGAAATAACTCTGACTCGCTTGATAGATAATCCATAGAAAGAGATAACCTAAAAATTATTCAATTGAAACGGTGTAGAAAATCTACGCCGTTTTTCATTCTACCACCTATACTTGTTCCATTTTTCGTTATCGTTATACTTGTAAGACTTGTAAGATTTGCACATACGTATCTCAACATCTATATAATCAAGTTTATGAACGGTACCCCGCAGACAGGAAGGCTTCGGTCTTTTCGCTTTTCGGTGCTTCGAAGACCTCATCGGGCGTTCCATATTCCTCGATCAAGCCATCTGCCATAAATATGACCTTATCGGACACATTTCTCGCAAACTCCATCTCGTGTGTAACTACTATCATAGTACTCTCGGAGGATTTCAAGCTCTTGATCACGCGAAGCACCTCACCCGTAAGCTCGGGGTCAAGTGCCGAGGTCGGCTCATCGAAGCAGAGTATCTCGGGATCAAGAGCCAACGCACGTGCTATGGCGACCCTTTGCTGTTGACCGCCGGAAAGCTCGCATGGATACGCCGCAAGCCTGTCGCCGAGTCCCACTCTTTCGAGAAGACGTACGGCTCTTTCCTCAATATCCGCCCTGATCTGCTTGCGTTTATGTCTGTAATCCGCCTGCTCCTTTGCAAGAAGAGACGGCGCCAGACAAACGTTCTCGAGTATATTGTACTGCGGAAACAGATTAAATGATTGAAAGACCAAGCCGAAATGCAACCTGTTTTGGCGCACTGTATACTCATCACATTTTTTATCCGCTTCCGCATCGAAGATGGAATTGCCGTTAAGTATTATCTTTCCCGAGTCCGGCGTTTCGAGAAAGTTAAGGCACCGCAAAAGCGTCGTCTTTCCGCTTCCCGATGAGCCTATTATTGAAAGCACCTCTCCCTTTTCAAGCGAGAAGCTGATACCGTTTAGGACCCCGTTCTTACCAAAGCTCTTGCAAAGGTCCTTTACTTCAAGTATTGACATTCAGTTCCTCCAAATCAAGCTCTAAAGTAGTCAAGCTTTTTTTCAAGACGTCCGAGCGCGACGGTAAGTACGCCGACAAACAAAAGATAAAACACACCTGCGTAAAACAGCGGCCATATCATAGCTTTGGCGGCAAGCTTGTTTGCTTGCATTATTATCTCGGAGACAAGGATGGCGTTTGCAAGCGCCGTATCCTTTACAAGAGTAATAATTTCGTTGCTCATAGACGGCACTATGCGTTTGATGACTTGTTTCAACACTATATGTCTGAATATCTGTCCCTTTGTAAGTCCGAGCACCTGCCCCGCCTCATATTGCCCCTTCGATATGCTTTCTATCCCGCCTCTGTATATTTCCGAGAAATAGCAAGCATAGTTAAAGCTAAATGCGATCAACGTCGCCATAAATCGCCCCATATCGTCAATACCGAAATTAAGGGTAAAGTAAAGATCGATACCCGCGAAAACGTTATTGCCGAGAAAACCGGGAACGTAATATATAATGAAGATCTGGAGCATCAGAGGTACGCCTCTGACTATCCAAACGATCACCTTGGTAATAACGCTGAGAGGCTTCAGTTTGCTCATTGAGCAAAAAGATATTAAAAGCCCCAGAGGCAAGGAAATAAGCAGCGTAAGAACAAACAGAGCCAAGGTAATCTTAAAGCCACCGAGTAAGTAAAGTGTGACCTGCCAAAAAGTCATAATGAATATCCTTATCTATATCAAAAAAATCAACGGATCCGTAATCAGCTCTTCTGATCGGAAAAGTCCGTAATGACGGTGGTGGCAACGCCGTATCTCTCGGCAAGCTTCATTATGGTTCCGTCATTGGCAAGAGTCTCAAGCTCTGAATTCACCTTCTCGGTAAGGTCACTGCCCTTCTTAAACCCGATAGCATAATACTCCACATCACTTGAAAGCACGTCAAGCATAGTAAGATCAGCATAGTCTCCCTTTCCGACCGTGCTCTTTGCCAACTGTGCATCAACGACTGCGAAATATGCCGCTCCCGATTTGACCTGCATTATCGCGTCCGTTTGCTTGGTAGCTTCTTTGATAACAGCACCTTCAAATGTAGATTCCGCGTATGTAGCACCGGCAGAATTTGCTTCAACGTAACCGATCTTATCTTTAAATACCGAGGCATCCGTCGCCGCATCCTTTTCGGCGGCTTTTACGACTATGACCTGCCTGTTTTCCATATAGTTATAGGTAAAATCGACCTTTTCGCTTCTCTGAACTCCGTCATCATCGGCGCAATTCGCAGTAAAGCCGTTCCATATACAATCGATATTTCCCGCCGCAAGATCGGTATATTTATTTTCCCACTTGATCTCCTTGAATATTACTTTATCATATCCGAGGTTTTCAAATACAAGCCTTGCCAGCTCGGTATCAAATCCGACGAGCTCATTATTTTCATCAAGATAGTTGAGGGGCTCAACGAGAGTATATCCTACGGTGATGACATTTTGATCGGTGCCTACGCACGAGGCAAGCATCGCCGTGCAAGAAAGGCATATAATGATCGCTAATGCTATTGTGAACATCTTTTTCATTTCGTTATCCATCCTAAATGTTTAAATATTCGCTTTAATGTTTTGGCGCTTTAACATATTAAAGTTTTAAATCATTAAAGTGTATATATCATACCACCGATATCAAGTTTTGTCAATAGCTTTTTATAATTTTTTATTTTTATTTTTCGTCAAATAACAAAAAGCGGGTCGCGGTACTTAAAGAATACCGTGACCCATAAGTATATTGACTTTTATGCCGAAATTACACGACGTCAAGCGTCAAGGAGATAGGATTTCATAACATCCGTAGCTTTCTCAACGGGAATTGAGGATGTAAGAATAATATTTACTCCAAGCTTGTTGCTGAGCTTATCAAGCTTTACGAGAAGCTCTTCAAAAGCCGCGTCATCTCTCCTGCATAAATTATATGTGTGGTCGATAAAGAGATCGGTAACATCGTGATTACCTGCAAGGATACCTGCGACAAAGCCGTAAAGCGTGTCTGCGCCCTCAATCAGATACTCATCTGCATCGACAAGGCGTGCCTTGTGGCTTATGCTGTATCTGAGTGTTGTTCCTCTCTCAATGCAAACTACATCGCCCTGAGTTTTTTCAAGTGCGCTGTGTACTGCCTCGATAAGTCTTTTTGTTTTTCCTGTGCCTTTAACACCTATAACAATTTTAACCATTTTGTTCCTCCGTTAAATATATTAGCCCTTGGGCAATGGTTTATTATTATTTTTTTAATTACATTCTTTCCTCGAGTAGCTTCTTCTGTTCCTCGTAACCGGGTTTACCGAGCAAAGCAAACATATTCTTCTTATATGCTTCAACACCCGGTTGGTCAAACGGGTTTACTCCGAGCAGATATCCCGAGACAGCGCAAGCAAGCTCAAAGAAGTATATCATAAATCCGAGCGAGTACTCGCATCTGTTTTCAAGTTCTATCACAACGTTGGGAACTCCGCCGTCGATATGTGCAAACAAGGTTCCTTGCATTGCTTTTTTGTTGACCTCATCAAGATCTCTGCCGGCAAGGAAATTGAGTCCGTCTATGTTATTCGGATCATTGGGAATAGTAAGCTCGCATCCCGGATCCTTTACCGATATGACGGTCTCAAACATAGTTCTCATACCGTCCTGAATGTACTGTCCGAGGGAATGGAGATCAGTTGAAAAAACGACCGATGACGGATAAAGCCCCTTGCCGTCCTTGCCCTCGCTCTCGCCGTACAACTGCTTCCACCATTCGTTGAACATAAGCTCATATGGCTCGTAACCTACGAGTATTTCGGTAGTCTTTCCCTTGCGAAGTAAAATATTTCTGATAGCCGCATATTTATAGCAATCGTTGGTGTTTACGTCCGGGTCATTATACTTGACCCTTGCCGCATCGGCACCCGCCATCAGTGCATCGATATCGATACCCGCTACGGCAATCGGAAGAAGTCCCACCGCCGAAAGCACCGAAAATCTGCCGCCGACGTCATCCGGAACAACGAAGGTCTGATATCCTGCATTATCCGCAAAGTTTTTGAGCGTTCCCTTGGCTCTGTCGGTCGTGACGAAGATTCTCTCCTTGGCACCTTCAACGCCGTATTTCTTTTCGAGAAGTCCGCGGAAAACTCTGAATGCGATCGCGGGCTCGGTAGTAGTACCCGACTTTGATATGACGTTTATGCAAACATCTTTGCCCTCGCAAAGCGCCAAAAGCTCATTCATTGAGGTCGAGCTTATATTGCATCCCGAAAAATAAATATCCGGCGTGTCCTTCTTTATATTATTGTAAAGCGGGGACTTAAGAAATTCGATGACCGCGCGAGATCCGAGATAAGATCCGCCGATACCGATAACGATAAATATATCGCAACTCTTTTTTATCTTTTCAGCGCTTCTCTTTATCGCTTCGAATTCCGCCCTGTCGTAATTGTGAGGCAGGTCAATCCATCCGAGAAATTTGTTTCCCTGACCGTTGCCCGAGCGGAGCACTTCGTGAGCTGTTTTAACGTACGGTGCCATATATTCGTATTCCGTTTTTTCTATAAACGGTTCAACGTACTTTGTATTTAATTTTATTGACATTTGTTGTTACCACCTTCGAGAGTGTTTGTATACATATTAATTGTACTACATTTTAATTGAATTTGCAACACATTTACGAGAAAAAAATGTATTTTGTTCGAGTTTTTTTGCTTTTTATTTCAACTTTCCACTACATCACGCTGATTTTAAGGTAAAAATCGTCAGCATCCTTTTGAGAATATCAAAATATCCTATGCGTTCTATGCTCTCTGCCGCTTTGATGTCTACCCTTCCCACTATTTTGCCGTCGCATTTGTAGGTCACGCAACCGACTGTATCTCCGGTCTTCACGGGAGCATCAAGGGTCTCTTCGATCTCGATCTCAGACGTGACCGAGGATATTTCTCCCTTAGGAAGCACGCAAGAAAATTCCTCATATTCGGTAGCACACAAATTTTTAATGCCGCACCTGACACTTATAGGATCGGTGCTTCCGGCTCCCGCAGTATAGACGCCGTAATTTGCAAATCCCCAATCAAGCAAGGATGCCGCTGCGGCGTTTCTTATATCCCGAGTCTCGGCTCCCATAATTACGCAAATAAGTTCCATTCCGTCACGCTTTGCAGTCGCGCTTACGCAAAAGCCCGCCTTGGACGTTGAACCCGTCTTAAGCCCCGTGCATCCTCGATAAAAGCGCACGAGTCGGTTCGTATTTGTAAGTCCGAAAGCACCGTCTCGTACGGTATCCATCCACTTGGAGCTGTACTCTATAATCTTTGGATATTTGATAAGCTCTCTTGACATAATGGCTATATCTCTTGCCGTCGTAAGATGCTCCGTAACGGTATCATCAAGCCCGTTTGTATTTTCAAACACGGTATTCTCCATTCCGAGTTCACGCGCTTTTCTGTTCATCTCGGTAACGAAGCTCTCCTCGCTTCCGAAAACGTATTCCGCAAGTGCCACCGCCGCATCGTTTGCCGATGCGATTATTACGCTTTTCAACATCTCCTCGACCGTCATCTCTTCACCTTCTTTAAGGAAGATCTGAGAGCCGCCCATAGATGCCGCGTGCGCACTGGCGGTCACGGTATCATCAAGTGATATCTTCCCGGATTCAACGGCTTCCATTATCAAGAGAAGCGTCATTATTTTCGTGACCGATGCGGGAGGAAGTCTTTCATCGGCATTTTGCTCGTAAAGGACTATTCCCGTCGATGCTTCCATAAGTATAGCACTCTTGCATTTGAGCTCAAGGCTACCTGCGTCTACGGTCTCAAGCACGTACGCGTCGTTGATCGACGGTTGACTCTCGGGGAGAGTACTTTCCTCCGTATCCTTTGGCTCCCCGACGCTCTCTGCCGAGCTCTCCGTTTCGGCAAATATCGATAACTGCAGGGATACGGTCAGCAGTGATATACAGAGGATACACGCCACAAGCTTACTTAAAAATTTTCTTTTCATTTATGTATATTCCTTTCCGCCATACTCAAGACGCAATGTCTTATACAGCACAATTTGTTTACGACAATCGGTAATAAAAAACGGCTGAAAAAACACCGTCCCATAAAAATATATGAGACGGTCATTATCAATATTACCGAGCGGTCATATTTGCTTTCTGATCTTTTCAAGTGCTGCCTTTTCAAGCCTTGATACTTGAGCCTGAGATATTCCGATCTCATCGGCGATCTGCATCTGAGTTCTGTCCTTGTAGTATCTCAGATATATTATATTCCGCTCCCTCTCGTTAAGACGAGCCATAGCCTCACGAAGTGCCACGCTCTCAAGCCAGGTGTTCTCTCCGGTTTCGGTATCGCTTAGCTGATCGATAACGTATATTGAATCTCCGTTTTCGCTGTAAACGGGCTCATATATGGATATCGGCTCAACGATCGCTTCCATAGCTCTCAAAACATTCTCTTTTTTCTCCCCCAGCTTTGCGGATATCTCGTCTATTGTCGGCTCGGCATTTTTCTGATTTATCAATTCTTCCCGAGCACCGAGGGCACGGTATGCCAGGTCACGCACAGAACGGCTTATCCTCACCGCATTGTTGTCACGCAGGTATCTGCGTACCTCGCCGACGATCATAGGACAGGCATATGTGCTCAGCTTGACATCAAGATCCATATTAAAATTGTCGATGGCTTTAATTAGTCCTATACATCCGACTTGAAAAAGGTCGTCAATATTTTCGCGTCGGTTGCCGAATCGTTGTATGATGCTCAATACCAGCCGCAGGTTTCCGTAAAAAAGAGCATCTCTTGCCTTCATATCCCCCTGCTTCGTCTTTATTAATAAGTCGTGCTTTTCTTCGTCCGAAAGAGTTTTAAGCTTTGCGGTATTTACACCGCAGATTTCGACTTTGTTATAATACATTATCTGCTCCCGTGAATTTTATACTCAAATATGAATATGTAATTTAAGTATTGCCACGGGCAACTCAAGGTATGCAATTCTCTGATCGTAACTCAAAAGGTAATAATTACAAAAAAGCTCGGCAGTCATCCCCACCGAGCGTTAAAATTAAACAGCATATGAATCAAAACTCAGACATATCACACAACGATCATAAGTGCGCCAAGTGCCGCCACCATCGTCGGTATTGATATCAAAGCTCCGTATTTAAGAAAATCGATATATCCGAACTTAATGTTTTGCTCTCTGAGTATCGATGACCACATAACCCCTGCAAGCGCACCGATAGGAGTCAGAAAAGCGCCGATGTTCGAGCCCACCACGACAGCGTAGACCGCCCTTGTAAGTTCAACACCTTCAAGAGATTCTATGACCGAGCAAAACAGCACGCTCATCGGAATGTTATTTATAAGGTTTGCCGAGAGAAACGAGGCTACACCATAGCGCAATACAGTATCACTATGACCGAGAAGCTCATTCAGTTTTTCGGTAATACCGCATTTGGACGCCGCAAGAATCAGCACAAACATAGACAGCACGAACGGAATAAGCGACCAAGGAGCGCGCTTTAAGCATCCGATAAGCTCATGAGGTGCTCTTTTCCTGCGTATGCCGATCACGGCATTGCAAACAAAGAGGCTTACCACTGCCAAAAGTGAAATGAGCCACATTTCCACTCCGATATATGATCCTACGGCAAGTGCCACGGTGCATATCGCAAGATGGATGAGCCCCATTATAAGCAACGGCTTATCGGAAATATGTATCGTGCTTTGATTTACCCGAATGGGATCCGCAAGCTTTTTATGAAATACAGCAAGTATCAGTAAAAACGCCGCTATCCCCGCCGCCACGGTAGGAAGCAACATACGTTTGGCATACGTCAAAAAGTCGATCCCGTTAAAAGTAGAAAGGTAAATATTTGTCGGATTACCTATAACGAGTGCCATACTCCAAGTATTTGCGGCAACGAACACCGCAATAAGGTAGGGTAACGGATCTATTTTTGCGTTCTTTGCAAAATAGCAGATAAACGGTGTAAATGTCAGCACGATTATGTCGTTAGAAGAAAATACCGTAAGCACGGATACCGTAATGTACAATATAACAAAAAGTCTCAACTGACTTGTGCCCGCATACGAGAGCGTCTTACCGGCGAGATATTTGAAGAAATTGATCTCATCGAGAAACACCGATAAAACCGTCATAGAAATAAAGAGTACAAGTATTTTTATGGGATTTATCGCGGAATCTGCAATCAAAGCTTTACCGATTTCCGTCGGATCGGCGTAGCCGCTTATGATCATGGCACACGCACCGACAAGTGCAACCACCCAATATGATGATACACAAATTTTTACGAGTCTGAACTGCGGCTTAAAAAGCACACAAAGTATCATAGTAATGCAAGTCAGAGCACATATTAATAAAGGAATAAACAATTTACTCACACCTTCACAGCTATATTTTAAATGCGGGCACAGCTAAAGCCGCACCCGCATATTATATCACTGTATGATCGTGATTTCAATAATTAAAAATGACGTATTTTGCCGAAAATGAGCTCCGCGCTTTAGTAAATTGTATTACTTCAGCCTTCCTTAGGAGCGGCAACCGGCTCACGAATATCAAAATCAAGAATGAAAGCAAAAAGTTTAATATTGCGATATTTCTCCAAAAACGCAAATATCAGACGTGTTATACCGAAAGCTATGGAAGCAGAGGCAATTCCTATCAGCAGAGCGGCTAAGACATCGGACGGATAATGCGCCATAAGATAGATCCTTGAAAGTGCCACAAAGGCAACGTAAAGATAGGAGAGCCACGAGATCTTCTTGTTTTTGCTGAAGATGAAGAACGCCGTAATTCCCGCCGCCGCCGCGGTAACGTGCCCCGAAGGAAATGAATATCCGCTCTCGGCGGGCGAGCCTATCGCCGACCACCATTTTGCATAATCCTCAACTCCGCTGAGAAAAGGACGTAAACGCGCCACATTATCCTTCAAAATTATGTTTGTTATCAAAGCGCCGCAAGATACGGCACCGAATATACCCACTCCGTTACGTCTTGTTTTTCTAAAAAGCACAAATACGAGCGCAAGAAGAAACATCAATATTCCCTTCTCACCGCAAAACGTGATGATCTTCATTATAGAGGTAAGCCACTCTCCGCACATTTGCGCGAGCTTACTCATAGCCTCGAGCAAGCAGTGATC
>CAZZFP010000033.1:0-12667 GCA_964653575.1 uncultured Lachnospiraceae bacterium
TTCGCGAACAGGCAATGGACGAGCTTCGCGCGGTGGATATCAATACGCTCTCGCCCTATGAGGCCATGGCGTTCCTTTTTGAGCTTCAAAAAAAGGTCAAAGGACAGTAATTGCAAAATTTTCGTAACGCTTTTTAAAAATTAGGGAAAGCGTAGGAAAAGGTCAAAACAAAGCAAATAATTCTTTTTGAAAGTTCTTGAGGGGGCGGGGGAACTTCTTTCAAGAAGTTCCTTGAAATAATTACTTTCCGATGTATGTAGGACAAGTGGATTACAGGGAGCAAAGCTTTAAGCAAAAAATCAAGAAGATATTAAAAGCAAAACAAATAATTCTTTTTGAAAGTTCTTGAGGGGGGTTGGGGGAACTTCTTTCAAGAAGTTCCCCCGAAAAAAACACTCTTGCAACATAAAACGAAAGGAGGCAGACTGTGGGAAAAATAAATGTGCTTTCATTTGCCGTTGCCAATCTGATCGCCGCAGGCGAGGTCGTTGACCGTCCCTCGTCTGTCATAAAGGAGCTGCTTGAGAACGCGATCGACGCGGGGGCGAACAGGATCACTGTCGAGATACAGAACGGCGGCGTATCGCTTATGCGCGTGTCGGATAACGGTTGCGGAATGAGCCCCGAGGATCTTCCCGTTTCCGTGAGACGACACGCGACGAGTAAGATAAAAAATGCCGAGGATCTTGACGGAATACTTACCCTCGGATTCAGAGGCGAGGCACTTGCGGCGATAGCTTCGGTGTCCGACGTAAGGATAATATCAAAGCCGAGAGATGCCGAGTTCGGCGCTATGCTTGAGGTAAGCGGCGGAGAGATACTCGGTGTAAGCGAGCGCGGATGCCCCGACGGAACGACTGTTATAGTCGAAAATCTCTTTAAAAACGTTCCCGCCAGAAGAAAGTTTCTGAAGCGCGACGTTACGGAAGCGATGGCTGTCACCGCGGTGGTGGAGAAAATAGCACTGTCACATCCGGAGATCTCCGTCAGATTTATCTGCGACGGAAATGTCAAGATGGAGACCGCAGGGGACGGAATACTTAAAAATACGATATATTCCGTGTTCGGACGTGATTACGCGTCAAGAATGATAGAGGTCAGCGGGGGTTCCGAGGGAATATCCGTCAAAGGATTTATCGGACGGTCGGACAACGTGAAAGCCAACCGCAACTATCAGAACACCTTCATAAACGGAAGATACGTGCGCAGTAAGACGGTTTCGGCGGCACTTGAGCAGGCATATACCTCGTATATTCCTCCCGAAAAATTTCCGTGCTGTGTGTTGTTTATAGATATAAATCCCCAGGCGGTAGACGTAAATGTACATCCCGCAAAGCTTGAAGTTAAGTTTTCCAACGAAAAGCCTGTATTTGAAGCGGTATACTATACCGTCAGAACTGCGCTGGAGAACAACGTAACGCGCCCCGAGATACAGATGAAGCCTATCAGAGCCTCGGCAATCAACGCATTCGTACCCATTGAAGACAGGAGCGATCCCTCGCAAAGGAACAGGCAACTGTCGATCGGTTCTCAAACGGAGCACAGAGTCGGCGAGGCGACGACTTATGATGACGTTCCGGAACGAGAAATAGTAAGCGCCTCGAGCAGATTGTACGTTCCGAGAAAAGACGAGCCTCAATTGCGACGCGAGCCGCTCGAAAGAGACTCGATCGCGGAGGGAAACGATAGGATCTTATCATTCGATCAGCGTGAGCGCACATCCGCGAATGATACATATGCGCCAAGGTCGGATATATCCGCCGCGGATGAGACCGCCTCGTTTGGCGAGCCTATGCCGGCGCGCCAAGATTTTGTCGAAGAGCCTTCAAAGCTCGGATCGGTATCTTACGGCGCAGACACCGCTCGGGATTCGGCACCTGCCGTTTACGGCGAAACCGACGGATCGAATGAGGACGGCGAAATATTGCAGAGCTATCGAATAGTGGGCGAGGTATTCCATACCTACGTTATCGTTGAGATGACCGAGGATGAAAAATTTCTTCTGATAGACAAGCATGCGGCGCACGAACGTATCATATTTGAAAAGCTGAAGGCGGCACTTCAGGGTGCGGAGCATACCTCGCAGATGCTTATGATACCTGTGGATATAATGCTTACATCGGACGAGGTCGCGCTTGTTGAAGAATATCGCTCGGAGCTTGAAGCGGTGGGATTTGAATTTACCTCCGGCAAATATAAGGTAAGCTTGTACGCCATACCGGAAGGAATAGATATCGCGGCAGGTCAGGATATGCTGACCGTGATCGCGGATCATATAAAAAACAGTACCGGAAGTGTGCGTCTTACAAGGGACATAATATTTGAGAAAGCTTTGTATCAGGCATCGTGCAAGGCGGCGATAAAGGCGGGAAGAGATTATGCTTCCGAGCACATAGAGTGGATAGTTGCACAGCTTATGAAGCTTCCCGATATCACATTCTGTCCGCACGGCAGACCTGTGGCTATGCAATTGACGAAAAAAATGCTTGACCGACAGTTCGAGAGAACTTGACGATCGGCAAAATAATAAAAAAATATTCCGCTTTACTTTGGTTGTATGTGCGGAAAAAAGGAGCTAAAGTTATGTTTGAACTTCTGGCAAAAGAAGGCCGTGCAAGACGCGGAGTCTTTCACACGGTACACGGGGATATCCAGACACCCGTATTTATGAATGTCGGAACCTGCGCCGCCATAAAGGGCGGTGTTTCGACAAAGGAGCTTGAGGAGATCGGCTGTCAGGTCGAGCTCTCAAACACCTATCATTTGCACCTTCGCCCGGGTGACACACTTATACGTGATATGGGCGGAATACACAAATTCTTTAATTGGAGCCGCCCGGTGCTTACCGATAGCGGAGGGTTTCAAGTATTTTCTCTTTCTCAGTTGCGTAAAATAACCGAAGAGGGAGTAAGATTTGCCTCACACATCGACGGAAAACGAATTTTTATGGGTCCCGAGGAGAGTATGCAGATACAATCAAACCTTGCATCTACCATTGCAATGGCGTTTGATGAGTGTATCGAAAACCCCGCTCCTTACGATTACGTTAAAAATTCCTGCGATCGTACCGCACGTTGGCTTGTAAGATGCAAGGACGAGATGGCAAGGCTGAACTCTCTTCCCGAGACGATAAACAAGCATCAGATGCTTTTCGGTATAAATCAGGGAAGTACTTACGAGGACCTTCGTATTGAGCATATGAATAAGATCGCCGAGCTCGATCTTGACGGATATGCAATAGGAGGTCTTGCGGTCGGCGAGGAAGCCGAGGAAATGTATCGCATTATTGATTGCGTGGAGCCGCATATGCCCGCAAACAAGCCGAGGTATCTTATGGGAGTCGGTACGCCTGTAAACATTCTTGAGGCGGTACATCTCGGCGTTGATTTCTTTGATTGTGTTATGCCGAGCCGAAATGCGCGTCACGGCAATTTGTTTACTTGGCACGGCAAGATGAATCTGCTTAACGAAAAATATGCGAGAGATCCGAGACCCTTTGACCCCACCTGTGACTGTCCGACCTGTCGTAATTACAGTCGCTCGTACGTAAGACATCTTATCAAAGCCAAAGAATCGCTCGGTATGAGACTTGCGGTAACGCACAACCTTTATTTCTATAACTCGCTTATGGCAGAGATACGCAAGGCTATCGAAGGCGGATATTTTGAATCATTCTATCAGAAATACCGCGTTCTGCTTGCGGAAAGGGTAAGTGATTAAAGAAAATACAATAAAGTAAACATAAAAGAGCAAACAGGAAAGGAAACAAAATTATGATAGCAAGAACTCTTGTTGAAGAGCTTTTAAACGTAGCGATGAGCACGGGAGCCGATTTTGCCGAGGTCTACGCCGAAAAGACTCAGAGCAATTCCGTGCGCATACAGGACGGAAAGATAGACCGCATATCGGATAATCTGCTTTCCGGTGTCGGAATTCGTGTTTTTCTCGGAACCAAGACCGTGTATGCCTCGACTTCGGATATAAGCCGAGAGGGACTTCTCAAATGTGCCGCCTCTGTTGCCGCGGCAATGGGAGAGGGATCAAAGCAGATGAATATTCATCTGACCGAGCGCGTGTTCCCCAACATACACCCCATAAAGGTGTGTCCTTCGAGCGCCGAGGTCAAAATCAAGACCGATCTGCTTAAGGAAGCTTCCGAGGCGGCTAAAAATTACAGTGAAAAGATATCTCAGGTGCAGGGAACTCTCCTTGACGTTGATCACGCGACTATGATCGCAAACAGCGAGGGACTTTACACCGAGAACCGTTCCGTAAGAACAAGAATGGCTATCAGCGCCGTTGCATCGGATGGCGGAGAAAACCAATCCGGAAGCTGTTCGCCCGGACGTTGTATGGGACTTGAGGTATTTGAGCAGTTCAAGCCTGCCGATATCGGCAGACACGCGGCGGCTCAGGCGGTCACAAACTTAGGTGCGGTATATTGTCCCGCGGGACAGATGACGGTCGCTATCGAGAACGGATTTGGCGGCGTTATCTTCCACGAGGCGTGCGGTCACTCGCTCGAGGCTACGTCGGTAGCTATCGGTATGTCGCAGATGGCGGGCAAACTCGGTCAGCAGATCGCTAACCCCAAGGTCACCGCAATAGATGACGGAACGATACCCAATGCCTGGGGCTCCATCAATATAGACGATGAGGGCAATCCCTCGCAGAAAAACGTGCTTATACGCAACGGCGTTCTTGAAAATTATATGATAGACCGTCTCGGCTCAAGAAGAATGGGTATGCCTATGACGGGTAACAGCCGCAGACAGGGGTATACGTATGAGCCTACCTCAAGAATGACGAACACATATATCGATAACGGTCCCGACAAAAACGAAGATATCATAGCTTCTATAGAGTACGGACTTTACGCAAAGGAAATGGGCGGCGGCTCCGTAAATCCCTTAACGGGCGCGTTCAACTTTGCGGTACGTGAAGGATATATCGTAAGAAACGGCAAAATATGCGAGGCGGTAAGAGGTGCGTCTCTCATCGGTACGGGTTCACAGATACTCAAGGATATCGATATGGTCGGTCAGAATCTTGCCACGGGTCAGGGAATGTGCGGATCTTCGAGCGGTTCTGTTCCGACCGATGTAGGTCAGCCACTCATTCGTGTATCAAAGATCACGGTCGGCGGAAGATAAGGAGGTAAATGCTATTATGGATTTTGAAATAATTAAAGCTTCGGTAAAAGCGGCAGCCGAAAAGATAGGTCTTAAGGAATATGAGGTATATTACTCCTGTGAGGAGAGCCTTGGCACCGAAACTCTCAAGGATGAGATCAGCAGCTTTGCCTTCAATACCTCGGGCGGCATATCCTTCCGTTGTGTATACGACGGAAAAATGGGAAATGCTTCAAGCGAGCTTATTACCGATGAGGCAATAGAAAATCTCGTGCTTCGCGCCGTTGCCAATGCAAAGGTAATAGAGAGCGATGATGAGGCAATAATATTTAAAGGCTCGGACAGCTATGCAAAGTTGCCTCCCGTAAATGCACAGATGCCGTCGGCATCCGAACTTAAGACGGCGGCACTTGAGCTTCAAAAAGAGACATACGCCGCCGATCCTAAGGTTACGGACGGAACTCAGAGCGGAGTCACCACGTTCGTAGCCGACAGCTTCCTGTTCAATTCCTACGGACTTGAGCTTAAAAACAAGGTATCAAACTCATATTCACTCGTTGCGGCAGTCGTAAACGACGGAAATGAATCGGTTGAAAATTATGAGCTTGCCAGAGGCGTGAGCGCAGAGGACCGTAAAGGACTTTCGGTACGCGCGGTCGAGGGAGCACTTGAAAAGCTCGGTGCGGGTACGGTAAAGACGGGTAAATATAATGTAGTATTTTCGGCAAAGCAGATGAGGAGCTTGCTTTCGGCATTCTCTCCGATATTTTCCGCAAAGAATGCGATGCTCGGACTTTCGCTTCTTTCAGGAAAGGAGGGAAGCAAGATAGCTTCGGATATCGTCACGATCACGGATGATGCTATGAGAGACGGCAGTGCGCTCAAGACTCCGTTTGACGGCGAGGGCGTTGCAACTTACAGAAAAAATGTTATCAAAAACGGTGTCCTTGAGACGCTTCTTTACGATTTGACTACGGCGAAAAAGCTCGGAAAAACGACCACGGCGAACGGTCATCGTTCGGGAGGTGCTATTTCGATAGCTCCGTATTGCTTCTGCATTGAGCCGGGCGAATTTACGCTTGACGGACTTTTTGAAAAAGCGCAGAACGGCATTTACGTCACAGAGATGAAGGGCTTGCACGCGGGTGCCGATGCCGTAACGGGAGATTTTTCGATTGAATGTGCGGGATTTACGATAGAGAACGGAAAAAAGGCAAGACCCGTCAAGACGTTCACGGTCGCGGGAAATTTCTATTCCTTCCTTAAAGAGATCTCGGCACTTTCGAATGAGACCGAGCTTCCGGCGGCGGCAGGGTTCGTTTCATACGGTTCCCCTGCGGTGCTTGTCGAAAATATGAGTGTTGCAGGCGAATGATCATCGAAAAAACACGATAATAGTATGATGGCTTTATAGTTTTACAATTTGATAATTTGATATTTTTTACCAAAGTGTAAAATTAATATAATAATATAAGCCTGTTTATTGACATTTTCAAACTTATGTAGTATAATCTGTTTTAGTGAAAGGGAGTAGCTGTGTCGTGCGGATATACTTTTGCGGTAATATCCGCACGGCACTTCCCGAATGCCAACATCACGGGCGCGTAGGCGTCTCTGGTTTTCGGGGCTTTCTGCAAAGAGGGTAGCAAGACTTTTACAGTTCGCGTATGGGCTGTGAAAGTTTTTTTCTTTTCTCCCGATATTGCGCGCGGAATTTCAAGGGAAGAACTCTGAGGAGTCTTCCAAATATGCTGAAAGGAAAGGTCACAAAAATGAAATTCTACAACAATACCTGCAAAGAGGTATTAGACGAGCTTACAACCTCGGTCGATGGTCTCAGCTCGGAAGAGGCTCAGGCAAGACTTGAGCGAGACGGCAAAAACAAACTTGCCGAGGCGAAAAAGGAGACTCTGCTAAAGCGTTTTCTCAATCAGCTTCTTGACCCTATGCTCATCGTTCTTATCGTTGCGGCGTTTATCTCTCTTGCCATCGGTCTCTATGAGGGCAAGCTCGAGCCTGATGCCTTCATAATTTTCGCCGTTGTTTTGCTCAACGCGGTACTCGGAGTCCTTCAGGAATCCAAAGCCGAGGCGGCACTCGAGGCATTGAAAAAAATGACTGCGGCGACCTCGAAGGTGCTTCGTGACGGTCAGATAGTACACATTAAAAGTGAGGATCTCGTAAAGGGAGACGTCATCATACTTGAAGCCGGCGACTCGGTTCCCGCGGATTGCCGTATTATCGAATGTGCCTCCATTAAGTGTGAGGAGGCAGCTCTTACGGGAGAGTCCGTTCCTGTTGAAAAGCAGGTGGATGTTATCGAGGAAAAGGACGGCAAGGAAGTCCCTCTCGGAGACAGAAAAAATATGCTTTATATGGGAAGCACTGTGGTCTATGGACGTGGTGCGGCAGTCGTTTGCGCTACGGGTATGGATACCGAAATGGGTAAGATTGCTGGCGTTCTCAGCGCTGCGGAAAACGAAGAGACGCCTCTTCAAATCAAGCTCAATCAGCTCAGCAAATTTCTTACCTACGCGGTCATTATTATTTGTATCTTTATCTTCATATTCCAGATAATCACCAAGGGTGAATTTACTCTTTCGGTTGCGCTTGATTCTTTCATCGTGGCTGTCAGCCTTGCGGTGGCGGCTATTCCCGAGGGACTTGCAACCGTCGTTACGATAGTTCTTTCGATAGGCGTTACCAAGATGGCAAAGCACAATGCCGTTATTCGTAAGCTCAGTGCGGTCGAAACGCTCGGATGCACACAAATTATCTGCTCCGATAAGACAGGTACTCTTACTCAGAACAAGATGACGGTCGTAGATTTCTACGCTCCCGACGAGCAGCTTCTTGCACGCGCTATGGCGCTTGCAAGCGATGCCGAGCTCAATAGTGAAAATCAAGCAATAGGTGAGCCTACCGAGTGTGCGCTTGTAAACTACGCGTTCAATTGCGGGCTTCCGAAAGAAGAACTCAAAGCCGAATATCCTCGTGTAAGTGAATTGCCTTTTGATTCGGATCGTAAGCTTATGTCTACGGTTCACAATCACGACGGAAAGCTCATTCAGTATACAAAGGGAGCACCGGACGAATTGCTTCGCAGATGCAAGTATATTCTTCTCGGTGATGGCAGAGTCGAGCCTATGACAGAGGCGCACGTCAGCAAGGTACTCGCCGAAAACAAGCGAATGGCAGATAAAGCACTTCGTGTGCTCGCCGCCGCGTACCGCGAGCTCGACGCGATTCCCGTTCCGCTCAATTCCGAAACTCTCGAAAATGAGCTTGTATTTATCGGTCTTACGGGTATGATAGACCCCGTCCGTCCCGAGGTGTATGACGCTATCAAGCTTTGCCGCAGTGCGGGTATCAGACCTATAATGATCACGGGTGACCATAAGGATACTGCTGTTGCGATAGCTATGGAGCTTGGTATCATAGATGATGTTTCGGGAGCACTTTCGGGCACCGAGATCAACGAGATGGGTGAAGAAGAGCTCCTAAAGAATATTGACAAATATTCCGTATACGCAAGAGTTCAGCCTGAGCACAAGGTTATGATAGTTAAGGCTTGGAAGGCAAAGGGCAACATAGTTGCTATGACTGGTGACGGTGTAAATGACGCTCCTTCCATTAAATCTGCGGATATCGGCGTCGGTATGGGTATTACGGGTACCGATGTAACAAAGAATGTTGCGGATATGATACTCGGAGACGACAACTTTGCAACCATAGTCGATGCGGTTGAAGAGGGAAGAAGAATATACGATAATATAAGAAAAGCCATTCAGTTCCTTCTCTCATCCAACCTCAGCGAGGTCGTTTCGGTGTTTGTTTCGACGATGCTCGGATTTACTATCCTTAAGCCCGTGCATATGCTTTGGATCAACCTTATCACAGACTGTCTGCCGGCTCTCGCTCTCGGTATGGAACCTGCCGAAAATGATATTATGAAGCGTAAGCCGAGAGACAAAAAAGAGGGCATTTTTGCCGGAGGACTTGCAATAGACGTTCTTTGCGAGGGTCTGATGATCTCCATTCTTACGATAATCGCTTACTTTCTCGGAGAATTTTTCGAGGCGGGCGAGGGTGTTACGTTTATGGAGTTCCTTAAGAGCGGCTCGTGGGCGGTGCTTGACCAGGATGTCAATATGGGTATGACGATGGCGTTCCTTACGATGTCGTTTGCAGAGACCTTCCACGCTTACAATATGCGTTCGCAGAACAGATCCATCTTTGCGATAAGATCCGTAAACCTTTGGATGCTCGGCGCTATTGCAGTATCTCTAATCCTTACCATAGGTGTTGTTGAGATCGCTCCCATCGCCGCACTCTTCAGCTTTGAGCCTCTTGACTTCAAGCACTTCGCTGTTGCCTTCGGACTCGGCATCGCGACCATTCCGATAGTCGAGATAATGAAGCTTATAAGGGGCGCATTCAGAAAAGCCAACAAAACAAATAAATAATTTGTGATCTCTTGCGGGGTTGTATAAAAATTCAAAAGGAATTTTTGCAACCCCGTTTTTTTGCTTAAAAATAATTTTCGTTATTTGAAAATATTTTTCGAAAAAATCCCACTTAACAAATGAGAGCTCTTAATACCCCTTGAAAGGAGTAGATACGCGTATGGAAGACTGTGATATAATAGAATTGTATTTTGATCGCAATGAGAACGCCATTGCCGAAACAGATAAAAAGTACGGTAGAAAGCTGATAAGATTTTCCGAAAACATAACGGGAAACACTTCAGACGCCGAGGAATGTGTCAACGATACATACCTTACGGCGTGGAATAAGATACCGCCGACAAGACCCGATCATTTTTATGCGTTTCTTTGCAAGATCACACGTTTTTTGAGTCTTGATCTTTACGACAAAAGAAAAGCCGCAAAACGTTCAGCCGTAGTAGTTGAATTGACTGACGAAATGTACGAGATGCTTCCCGACAGGGGGCTTGGAGAGGAGTTTTTGCCGAGTGCCGAAACACTTGGCGGAAGGATAGATGAATTTTTGAGGACGCTTGACGAGGGTACGCGCAGGATATTTGTTTGCAGGTATTTTTACTCGGAATCGGTAAAGGATATAGCGAAAAGCGCGGGAATGACACAAAACAGAGTCAGCGGGATACTTTTTCGCACCCGCAAACAACTAAAAAGCTATTTGGAAGAGACGGAGGTACTTATTGATGATGAGAGAGCACGAGCTTGATCTGATGTCGGCGGCATTCGGCTGTATCGGAGACGACATAATAGAGCGATCGGATATTGAGTCGATCGAAAAATATTATTCGGAAAGAAAAAGAAGCGCAGCGCCGAACGCGCTAAAGCGTTTTGTAAAATATTCGAGCCGCATCGCGGCGGGGTTTGCGGCAACGTTTGTAGGCTTTGCCGTCTTGCTTGCGGTGCTGATGAACGTGATGTTCGGCGGATTCGGCTGCAATTCGAGCGACAAGTTTGAAAACAATCTAACTCCCGATACCACAAATTATAATACATTCTTCTCGTATCCGGAAAATGTGTCCGGTGAGGAGAAATTCCCGTTCTTATCTCCTCCCGATGACAAATATCCGTCGAATGAGTTAAAGCTTCCCTGGGAGGATGATCTTTACGCGACACTTACGAATTTCGATTCCGCTGAAAACTCGGAAGCCGATAACTCTCTGTACTTTACTGTCGGACTTAAGGGAGACTATCTCGGAAGCGGCGATATCTATATAAAGATCGATTCGGATACGCTTAAAATCGATGCGAGCGAGGAGATCGATGACGGAGTGATAGTTATAGATGACCTTTACGCTTCGGACAGCCGCGAAAAGGTAATAGAATTGGCATTTGAAAAAATATCCGATAAAGCCGAAAGCGGTATAATAAGCTTTGAAATAGGGTACAAGTTTGATGACCCCGACGCTTTTGTCGAAAAGCTAAAGTCCTACGAGCATTATGACATTATCGACATTAACAGGATATTAAAAAACGGGGTACTCTGTATTACAAAATTCAGTGTTGATGTGAGCAAATTTCTCGATTAAGAAAATACTCCCGCGTGCCGATCACAGCGCGCGGGAGCGTTTTAATTATATTGATATTTTGAATTCAATGCTCAGAATTCTATTTTCTTTTCGATGTAGCTCTTAAGCTCCGAAACGGGTATTCTTACCTGCTCCATAGAATCACGGTCACGGACGGTAACGCATCCGTCATTTTCGGAGTCGAAGTCGTAGGTGATGCAAAGAGGTGTGCCTATCTCGTCCTGACGGCGGTATCTCTTGCCTATCGATTGAGTCTCGTCGTAATCGACCGAGAAATATTTTGAGAGCTCTTCGTAGATCTTTCCGGCAGGCTCTGCGAGCTTTTTGGAAAGAGGAAGCACTGCCGCCTTGACGGGCGCAAGTGCGGGATGCAGGCGAAGGACGGTTCTTACGTCATTCTTTTCCGCGTCGATTACTTCTTCGTCATATGCGTCGCAAAGCAGTGCAAGCACGCTTCTCTCAACACCAAGGCTCGGTTCGACTACGTAAGGAATGTAGCGTTCATTTGTCTCGGGATCAAAATATGTCAGATCCTTGTTGGACGTATTCTGATGCTGTGTGAGGTCATAGTCCGTGCGGTCCGCAACGCCCCAAAGCTCGCCCCAACCGAACGGGAAGAGAAATTCGAAGTCTGTCGTCGCCTTGGAATAGAAGCAAAGCTCCTCGGGACTGTGATCGCGCAGACGGATGTTTTCGTCCTTCAAGCCGATGGAAAGCAGCCACTGATGGCAGAAATTGCGCCAATATGCGAACCATTCAAGATCTGTGTCGGGCTTGCAGAAAAACTCAAGCTCCATTTGCTCAAATTCACGAACGCGGAATATGAAGTTACCCGGGGTTATCTCGTTACGGAAGGATTTACCGATCTGAGCGATACCGAAGGGAAGCTTCTTTCTTGTGGTTCTCTGCACGTTTACAAAGTTGGTAAATATACCTTGCGCCGTTTCGGGACGGAGATATACCGTGTTTTTCGCATCCTCGGTAACGCCTTGGAAGGTCTTGAACATAAGGTTGAACTGACGGATATCCGTAAAGTTGTGCTTTCCGCAGGTGGGACACGCGATATTGTGCTCGTCAATGAACTCCTTCATTTCGGCTTGCGTGAATGCGTCTATCGGTTTTTCCGGCTCATAGCCTGTTTCGGCGCAGTAGTCCTCGATGAGCTTGTCCGCACGGAATCTTTCGTGACACTCTCGGCAATCCATGAGCGGATCGGAGAAGCCTGCAAGGTGACCCGATGCGACCCAGGTCTGAGGGTTCATAAGTATAGCCGCGTCAAGACCTACGTTATATTTGTTTTCTTGAACAAATTTTTTCCACCAAGCCTTTTTTACATTGTTCTTGAGCTCTACGCCGAGAGGTCCGTAGTCCCATGTGTTGGCAAGACCGCCGTATATCTCGGAACCGGGGAAGATAAATCCGCGATTTTTACATAAAGCAACGATCTTTTCCATCGTTTTTTCCGTATTATTCATTTTGCACCTCTTAAATTGAGAATTTTTTCTTT
>CAZZFP010000034.1:0-11543 GCA_964653575.1 uncultured Lachnospiraceae bacterium
ATTTCTCGGGATCGAGATATTTCCAATATTTCGCTATGTAATCGACGCCGGATATTACGGTAAAAAGAACTGCGAGCACCGTACTTACCCACGTCAGGGGCAGATATTTGAACACTTCAACGTCCGAAATGCCAAGCAGATGATAGAGCACGGGCTCAAGCAAAGCACAAGCTATCGAAACTATCTGTACGACCGTTTTTATCTTGCCTATCTTGCTCGCGGCAATGACGGTATTATTGTTTGCCATAATCAGACGCATCGAAGTAACGGCAAACTCTCTGAAGATGACCACAAAGGTAGCGATAAAGAAGAGATATCTGAGCTCCTCGCATCGCATTATGATGCACAGCATAACGCCCGTGACCATAATTTTGTCCGCAATGGGGTCGAGAAACTTTCCAAAATCCGTAACAAGGTCATATTTTCGTGCGATCCTGCCGTCAAGCATATCGGTGAATGCCGTAATTATAAACACTATGCCCGCGATCCCTCGTGTCACTACGAAAGGTAGCACGCTTTCGGGAAGCATAAGTATTATCATATTTATCGGAACGGCGAGAATTCGCGCAAACGTAATTTTATTCGGAACATTCCATTTTTTCATATAGTTGCCCTTCCTCAGTCAGCTGTCTTTGCCTGTATTCTAACATTTACAGTTTAAGCGAATATTAAATTTGCGGTCTCAATGTCAAAGTATCGCGGTACCTACAAGGTCATAATCTATTACTTCTTCGATCTTTACGTCAACAAAGGACCCGGGAGCTATTCTGTGCTTTGCAACAAAGTAGATCTTTCCGTCTATATCGGGGGCATCTTCAACACCTCTGCCGTAATGAGCCTCACTGACGGGGTCGAAGTCTTCGCAAAGGACTCTTACGGTCGTTCCGACCTTTTCGCCGATCCTTGCGGCGTTGAGCTCGAGCTGCATCGCCATAAGATTATCCATACGTGCCTGCTTGACGTCCTCGTCTATCTGATCGGGCATATCATACGCCGGCGTACCCTCCTCGCACGAATACGTGAACACGCCCGCATGCTCGAATTTGGTCTCCTTCATAAATTCGGCAAGCTCGCAGAAGTCCTCCTCGGTCTCGCCTGGGAAGCCCACGATAAAGGTCGTGCGTATAACTATGTCGGGGATCTCGCGGCGGAGCTTGGCGATAACGTCCTTTATCATTTTGCTGTCGCCGTGACGGTTCATACGCTTAAGTACCTTGTCGGAGATGTGCTGAAGCGGAAGGTCGATATATTTAAGTATTCTGTCGTTGTCTCGGATCTCCGCTATAAGCTCGTCTGTTATCTTATCGGGATAGCAGTAAAGCAATCTTATCCACGGGATAGATGTCTCCTCGGTCAAACGCCTGAGCAGTTTGGCGAGCGAGTATTCTCCGTATAGATCGACCCCGTAGCGCGTGATATCCTGAGCAATGATGCAGAGCTCTTTGACTCCGATAGCCTCAAGCTCCTTTGCCTCTTTGATAAGCTCTTCCATAGGGCGCGAACGGAATTTTCCGCGTATGGACGGAATAGCGCAGTAGGTGCAACGATTGTCGCAACCCTCGGCGATTTTAAGATATGCAAAATAGTCGGGAGTCGTAAGCACGCGGTCGCCGCCCAGCTCGACCTCGTCCTTGGGCAGATACGATGAGTATCTGTTTACGCTGCTGTCGTTGTGCTCATTCTTGTCGCCGTCGGAGCAGCCGTCGCCGACCGCTTTTATGGCTTCAACTATGTTGTGTATGCTTCCAACTCCGAGAACGGCATCGACCTCGGGAAGCTCCTCAAATATGGAATCTCTGTATCGTTCGGCAAGACAACCCGTAACGATTATGGCTTTCAATGAGCGGTTCTTCTTGAGCCAGGCTATATCGAGAATGTTGTCTATCGATTCACGCTTAGCGCTTTCGATAAAAGCGCAGGTGTTGATGATTATAACGTCCGCCTCGACCTCTTCGGGCGTGATCTCATAGCCCGCTTCGACGATCTCGTGAAGCATAACCTCCGTATCAAGCTGATTTTTGGGGCATCCGAGCGAAACAAATCCTATTTTCATAATAAATATATATAACCTCCGAAGCTTTCAGATGTAATATCTCTAAAATTCCAAGATATATTTTATCATATATGCACTCGTTTGTCAAGAGCATAAAAGGGCGGTAACACGACGACGGGATCAAAGCGTGCCTCCGGTGCAAAAAAATATATTCGGATTACGGAAAATACTTGACAAACGTATATTTTTGTGTTATAATTCTTTAGCATTGGGATATAGCCAAGTGGTAAGGCATCAGACTTTGACTCTGACATTCCGCTGGTTCGAGTCCAGCTATCCCAGTTTAAAGATCCCACGCAGATGCGCGGGATCTTTGCTTTTTCACCTTCCAATCAGAGCGCAACTCGGATTGACAGCTTGATGATTTTGCAACAAAATTCAAAAACAGAGTTGGGCTCGGATCGCAAGATCTTACTTTAAAACAATAGAAAGTCAGCCGTTTTATGCGGGCAAGATGGAGATCGTTATGAAGCTTATAGATATAATAAAAAGCGAGCACCCGTCGCTCTCGTTTGAGGTATTTCCCCCGAAGACGAGCACGACGTTTGAAAATGTTCGGCACGCAACGGAGGAGATCGCCGAACTCAAGCCGTCCTTTATGAGTGTTACATACGGAGCGGGGGGCGGAACAAGCCAATACACGCTTGATATTGCAAAGAACATAAAAGAGCGGCACGGTGTGCCGACGCTTGCGCATCTTACGTGTGTTTCGTCCACGCGCGAAACGGTGAAAGACAAGATACGCGCCATAAAAGACGCGGGCATCGAAAATATTATGGCGCTTCGCGGAGACATTCCCGAGGGAATGGACATAGATGCGCCAAGGGACTACGCCCACGCCGCGGATCTGATCCGAGAGCTGAGAGAAGCCGATCCGACGTTTTGCATCGGCGGTGCTTGCTATCCCGAAATTCATCCCGAAAGCCGCAATCAGAAGGATGACATAATGTATCTCAAAGAAAAAGTGAATGCGGGATGTCAATTTCTGACGACACAGATGTTTTTTGACAACGGTCTGCTCTACAATTTTCTCTACAAGATACGCGAGGCGGGAATAACCGTCCCCGTCATTGCCGGAATTATGCCGATAACGAATGCCAACCAGCTCGAGCGCGCGATAAAGCTCTCGGGATCATTCATTCCGCAGAGATTTAAGAGTCTTGTTGACAGATTCGGATACGACCCCGAAACTATGAAACAGGCGGGCATCGCCTATGCGACAGACCAGATAATCGATCTTTACGCAAACAATATATCCAACGTACACGTCTACTCGATGAACAAGCCCGATGTGGCAAAAAAGATACAGGACAACCTGTCGGCAATACTCGGCAAATGATGGAACGTGCAATATTTTTAAAAAGCTATTCCGAGCAAGCGTTTGATAAGACGCAGATACTTCGCTATATGGGATGTCGATCGGAAACCGACGAGATCTCGAAGCTGATAGACTCCTGCGTTGAAGAATGTCGGGACATCTGCACGTATCGCGTATGTGCCGAGGAATTTCCAATACACAAAACGACCGACGTTGAGTCGGATCTCGGATTTTGCCGTGTGCGCAGTGCATCGCTGTCAAAGCATCTTGAGGGATGTGATAAAATAATTTTATTCGCCGCCACGGTGGGGCTCGGTATAGACAGGCTGACCGTGAAATACAGCCGACTCAGTCCCTCTCGTGCCTTTTGTATCCAAGCAATAGGCGCGGAGCGGATAGAGGCGCTGTGCGATACATTTTGCGACGAGATGAGCGGCATATACGCAAGTCAAGAATACGAGGCGTTACCGCGCTTCAGCCCGGGGTACGGAGATCTCGCGCTTGAAACACAAAAGAATATATTTACGGCTCTCGAATGTGAGACCAAAATAGGGGTCACATTAAATCAAAGCCTGCTTATGTCGCCGTCAAAATCCGTAACGGCTATCATCGGACTCAGACCGCTCCGAGGAGGTAAAATATGAACGTACTCGAATATTTAAAGAATAACATACTGATCCTTGATGGAGGAATGGGAACCCTCTTGCAAGGGCGCGGACTAAAGCCGGGAGACCATCCCGAAATGTGGAATATAACCCATAGTGATCTCATCACGGATATACACAAGGCATATTTTGACGCCGGAAGCAACGTGGTCAATACCAACACCTTCGGCGCAAATCTTCTGCATTTTTCCGCAGACGAGCTCGAGCTCATAATAAAAGCGGCAATGGACAACGCGCGACGCGCACGCGAGCTTTCCGACTCAAAGAAAGAGAAATTCATATCGCTGGATATCGGTCCCACGGGCAGACTGTTGTCGCCGTACGGAGATCTCGACTTCAACGAAGCGGTGGAGATATTTGCAAAGACCGTAAAGCTCGGAGCAAAATACGGCGCGGATATGATAACGATCGAGACTATGAACGACAGCTACGAGACCAAGGCGGCTCTGCTTGCGGCAAAGGAAGCTTCCTCGCTCCCTGTCTTCGTCACAAATGCGTACGGAGACAACGAAAAGCTTATGACGGGTGCCTCACCCGAGGCTATGGTCGCTCTGCTTGAGGGAATGGGCGCCGATGCCATAGGTGTCAACTGCTCGCAGGGTCCGAGGCAGCTCGCACATATCGCAGATAGAATCCTTGAGGTCGCGTCCGTCCCCGTTATTCTTAAACCCAACGCGGGAATGCCCCGAGTCGAAGGAGGCAGGACCGCATATGACGTCAGTACCGAGGAATTTGCGCTCGAGGTTACCGAGGCGGTCGGACGCGGCGTTAGAATAGTCGGCGGTTGTTGCGGTACTACGCCCGAATATATCAAGGCACTTTCGAACAGGCTCAACGGCAAAAAGCCTATACCGATCGAAGGAAAGAATATTACCTGCGTTTCGTCCTACGCACAGTGCGTTACCTTTGAAAAAGAAGAGCTTCCCGTATTGATAGGCGAGCGCATAAATCCCACGGGAAAGAAACGACTCAAGCAAGCTCTTATCGAGCGTGACATCACGTATATTCTCGGCGAGGGGCTGAAGCAAGAGGAGCTTGGCGCAAAAATACTTGATGTCAACGTAGGTATACCCGGCATCGACGAGCCGGAGATGCTCGCATATGCGGTAAAAGAGCTTCAGGCAGTCACCTCTCTTCCATTACAGCTTGACACATCGGACCCCACGGCTCTTGAGGCGGGTCTGAGAGTCTACAACGGCAAGGCTATGATAAATTCCGTCAACGGCAAGGAAGAAAGCATGCGGACGGTCTTCCCTCTCGCCAAGAAATACGGCGGACTTATCGTCGCACTGACCCTCGATGAACACGGCATACCCGAAACGGCGGAAGGCAGATTTGAGATCGCCAAAAAGATACTTTCCGTTGCCGAGCAATACGGCATAGAAAAGAAGGACATAATATTCGACCCCTTGGCTATGACGGTAAGCGCGGATGAAAAGTCGGCACTCACGACTCTCAAAACACTCAAGCTGATAAAAGAAAAGCTCGGGGCGCATACCTCGCTCGGAGTTTCCAACGTTTCGTTCGGCCTGCCAAAGCGCGACGCGGTAAATTCCGTCTTCTTTGCGTCGGCACTTGAGAGTGGGCTCTCCGCGGCAATAATGAATCCGTATTCCGCCGAAATGATGAAGACCTATTATGCCTTTCGCCTACTGCACGGGCTTGACGAAAACTGCGCACAGTACATATCATTTGCGGACAAGCTCGATGATGGGGCGGCAAGCTATGCTCCGTCGCCTGCGGCTTTCGACAAAAAAGCTTCCGACGTCGGCGCAGAAACGCTTTTTGATTCAATAGCCAAAGGACTGCGTGACAGAGCCGCGGAGCTGACAGACGAGCTTCTGAAGTTCAAGGAGCCGTTCGACGTCGTCAACGATGATATTATCCCCGCGCTTGATTCGGTCGGCAAAGGCTACGAGGAAAAGCGAATCTACCTTCCCGGTCTCCTTATGAGCGCCGAAGCGGCAAAAAATGCGTTCGAACGCATAAAAGCCGCGCTTCCGTTATCGGATACGACCGAGAGTAACAAAAAAATGACCGTAGTAATAGCAACGGTAAAGGGAGATATTCACGACATAGGAAAGAATATCGTTAAGCTCTTACTTGAAAATTACGGATTCAAAGTTATAGATCTCGGAAAAGACGTTCCCGTTGAGAGAATAGTTGCAACCGTGATGGAGCATCGCGCTCCGCTTGCCGCACTCAGTGCGCTTATGACGACGACTGTCCCCGCGATGGAAGAAACCATAAAAGCACTTCGCGAGAGCGCGCCGTTCTGCCGCATAATGGTCGGCGGTGCGGTCCTCACGCCCGAATACGCCGCTCGAATCGGCGCCGATGCTTATTCAAAAGACGCTATGGGTGCGGTCAGATACGCCGAGAGCGTAGAAAAAGAGTGCTCGGAGCAATAAGAGCCTCAAAACGAAATAAAAAGGTCCTTACGATCTTGATATAATGTGTCACCTGTCAAGCAGACGGTCGGTACATTATTGCGGATCGCAAGGACTTTTCTTAATAAAAATGCGAATGCTTTAAATTTTAAACGTCAAAAGTTAAAAGTTAAAAGTCACAATTAAATATTATCATCGGAATCGTAGTATTTCAAGCCCTCAATAAGCTCATAAAGCGACTCAAATTTCGTGTTTTCGTTGCTTATTTTGAGTCTCTGCGGGTGGTTCATAACAAGTCCGTTGACATAATCAAGCTGTCTCGGTTCGTATTCCTCATTTTCGCGCTGTCTCGTATATCCTCTGTATCTCCAATGCGGAGCCTTGGCGTCGGTACGCCACGGACGTGTCTCCCAATAATAGCCTCTGAACGGATCGCGCTGTTCGCACATACGGTCGAGAATCGCGTCGTGCAAACGGTCACGTTCTGCCGCATATTCGGGAGAGTCTATAAGGTTATGGAGCTCATACGGGTCTTTCTCGAGATCGTAGAATTCATCCGAGCTCATAAGATTTATCGAAAGCTTATATCTACCGTCGGTCACGGCGCGCAAAGGTTGAAATCCGCCGTAATGGTCGTGATCCTGCTCAAATCTTGTAAACTCATAAAATGCGTACTGCGGAACTGCGGATTCACCGTCACGGCAAGCCGCGAGTATACTCTCGCCCTGAAGCACCTTCGGTATCGGAAGTCCGAAATATTCCATAACGGTCGGGCATATGCTGATATGTGATATTACTCCCTTATCGTACACCTTGCCCTTTGCGCCGCCCGGATAACGAACGATAAAGGGTATTCTTGCCACGTCGTCATATGCGGCAGGCCCCTTGGCAAACAGGCAATGCGACTGCAAAAGGTCTCCGTGATCGGATGTGTACATTATCATAGCGTCATCGGGGACGGCTTTTACAACCTTTCCGATGAGGTGATCTGCGTACGAATTACAACCGAAGAAGGCAGGCTTCTTTATCTTAAGACCGTCGCGATCGGGGTTAGGTCCCTTCTCTGCCGCCCAGACCTTTTGATAATCCGGCTTACCCTCGAGAACGTCCCAAACTGCGGGATTTTTCGGGAATTCGTAGTCTTTATACATACTTGCATACGGCTCGGGGCAAAGGAACGGACCGTGCGGTTCATCAAACGAAACGACAAGGAAATAGTCCTCATCCTTATACTTATTTATAAAGTCGAGTGCCTTTTCAAGCACCTTGGCACCGTATGTAAACTCCTCGGGAATGTTCTCAAACTGCATAGTCTGTGTCGCACGTGATTTTATTCTCTCGTCCTCGGACATTTCCTCAAGGTATCTTCTCATATCGTACCAATAGTCCTCATCCCAACCGTCGGGACAGATACCGTTGCCGAAATAATCCGTGCCGTCAAGGTGCCATTTGCCTATATAAGCACAATGAAAACCGTTATCGTGAAGCCTCTGACCGATCGTTTTTACGTTGTCGCCGAGCGCCATACCGTTCGCCCATGAGCCGTTCCAGGACGGATACGTACCCGTGAAAAGTCCGGCTCTTGCAGGACCGCAAACGGGCTGAGTCGTATATGCGCGTTCAAATCTTACGCCGTCAGCCGCCAAAGCGTCAAGGCAGGGCGTGGAAAGTCCTGTTTCTTTATAGCAATTTACCATATCCCAACGCTGTGTGTCGGTCATAATAAACACAAACTGTTTTTTGTTTGCCATTTTTACCTCCGAGATAAAACAATATTCTTTGAGTTAATTATATCATTCTTAAAAAGGATTGTCAATAGAGAACGGCAAAGAAAGAAGGGTCCCTTGCTTACGCAGGGCCCCTCATAAAATTACTTTTCCCTTTATTTTTTGTCCGCTTTTGTCTGCTTGCGGCAAAGATCGCTTTATTTTAAAAGAGAGTGCTCTCTCAAGACCTTGGCTATCCTTTCCCTTGTCGTCTCGCTCGGCTCGCACAGAGGAAGCCTGTATTCATTACGGCAAAAGCCCATAAGATACATAGCATATTTTACGGGAATGGGATTTACCTCGCAGAAAAGCGTTTCTATCAGTGGGATCAGTTCAAGCTGAAGGCGCCGCGCACCGTCGATGTTTCCGTCCGCATAAAGCTTGCAAAGGCGAGATGCCTTCGAGGGCATTATATTTGACAGCACCGAGATAACACCTTTACCTCCTATTGACATAACGGGCAGAGTCACCTCATCGCTTCCCGAATAAAGGTCAAATCGGTCCGGAAATTCCGACATCAACGTACTCATAGCCGCAAGATCTCCCGAAGCTTCCTTAACGGCAACGATATTCTCTATATCGGCGAGCCGTCGATACATTCGCTGTGTTAAATTAAACGACGTGCGCGACGGGACGTTATAAAGTATCATAGGAATATCCGAATTTTCCGCGATAGCCTTGTAACTGCGATAAATTCCCTCTTCCGTAGCTTTGTTGTAGTACGGCGTGACGACGAGCAGAGCGTCGCACCCGATATCCGAGGCGTAACGCGAGAGTCTTACCGCTTTTTCTGTATTGCAGCTTCCCGTTCCCGCAATAGTCGGAACTCTGCCGCCGATGCGCTCCTTTGCAAAGCGTATCAGCTCTTTTTGCTCGGACTCGGAGAGCGTCGCTGATTCCCCCGTTGTACCGGCGATTACAAGAGCGTCGATCCCCTCGTCTATTTGGTATTCGATAATTCGTTCAAGGCTATCATAATCTGTTTTTGAGTCCTTAAACGGTGTGATAAGTGCCGTTGCTGCGCCGCAAAATATACTTTTTCTTGCCATAGTCGTCTCTTTCCTCCGAAAAATCATAATATGTTATTGAATTTTACTCAAAGCTGTTGTATAATAAGTATATGAAATTACAGCGCGGTTCGACATATATATCCGCATACCGCCATTAAAAAATGAGGAAAATAAACTATGGGATCACAAAACACATTCGTCGATATGAATGAAAAAAACATAATAAGAAACGAAATGCCGCAAACAGATCTGTCCACCTCGGATTTTTACTATTATCTTCCGGAAGATCAGATAGCACAGCATCCCGCCGAAAAAAGGGATATGTCAAGACTTATGGTGCTTGACAGGCAAAAGGGATCGATCGAACACAGGCATTTTTGCGATATAACCGACTATCTCCGTCCGGGAGATGTCCTCGTTATCAACGATTCAAAGGTCATCCCCGCGCGACTTTACGGTCATATGGAGTCAAGACCCGAGGCAACTATCGAACTGCTGCTCTTACGGTGCCGCGAGCTTGACACGTGGGAAACGCTCGTTAAACCCGGAAAGCGAGCCAAAATAGGTTCAAAACTCGTCTTTGGCGGTGGGATCCTGCGAGGAGAGATAACAGATATCGTCGAAGAAGGAAACAGGATCATAAAATTCGACTATGACAGACACGAATACTCGAATGTATATGAGATACTTCACAAAATAGGTCTTATGCCACTGCCACCGTATATAACCGAACAGCTCAAGGACAATGACCGATATCAAACGGTATATGCAAGAGAAGAAGGCTCGGCGGCGGCACCGACAGCAGGTCTCCATTTCACGCCCGAGCTGCTTGAAAAAATAAAGAGTATGGGGGTATCCGTCGTGCCCGTTATGCTCCACGTCGGGCTCGGCACCTTCCGCCCCGTAAAGGCAGACAAGATAACCGATCACGTTATGCACACGGAATATATCTCGGTCAGTGAAGAAAGCGCAGAAAAAATAAATGAATGTCGCCGAAACGGCGGGCGCATAATAGCCGTCGGGACAACATCCTGCCGCACGCTCGAGAGTGCTTCCGACGATAGCGGGATCGTCCATTCGATATCGGGTGAGACGGGAATATTCATCTACCCCGGCTACAAATTCAAGGCGGTCGATGCGCTGATAACAAACTTCCATTTACCCGAGAGCACACTGCTTATGCTCGTTTCGGCGTTCTATAACAGAGATGCTATACTTCAGGCTTATAAAACAGCGGTAGACGAAAAATATAGGTTCTTTTCATTCGGCGACGCGATGTTGATCCAATGAGAAACTTCCTTTAAAATATGAGAAAAGAGTAATTCACACAGCTTTTTCCGAAAAAATTTTGAAAGTCTATTGACAAAATAGGATAAATCCTATATAATATAAGTGTGGGATAAAACATTCCATTTTTACGGAGAATAATCAATGAATGAGATCAAAATCAGGTATTCAAAGGATGCACTGAAATTTTTATCAAAATTGGATAAAAAATCGGTTGGTAGGATTCGTGATGCTATTGTGGGGCTGACCTATAACCCGCCTGTCGGAGATATAAAAACAATGCAAGGCTACAGCGACGGACGTAAACGACTTCGTGTCGGATCTTGGAGAATTATCTATCGAAACGAAAACGAAGAAACGGTTAAGATCATCTTCGTGATCGATATTGGCAATCGCGGAGATATATACAAATGAGGAGGTATCTTATATGTCAAATATTGCAATGGAAGCCGCACGCTTAATGGATGCTCTGCCTGAAGCAGATAAAGCGTTTGCTTATGAGTTTATCAAAAAGTTGGTTCTTGCTTGGGATCCCGATTTTACAAAAGTAACCGCCGAGGAAGCGAAGAGAATAGAAGAAGCGGAAAACAGCGGCTATATTGATGCAGACGAAATTGATTGGGAGAGCATTGGCACCGATGAGTAACGTAACCCATACTATCGAAGCAGACGAAATTATAAAGGCATTGATCGAGGCAAGACGGGCATCGGGAATGACGCAAAAGGAATTGTCCGAACTTACGGGAATCGCACAAGGCGATATCAGTAAGTTGGAAAAGGGCAATGCCAACCCGTCCTTGCGGACGCTTCAAAGATTGGCGGACGGAATGGGTATGAGATTGAAGCTTGAATTTGTACCTGCCGACCGTTAAAGTACCCACCGATTGATCTGTGCATATCAACAATCGGTGGATCTTTCTTGTATCCCGTAAACTTAACTTCGGTAACGCAATGTTTATTCAACAAAAACCGATAAATTTCTGTACATTTACAGACATCGAGGAGGAAAATATATGTTTGAATTTTTAGCAGCTATGACGCTCGGCAGCTCGCT
>CAZZFP010000035.1:0-11497 GCA_964653575.1 uncultured Lachnospiraceae bacterium
CCGAGCGTCATTTTTAAGGAGAAGTTTACTTGTATCTTCCCGTTTCGGTGACGCCTTGAGAATAACGCAGGATAGGCTGAACTCAAAGAACTTCTACGCTTGCAATCCGAGCTTTGACAAGAAATGCGGGAAATAGGTTAAGTGAATTTTAAACTGTAAACTGCAAACCGCAAACTTCAAAAAGTGCGTGCTTTAAATTTTTTGCAGGTTTGGTATTGACAAATTCCATAATTTATATTATAATGAACTTGCGGATCGGGGACGGTACCCATAACAAAAAACCACATTCGCAAAAAGCAGATCAAGACAAGGGGGCGACACCCATCGAAAAAAACGTAATTGTTATTGATGAGCAAGGAAATGAATATGAGGCGACCTACCCGAAACGGGCAAAAGGTCTTGTAAAAAACGGCAGGGCACGCTTCGTGGGAGAAAATAAAATATGCCTTGCGTGTCCTCCGGATAAAATAGTGGAGGAAATCAAAATGGAAAACGATAAATTAACAGCTAAAGAGATCTTTGTGCAGCTTACCGTATTGCAAAAGCAACTTACGGAAAATTCTCAAACCTCGTTGCATCGTTTGGGTGATGCAATAGGATATGCTTACGGCGAAGATGGCGACGAAAGAGATTGCGAACATATTGCCGAAATTTGTGATGTTTTCAAAACGAGAGAGCTTACGCTTCTCAAAATGTTGGAAATGTATGAAAAGATGTACGATGATGTTCAAAACGAAGAAGCTAAAAAAGTCAGTTTGGTGAAGTCGGCATTTGACAACAATATGGCAATGATAAATGATTCCGATCTTGAAACCGAAGACAAATACGCCGCGCTCGGTTATGTTACCGATAAGATCGCGGAGCTTGTTGAAAAGGTAGTTGTCAAATAACATTAAGCACAATTAGCAGCATAAAAATAAGGGGTCGTTTCACAAGTAAATGAAACGGCTCCTTGATTTTTATCATAATATTTTGACAAGAAAAGAAAAATATTTGAATATCAGAGCATTCACAGCAACTCAAAAACGAACAGTTTACGAAAGGCAAAACGGAATCTGTCCCGTCTGCCACAACCATTTTGAATTCAACGAAATGGAAGGCGACCATATCACCCCTTGGCACGACGGTGGTAAAACAGACATACAAAACTGTCAAATGCTTTGCCGTGAATGTAATAGAAGAAAAAGCGGGATATAAGAGATGGGGCTGCGTCATTAAGTTAGCCTAAAATAAGAAAAAAGCGGATGTTCTTTACCGAAAGGTATTGAGCATCCGCTTGCTTTGCTATATATTAAAATATGAAAATGACACAATTATACATCTGAAGCGGTCGCTCTCGGCGGTGTTTTCAACGCAGGTCGAACGATTGGATTGCCGCGCAAATATCTATTTATTTATGAAAACATAGCCTCAATCTGTTCTTTTGTAAAGGTCTCGACTCTGTCGCAGAAGCGGCAGCTCATTTCAACCCTTCCCTCTTCGTCTTCGTCGGCAAGCTTCATACATTCATCCTTCCCGAGAGAGACGAGCGATCTCGCCATACGCTCTCTTGAACAGTCGCAGACATAGTCAACGCATAGTTCATCGAAAACATCAAATTCGATACCCTTTAGCGCTATTTCGGCTATTTGCAGATTTGTAAAGCCGTCGGCAAACATCTTTGAAACATTTGCAAGCTCTTTGGCGTTGTTTTCAAGTATTGAGATTATGCTCTCATCGGCAAAAGGCAAAAGCTGCACGAACACGCCGCCCGCCGCAAGGCAGGAAAGATCCTTATCGACAAGTACACCGAGGGCACATTCGGTGGGAACTTGCTCGCTCTGCGCGTAATAATAGGCTATATCCTCGGCTATCTCGCCACTGACAAGACGTGTAGAGCCGTTGTAAGGCTCCTCGCCGCCCATATCCTTTATAACGACAAGCGCGCCTTTTCCGACGGCACCGCTGACATCAAGCTTTCCGTTGCTTTTTCTCGGCACGTCCGCTGAAGGATTTTGTATATACCCTTTGACGTTTCCCATATAATCACTCACCGCCAAAAGCCTGCCGCAGGCTCCGTCGGCGTTTATCATAACGGTTATACTGTCATCCTTTTCGCCGAGCATACATCCCATAACGGACGTAGCCGTCAACAGTCTGCCGAGAGCCGCAGTCGAGGTCGGCGCGGTGTTATGATATTTTATCATTTTGTTCACTATGGCGGTTGAATTTATTACATGTATACGCGCGCTCCCGTCCTTTGTCATCGCGCGAAGTATGGTGGATCCGTTTTTTTCGGACATATTTATCATTCCTTTCAATTCATCTTTGTTTATGATTTTGGGTTTCGTGATTTATTTTTTGCATCGTGCGACGAAGTATATTCTTTCATCGGTCTCCGACAAAGGTGCAAGCTCAAATGATCCCGACACGGAACATATTTCAAAGCCGCATTTTTCCAGAGTGCGTGTTATCTCGTCAACGGTATAGCACCTCTCGCATTGAGTCTCGTCCTCACGCGTAAAGCTTCCGTCACCGTTATCCGTAAATACGGTAAGATAAAAGTCGCACAACCGCGTATTTGGATCGTAGCAGTTTTGCCATCCGCAATATATCTCGGCGCTCCCCTCACCCTCTATCGGCATTTCATCCTCGAATATATAGCAATTGTCCGAGTAAACGTTTTCAAATTTATAGGGTGAATTTATATCAAATATAAACAATCCGTCGGGGTCAAGATAGTTGTGTACGCACGCAAAGCACCGCTCAAGATCATCTGCGTCTGTAAGGTAATTAACGCTGTCAAGACACGATACCACAGCCCCCACCGTTCCGTAAAGCTCAAATTCGCGCATATCCTGCAAAAGATAGAGCACGTGCAGATCTGCGGACGTTTTATTCATAGCCTCCGCAAGCATATCGCAGCTTGCATCGACACCTATCATATCATACCCCTTTTGAGCAAGCTCGCGAGTCATTCTTCCCGTACCGCAGGCAAGATCAAGCACAAGCTCGGGGCGTAACGGAAGGTACTTATCAAAACACTTCTCAATGAAATCCGCCCAAAGCTTATAATCAATATCACCGTTAAAAATGTCATAGACCTTTGCAATAGTTGTATAAGAGCTTCCTCTTTCGTAATCTTCCTTCATTCGAGATCTCCGCTTTCATTTAAGATTTATATTTTTGTCGTTAAGAGTCAAGCTCCAAGCAGTCAAAATAAGAGATTATGCTCCCCGCCCCCATAATTATCAGCGTATCATCGGGAGCAAGCTCCGAGCGCAAAATATCCGTCGCTCTGTCGTAGCTTGCGCAATATGTTGCCTTGTTCCCGATCCGCTCGGCGATGAGCGCAGAGCTCATTCCTTTGGTATCCGTTTCCCGCGCAGGATAAATGTCTATCATAAGCACTCTGTCCGCAAGCGCGAGTGCCTCGCACATACTGTCAAGAAAAGCATAGACGCGGGAATATGTATGCGGCTGAAAAACGCAAAACACACGTCCTTTGGTCATTTCCGCGGCACTTTGAAGCGTTGCGCGTATCTCGGTCGGATGATGTGCGTAATCGCTGTAAACATCGGCACCGAACAGCTTGCCCTTTTTCTCCATTCTACGCTCGGCTCCCTTAAATTCTTGCAAACGCATCGAAGCCGTTTTTCCGTCTATTCCGCGCAGATATGCAACCGAAAGTGCCGCCAGCGCGTTATAAATATTAAACCTTCCAACGACCGAAAGGGTTGTATGACAGTAAAAATTTCCGTTAATAATCACATCGAAGGTATAATATCCGTTTTTGTGCGAGATATTCACCGCTCCGGCGTCGGCATCCCTCTCTATACCGAAGGTGAATACGGGTGTTGATGTACCTTCAAGCGCAGTCTTAACGTTATCATCATCGGCATTGGCGACCGTCACGCCGTTGATACCGCAGATATCGGAAAATTTTCTGAACGAGGCAAGAATATGTCCGAGATCCTTAAAATAATCCATATGTTCGGGCTCAATATTGAGTATTACGGCAATGTTTGGGTAAAAATCAAGGAAGGAATCCATATACTCACACGCCTCGAATATAAAGTCATCTCCGCCGCCTATACGATACGCACCTCCGATAACGGGAATACTCGCACCGCACATCACGGTAGGATCGTATTCCGCACCTATAAACATTTGAGAGATCATCGAGGTGACCGTGCTCTTACCGTGCATACCGCAAACACCTATTCTGTGACCGTAGTCGCTCATAACGTATCCGAGATAATCGGCTCTTGAGATCAAGGGCTTTTCGCACTCCGCGGCGCGTATGTATTCGGGATTATCCTCCGATATGGCTACCGTATAGACAACCGCATCATAGCCGTCGAGATTATCCGCTCGATGATCGTAGAAGATCTCTATACCGTCAGATACCAACCGATCCGTCAGAGGCGATCTTTGTCTGTCCGAGCCCCCGACCCGATACCCTCTTTTAAGAGTTATCAAGGCGAGTGAAGACATATTTATGCCTCCGACTCCTATAAAATAAACAGAGCGACAGCCCTTGAGCAACTCTTCGATTTTTTTTGCGCCGAAATGTGTATTTTCAACCGACACAGCAGAACCGTCCTTTCAAAAATAATATGTTTTTCACCTTCGATCAACAAGCAAACGCAAGTCTTCAGAGGCGAGCAAAAAATCTGTTTTTCTTCATAAATTCACGAAAATACCAGAATACCGTTTGCGTATTATCACATTGACAATGTATAATAAGAATCGTAAAGTAATAAATGTTTGATCCGCGATACGCTCGGACAATAAACAAGAAATTTAAATCAAAAATATTAATTATAATAATCACGGAGGATCATTATGCAGATCACAGACATTAAAGTCAGAAAAGTATTTGAGGAAGGACCTATGAAGGCGATAGTTTCCGTCACCTTCGACAATCAGCTCGCCGTTCACGACATCAAAGTCATAAACGCAAGAGAAAAATATTTTATCGTTATGCCGAGCCGTAAGAATCTTGACGATTCGTACCGCGACATAGTACACCCCATCAATGCACAATTCCGTGCGCTTCTCGAAGAAGCAGTCATCGGAGCATACAATGAAGAGCTTGAAAATCTCGCAAACGCCGAGCCCGAAGCGGTAACATCAGAGGTCTAAGATCCAAAAATATATCACTCGAGAGCTGTTGTATTTTGACAGCTCTTTTCTATATTGTTCTATATTGTACCGTGACCGAAGACTATACCGTCATCCGATATAGTCAAGGTACCGAACGAAGGCTCGTTAAAATAAGATCCCCGAAGGCTTCCCGGATTGAATAGCCAAAGCGGCTTTTTTAGCTTTTCGAAGCAAACGCTCTCTCCGTCCGAAATATAATATTCATTTTTTATATGCGTATGACCGTACAGTGCTATATCTGCATCAACGCTCGCGGCATAGCATGTCAGTCGGTCAAGACCGTATTTAACATCATATTTATGACCGTGCGTAATGAGTATTCGCCTACCGCCGAGATTTATGATCTCCTCTGCTCTTATCTCTCCGTATCCGTCGATAACCAAAGGAGTCGATGAAAAACCGAAAGTGTCGCAGTTCCCGCAAACGCAGTAAAAAGGAACGGGACATATACATTTTCCATCCTTGAAAAAATCGCGAATTCCGTCGCCGAGAAAGATCACGGCATCATTTTTGCCTGCATATGTTCCGAGCAAACGCTCAACGCCGACGCGGTCTCCGTGCGTATCGGATATTATCAATACATTAGTTTTCTTATCTGACATAATGCTATCTCCTTTTTGTCGGTACAGTAATAATTATACCATTATCTTGCTCTTTTGTCCATACGAATAATAAATATTTTGCCACAGATTTAAAAACTGCCGACCGTACGATTGACAAACATAAAAAAAAATAGTATAATTACGATAACGAAATCACGGAGGTATTTATTATGTTTGCAAATCAGTTTGCTAAAAACGACGGCAAGTTGAAGGTCGCTTTTCTTGCTCCACCATCGGAGCACAAAAAATCGGATGCGTTTATACTTCAATACGGTAAAGAAATATTTACCATTGACGGAGGTATGGAAGGCACTCATTACTTTAACGACCATCTTATGAAAATGCGCGCGGAGCTACTCAAGGATCATCCCGAGCTTATCGACGACAGTTCCTGCAAACTTCGGATAACTTGCATCATATCTCACTTTCATACAGATCACGTTTGCGGTCTGCTTGATAATGTTATTCCGAATGAATACATATCGATATCCGCTATATACTACGGCGGTCCTTTGAGAGTAGATCCCGAAATCGACAAGATAAGCCGCAACGGAGACGTAATATACAGAGCGAGACTCGAGGAGATCATACCCGCACTTCGTCCCGATTGCAAATTAACAGAGATAGACTTCGGTAAGGAACATACCATAAAGTTTTGCACAAACAGCGGTCTTGAACACGAAGTCGAATTCACCTGCTTACCTGCATCGGCAGATTGGAGCCTCGGCGAACGCTATAAATACATGCAGGAATACTACGATATAGTGGAAAAGCCTCACAGAACGAACATATACACTATAAACTCATCCTCGATATGGGTACACGTAAGACTCGGCAAAAACACATTCCTGTTCACGGGAGATACGATAAAACGTCGGGATGACCTCTGCGACGAGGCACTTGACGAGATGACTGCGCTCTACGTAGATGAATATTCACCCGTTACGGTATTAAAGTATGTTCATCACGGCATAAATCGTGCAAAAGCGGTTAAAGATATGTTGAAATTTGCTCCCTCTAACATAGTATTCACATCATCGCTGTCAACGGCTCAGGATGAGATAAAGGAAGTCGCTCCGGATAAATATGACTCTATAAACTACTACGGAAGTGGCGATTATGACCTTTTCTCCGAATGCTCCGCCGATTCCGAAGTTACGTTTACACAGCACAAAGACGCATAAAATCGCATAAATTTTTAAAGAGCAAGCACATTTTCGATGCTTGCTCTTTTTATGCTTATCGGTCGGAATATTCTGAGACAAATTCCAAAAGCTTGGCTCTTTCCTTAAAGCCGTAGCCGTGGCAGGCAACGACTCTTTTTTGACTCGGAAATACGGCAAGCAATTGCCCGTACATTCCGCCCTTGGAGTAACTGTCTCCAAATCCGTTGCTCCTCAGCTCGTATCCTCTCTCGAGAACGGTCTTTACCCATTCTTCGGAAAGTATGCGCTGTCCCTTATATACGCCGCCGTCAAGATAGACCGCTCCGAGCTTAACCATATCCGAAGTACGAACGTAAAGTCCCGTGGCGCCGAGAACGTGCCCCTTTGGGCAACAGCTCCACGCGACCTCCTGGAAGTCAAGCTTATAGAAAAGCTCCTCCCACAAATACAAATCAAGCCGCTTTCCCGCTCTTTTTTCCGCAATGCGCGCAAGCAAATAATACGCGCCGTCGGTATACGTTCTCTCAAGTCCGTGATCCTGAACAAGAGGATATGTAAGCATATACGCGAGATAGTCCGAGCCGTATGTACGTACATCGTCAAGCTCTATATCGAGAAAATTTTTCGGCAGTCCGAGATGATGACGCAACGCCATATCGACCGTTACACTGTTCCATCTTGCATCCATTTGGGAGCGTGTAGCGTCTGTGATCTCGTCAGCGAGGATATCGATAACAAGCTCGTCCGTATCGAGAAGTCCGCGATCGCAAAGCAACCCTATCGCAGTTACGACGAATGCCTTGGCGACCGAATATGAATTCTGACCGAGGTTTGACTTGACGATCCTTACACATTTCACATCGGCTCCGTCCTTTATTTCGGCAACGGCATAAATATTATATCCGTTTTCTTTAATAAAGTCGGTTACGTCTTCAAGAAATTTGCTCACAGAAAGACTCCTTTCACCCGTTTAAAATCACTTTTTATTTGATTTTCCCCACTCTTTTACCTGGGTAATCATAGACGGTCCCTTCGGTGCATCTATTCCGTGAACTTCCGCCTGCTCATATTTGTCCCACTGCTCCCAGAACTGCTTACCGTAAATATGCTCCATCTCGCCCCATTCGTCGCGATACTCAAACATTCTCTTGCGCAGGCGCGCGGTAATCTCCTCGTAGCCTTTGTGACCGAAGAAGTTCATAGTCTCCCACGGATCCGCCTCAAGGTCAAAGAGCTGTGTGAGCTTGAGCTGCTCCGAACGGAACTCAACAAGCTTATATCTGCCGTCAGCCACGCCTCTTATTCTTGCCTGAAATACATAATATATATCGGGACGTGTCACGAAACTTTCGTCAGAGAACATTTTTGCAAAGCTCTTCCCTTCAACGCTTTCGGGAATATCTATTCCGCAAAGATCACAAAGTGTCGGGTATATGTCGAGAAGATATACATACTGATCAAGACGCTTTCCCGCAGGTATACCGGGACCCGCCATAACAAGCGGAAGCTTTGTGCTGTGCTCATATATATTTTGCTTGCCCATAAGTCCGTGCTGACCGATAGCAAGACCGTTGTCACCGCAGTATACTATTATCGTATCGTCGGTAATCCCCTTCTCGTCAAGCGCAGAGAGAAGCTCGCCCACATTGTCATCGATATGGCTTATCATCGCGTAGTAATCCGCAATATGCTGTTTTACCTCCTCTGGACGGCGCGGGAAACCTGCCATATTTTCATCTCTTCCGGTCTCCCAACCGTACGAAAACTCGGGCATAGGCTTATAGTTCGGAGGAAGGGTGATCTTCTCCGGATCGTACATATTCTTATATTTTTCGGGCATCGTCCTCGGATCGTGCGGAGCCAAGAAAGACAGATAGATAAAGAACGGGTTCTCCTTATCATCATAATTTTTGATATAATCTACCACATCACCGCAAAACAGATCGGTAGAATGAACCCCTGCGTTTATTCTGTCGGCAAGTACATTTACGGGAGTGGAATTTGCCGAAAAGTTCGGCACGAACGGGATCTCATGATCGTAGCAGCCGTCCTCTCTGTAATCGCAAACGGGAACGTTCCAATGGTCCCACATTCCTCCGAAGAAAATATTCTTACCGTCACTGAAGCTTCGCACAAAACTATTAACTCCGTTGTGCCACTTCCCCGTTCCGAAGCAATTATATCCGCTCTCCTTAAATGCCTGTCCCATTGTCGTGTATTGCTCAGACAGATCTTTTCCGTTGTCGAGGAAGCGGAAAAGGGTGCATCCGCTGTTTATCATAGCGCGGCTCGGCATACATATAGCTGATGCCGTTCCCCCGGGGATATGAGCATTCATAAACGACGTACCCATATTTACGAGTCTGTCGAGGTTAGGCGTATTTATCTCGTCGTTGCCGAGCGCACGTATCGTACCGTAGCGTTGGTCGTCCGCAAGTATAAACACGACGTTAGGTGTTTTTCCGGTGCTTTTCATAAGTTTTTTCCTCTCAATTTATGTATATTTTATTTTTACGGAATAATTATATCACGTTTTGACATCTAAGTCAATATGCAGGAGCGTATTTTTCAAAAATGCAAAAAGCCTCGACGATCAAACGCAGACCGCCGAGGCTTTTCGAATTATATGGGGCATCAGGGACTCGAACCCCGGACCGACCGGTTATGAGCCGGTTGCTCTAACCAACTGAGCTAATGCCCCGTTTTTCACGACTTGATTATTATATAATACTTTTTGATTTTTGTCAAGTACTTTTTTATAAAAATTTGCGTTTTTTGAATATTCCCGCAAGCTTTTTTGACTCGCGGGAATATTACTTGCTTGTTGACGTCCTGACAGCATCAGATTTTGTCTTTTACACCGAGAATTTCGCAGATCTGACTTATCGCGTCGTCGTATTCGTTAAATTCGACGACGTAATCACAAAGCTCGGCGTTCTGCTCCTCGTATTCTATTGCGGTAAGTCGGTTGATCTTATCCTCTATTGAGGAATTTTTGCGTAGGATATTCGCCATAAGTGCTTTTCTGTCGCGCTTGATATAAATTGTGATAACGTTGTTAAAGTGCGTCTTAAGCGACATCGCGCCGCAGATATCCATAGTGGTCAGCACCCGTTTACCCTGCGCCAAAATGCGCTCGACATCTGCCTTTTTTGAACCGTAGCCGTGCCCTGCGTACATAGTAGACTCAAACATCTCTCCGCTCTCGCACATACTGCGAAAACTTTCAAGCGAGACATAATTATACCATTTGTTTTCCTCAACTGCCGTGGGATCGTTTGTCGTATAACAGACGAGCTTTTCATAATCCGAGCTTTTTGACAAAAGGTTTGTTGCGATCTTTGATTTACCGCTTCCCGAAGGACCGACGAGCACGACGATGCCGTTATTGTTTTCGGCAAAGTCATCGGGGCGAGCGCGGTAGCTGTCCGCGATGACCTCGACGAGCTTCAAAAACTCATCGTAATTATTTACAGCGAGCATCCCCGTAGCCTCCTGATTCCAAGGGCGGCGCATAAGGATAGGATATTTTGCGCCGGAACTTAAAATATTGTGAAGTCCGTCGTCAAAAAGTATGTCCATATGGATCTTATCCTTGCGTGAGCCCATATAGATATGATCCGGCGGTATCTCCGGAAACTCCTCCATTATCCTGCGTGCGCGAATGCCCATAAATTCGGGTGGCACGGCGGTACAAATATACACCTCGGTCATATTTGAAAGCTTACGCACGAACTCTTTTGCGCCCTCATAGACAGGCTGAGTGTTATAAAAATCGGGATCTCTGAAATACGGATATATAGAATCGGCACGTGTGCCTGTCATCCCCCACTTGGTCTTTTCATATATAGTCATCGGTGGGTCGAAATTATATTTTTCGTTTGCCAGGCGTATGGCGTATGACGTACATTCCATAAGCAGATCGTCAACGTCAAGGGCGGTAGATAATCTGTATTTTCTTCTCATATGAGCACCTCTCAGCTAAAAAAACAGCCTACCGCATTTGATACAGAAAAGCGGAAAGCTGCCTATAAAAATATTAGTACCCTGCTCCGAACTTCATATGCCGAAGCATTTGAAGTCAAGGCGAGGAAGCGGAACTGCAAAATCAGCAGTAGATCTCATTTCGAGCCTATTGTACCATATTTCTTTTTAAAAATCAATAGTTAAAAAGCGATTTCAGAAAAATTCGGGGCGTTGCCACGTACCCCGGCAGCTTTTCAGGATAACGGTGAAAAGCTGCGCAAGCTGTAGACTAAAGGAATACAAACTGTCAAATTGTATAAAGTCCTCAGCCACTTTTCTCTTTGACACCAAAGGCGCAAAGAGAAAAGTTAGCAAAAGAGAAACGCCGCAGGAATTTCGCCGCTTGCGAGCGGCGACGAGGGCTTCGCGCCCTCGACCGCGGCAGCTTTTTGAAAAAAGCTGCGCAAAAACTTTAACAAAAATTATAAATACTTCTCTGTGAAGTTTTTCGGGGGGGCGGAACCCATAGATGGGAACTTAAGGCGTATTTAAGAAACGACTTTTCGCCCTTGATCTATCGTCGGGTTCGACTCAGAAAACGATATTTAATCGTTT
>CAZZFP010000036.1:0-11404 GCA_964653575.1 uncultured Lachnospiraceae bacterium
GAGAGACATTTTCTCTCGTGATTGGAAAGAACCAGCTCAAGGTTAAGCTTTCTTGCCTTTATAACTCTGGGAGTGTTTGTAAACACTTCCATACCCTCGGTAGCAGGATATACGCAAGCCGTTACCATACGGGGAGGACGACCGCCCTCGGAAACGTCAACAAGGCAAATACGGCAAGCACCGATCTCGTTAATGTCTTTAAGATAGCAAAGAGTAGGAATATCTATATTAGCTGCTCTTGCCGCTTCAAGTATCGTGCTTCCCTTCGGAACAGAGTACTCTACACCGTTAATCTTCAAATTAATTGTTTCCATTACGCACTATCTCCCTTCTTACTCTTTGGATATTGCTTTGAACTTACATCCGTCTATGCAAGCACCGCATTTTACGCACTTCGCCGTATTGATCTCAAAGGAAGCGAGCTTGTGACCGGGAGCGATATAGGATGTTCTGACGATAGCGTCAGCGGGACAGTTCTTAGCGCACTTACCGCAGCCGATACAAGTATCGGGATCGATCTTAAAGTTGATAAGCTTCTTGCATACACCTGCGGGACATTTTTTGTCTACTATATGAGCTACATACTCATCTCTAAAATACTTAAGCGTAGCGATTACAGGGTTAGGAGCCGTCTGACCGAGACCGCAAAGCGAGCCTTGCTTGATGTAAGCACAAAGCTCTTCGAGTCTGTCAAGGTCTTCCATCTCGCCGTTACCGGATATGATCTTGTCAAGGATTTCTAAAAGTCTGCGTGTACCTACACGACAAGGTGTGCACTTACCGCAGGACTCATCGACCGTAAACTCCAGGAAGAAACGAGCGATATCGACCATACAGTTGTCCTCGTCCATAACTATGAGACCGCCGGATCCCATCATAGAACCGATAGCGATAAGGTTATCATAGTCGATAGGAGTATCGAGGCAGGATGCGGGCACGCAACCGCCCGAAGGTCCGCCTGTTTGCGCGGCTTTGAACTTCTTACCGTTCGGAATACCGCCGCCTATGTCATATATAACCTCGCGGAGCGTTGTTCCCATAGGAACCTCAAGAAGGCCCGTATGAACTATCTTACCGCCGATAGCAAATACTTTTGTGCCCTTGGACTTTTCTGTTCCCATACCGGAGAACCAATCAGCACCATTAAGTATAATCTGGCAAACGTTGGCATAAGTTTCGACGTTGTTGAGGACGGTAGGCTTTCCGAAAAGTCCCTTTACCGCCGGGAACGGAGGACGAGGACGAGGCTCGCCGCGCTTACCCTCGATAGAGGTCATAAGAGCTGTTTCCTCACCACACACGAACGCGCCCGCGCCGAAACGGAGAGATATATCAAAATTAAATCCCGTACCGAATATGTTCTCGCCGAGAAGTCCTTCTTCTCTCGCCTGCTTAATAGCGATCTCGAGACGATGGATAGCGATAGGATACTCTGCACGAACATAAATGTAACCTTCATCGGCACCGATAGCATAGCCTGCTATAGCCATAGCCTCAAGTACGCTGTGCGGATCACCCTCGAGGACGGATCTGTCCATAAATGCACCGGGGTCACCCTCGTCCGCGTTACAAGCAACGTACTTCTTTACGTTACCTCTGTTCGAGCAAGCGAACTTCCATTTGAGACCCGTGGGGAATCCGCCTCCGCCTCTTCCGCGAAGTCCGGATCTGAGTATCTCGTCTATTACCTCATCGGGAGTCATCTTTGTAAGAACCTTTGCAAGTGCCTGATAACCGTCTCTTGCTATGTACTCGCCGATATCCTCGGGGTTGATAAGACCGCAGTTACGGAGAGAAACTCTGTGCTGTTTCTTGTAGAAGGACATCTCGCCAAGGTCGGCGATCGTCGAGGGATCGTTTGCTACCTCGTGAAATCTTATCCTATCAACCGGAACATCGTTAAGAAGATGGGAGGTAACTATTTCGGGGATATCATCAACGGTAACTCTGGAGTAGAACGTACCCTCAGGGTATACTATTACTACGGGACCAAGCGCGCAAAGGCCGAAGCACCCGGTCCTTATAACCTTGATCTCTTCTTCAAGATTATTATTTTTTATCTCATCAACAAATTTTTGGTAAAGCGCCGGGCTTCCCGAAGATGTACAGCCTGTACCTGCACAAATAAGGACGTGCTTGCGATATTTTCCTTCAAAGGCTGTTCCGTGTTCACGGAGAGCAACTCGGGGATAGTTGGCTTCTTTAGCTTTAAGAAGCTCTTCAACAGTTTTGATCATTATCTAATCCCTCCTCAGTTTTTATATTTTGCAAGTATACCGGCAACGTCATCCTTGGTGATCCTGCCGTATACCTCGCCGTTTACAGTCATAACGGGTGCAAGACCGCAAGCACCGATACAACGTGTAGCCTCAAGTGAATATTTTCCGTCGGGGGACGTATTTCCGACCTCGAGATCAAGCTCTTTAGAAACCGCGTCGATCAATTCCTGAGCATTCTTAACATAGCACGCTGTGCCGAGGCATACAGAAATAGCTACTTCGCCGTTAGGATTAAGCATAAATTGGGAATAAAATGTTGTTATTCCGAATACCTCCTCGATCGGTGTATCCGTCTTCTCGGCAACGATCTTCTGAACCTCGATCGGTAAGTATCCATAGATCTCCTGAGCCTGCTGGAGAATGGGCATCATCGCGCCCTTGGTTCCTTTGTACTTTTCGATAACAGCGAGCAAACGCGACTCTTGTTCAGCTGTGCCGTGAAATTCGACCGTAGTCAATTTCTTCTTCATAACTTGGAATGACCTCCTGTTTTAAAAATTACTGTTGTTTTTTGTCCGATCGCAATAATATTCATACTGTGACCGGCGCGGAATTATGCCGTTTTTGTGTGCTTTTGCGACGGCAACGCAACAAGACAGCTTATTATACTATATATCCGTAAAAAAATCTATATATTTGTTCAAATCATAACAAAAAATTTACTTTTATCATCTCGCTTCAACTCATTTTGGTGCGAATCAACAAAAATAATGTCTCAATTTATATATTTTGCACAATACCTTTTTTGAGGTGCAAGACAAGGACATATTTTTTCTTTTTTGGGCGATTTATGCAGGAATATATCGAGATCTCACAATAATATTTCAGTGTCACGGTAAATAGAATATACTGTGTTGATCAATCGAATACGGTCTCAAAAATATATGGAGGAAAAAATAATGAAAAACAACGAATACCTTCCCGAAGGCAATATAATATCAACTCACCGAAACAGAGAGTCCCTCTCGGGACTTGCCGAGCTTGAAAAAGCCGCTGAAGACGGAGTAATACTCGAGGCCATGGCGCAGATGTGCGATGAGGAGCTTACGCTCCATTTTGATCTTAACGGAATTCACGGCATAATGAGAAAAGAAGAAAGTATGTTTTGCCGAAAAAACGAGATCATCAAAGATATCGCAGTGCTAACACGGGTCGGAAAACCGGTTTGCTTCAAGATTCTGAGTTTTGAATATGACGGCGAGGGTCGTGTAAGTGCCGTACTGTCACGAAAGGCGGCGCAACGTGAATGTATTGAAAACAGACTTGCATTTCTGAAAACGGGGGATATAATAGATGCCAAGGTCACACATCTTGAGAATTTCGGCGCTTTTATCGACATCGGATGCGGTATATCTTCCCTTCTTTCCGTTGACAGCATCTCGGTATCGAGAATATCACATCCGCGAGATCGGCTTTATTGCGGTATGAATATTAAAGTGGCAGTAAAGACGATAGACAGAGAAAATCAGCGTATATTCGTTTCTCAGCGCGAATTGCTCGGCACGTGGGAGGAAAACGCCGCCGCTTTTTCGGCAGGTCAAACCGTAACGGGAATCGTCCGAAGCATAGAAAACTACGGTATTTTTATTGAGCTGACCCCAAACCTTGCGGGACTTGCGGAAATAGCCGACTTTTCCGATCTTCCTTATGATGAAGGATCCTTGATCGGTCAGAGGGTCGCGGTGTACATAAAAAGTATCATACCCGAGAGAATGAAAATAAAGCTCGTTATAATCGACGTTTGCAAAAGCGAAGCAACCGAAAGCACAAAACCGCAAAAGCCGCAGTATTTTATTGACTTTGGGGAGCTTACGCATATTTCATATTGGAGATATTCCCCGCTCTCGTCAAAAAAGATAATAGAGACGGACTTTGATGCCGATTGAAAAATATCAAGCAGAACAAACACAAAAAGCACTTACGGTAAGCGATCTGAAGCAAATACCGCAAGTGCTTTTTTCGTTTCTGAATTGATCTTTATTTATTTCCGAAGCTTACCGAAGCGGATATAAGTACATAGTTCTTTTCCTCAATGGCGATTCGTTCCCACGCTTCCCTTGTACCTGCGTAATCTATCCTTTCAACCGCAGAGCAGTTATAAAGCGCCATATAATGGATCTTGGTCACCTTATCGGATATAATTATACGGTTCGCACCGAAAGCGTCGGGACAGCATATAAGTTCGGTGCCGCTTTTATCGTACAGAATGCCATCACGATCGCAAAATGCCGCATTCTCGTCATCCACCGAAATATACACGAGCTTCGGACAACTTGCGAACGCGAGGTGTCCTATCTCTTTAACGCTTTTTGGTATTTCGATCGCTACGATATTACGATCACCGTAAAAAGCCATCGGCGACACTCTCGTAACAACATCTCCGTCGGGACTTATCTCGGGTATGACGATGCACACCTCCGTCACATTTCCGACGGAACACACCGTGCAGGTCCCGTCCCCGTTGCTGACATACGAAAGACTTTTCCGAACGATCGTCGGATCGTAATCCTGCGACGGCGCCTCGGCGCTTTCGCTTTCCGCACCCTTATTTTCGGTCACGGGCTCGGTATCCTCGGGTGTCGGAAGCACCAGAGAGATCTTGTCATGCGTCAAGCCGTTCGTGTCCTTTTCGGCGTCGCTTTCGACTTCATCGCAGGGATCTTCTCCCAATACATTGCAAGATACAAGGCAAGTCGATAAAACGCATAATAAGACCGCAAACGCCGACACAAGGCAAAATATCTTTCTGCATACAGTTTTTGCCGAATATCCGTAAGACATCAGTTTTTTCATTTTTTAATTCCTCCTTTTTGTTTGGTTTACGACAGATATATCAAAGCTGTGATCTGATATTACCATTAAAGAAACGACTTGTCAACCGAAAGATCACGACCAACATCACCACCAAAGGCAAAGATCGGGCAAGATGTATCATTTTCCGTCTCTTATAAGTCGAAAAATGACGTATATTGAAAATATTTTTATCTCGCTTTTTTACAGAATCCTCGCACTCGTGCTAAGTTCCGCATCAAAAAGCGAATATATTTCAAAATCGGGATTGAAAAATCAAAGGAAATAATGTATAATGATAGCGTAAAAGTCAAGCAAAGCAACAACAAAGGACAAACGATATGAAAATCGGAAGCAATACATTAAAGCACGGGCTTATGTTAGCCCCACTTGCGGGCGTCAGTGACAGCGTGTTCAGAAAAATATGCAAAAGCCTCGGTGCCGAATATACTGTAAGCGAGATGGTTTCGGCAAAAGCGTTATGCTATGAACAACTCGCAAAAAAAGCAAGCGCGTCGGAAAACTCCAAGACCGCCCCAATAGCAAGGGTTATGTCTTGCGAATTACCTATGGCGGTACAGCTTTTCGGCAGTGAGCCCGAATATATGTCGATGGCGGCAAAAATGATAGCCGAATGCGATTACAAAGGCTGCACGTCCGACTGTCCTCCGAGTGCCATTGATATAAATATGGGATGTCCTGTTCCCAAAGTTGCGGGAAACGGTGAAGGCAGTGCGCTTATGAAGGATCCCAGGCTTTGCGGAAAAATAGTCTATGCAGTCAGCCGATCCGTAAACATTCCCGTCACGGTAAAGATGCGTGCGGGATGGGATCAAAATTCAAAAAACGCGGTCGAGATCGCAAAAATTTGTGAGGCGAACGGAGCCGCCGTCATTTGCGTTCACGGCAGGACGCGAACCCAGATGTATGAGCCCGGAGTCGATAGGAAGATCATTGCCGACGTAAAAAAGGCGGTCTCGGTTCCCGTCATCGCAAACGGAGATATTTTTTCGGCAAAGGATGCCCTTTCTATGATAGATGAGACCGACTGCGATGGTATAATGATCGCCCGCGGCGCTCTCGGAAATCCGTGGATATTTGCCGAGACCACAGCGGCATTTGAAAAGGTTGAATTTATACCGCCGACCACCAAAGACAGGATAGAAATGGCGATAAAGCATGCCGAAGCTATGCTCGAAAAAGACAGCAGGAACGGACTTGCAGAGGCGCGCAAGCATATGGCTTGGTATATCAAGGGGATTCCCGGAGCGGCATCCGCCAGAAATAAGATTATGACTTTGAGCTCTTTTGATGAGGTAAAGGAAACGTTACGTATGTTAACACGGTAAAAAGCCATCAAAGGTTTTGAAAATAAATTTAAAATTGATATCGGAGGCTAAAAAATGATATTTAATGACATGGACAGGATAGTATTCGCCGGAGACAGCATAACCGATGCGGGAAGCAAAAACCCTGTAGGAGAGGGACTGTTTGACAATGTGGGACGCGGATACGTCAGGGCTATCGAAAGTATGTTTGCGGCATATTATCCCGAAGTAAGACTCAGAGTGACCAACTCCGGAATAAGCGGAAATACAAGCCGCGATCTGCTCGCACGTTGGCAAAGAGATGTGCTTGATCTTGAGCCGAATTGGGTCTCTATTTGTATAGGTGTCAATGATGTTTGGAGGCAATTTGACAGTCCTGCTATCACTTCATCACACGTTCTGACAGATGAATACAAACAAAACGTTGAAGAAATGATAGTATCGCTCAAGGATAAAGTCAAAGGTATATTTATACTTTCGCCTTATTACATAGAGAATTGCCGTCAAGATATGATGCGCGCAAGAATGGACGAATACACCGAGATATGCCGCGAGCTTGCCAATAAACACGATTGTATTTTCATCGATCTTCAGGCTATGTTTGACAAATATCTTAAACATCGCCATTCGTCTTCCCTTGCCTGGGACAGAGTACACCCGAACCAGATAGCAAGCCACATAATTGCACGTGAGTTCTTAGATCACTGCGAGTTCGATTATCACCATGAGTATTGATCCGTTAAGTAACAATGTATTGATCTTTTCCGAAGATCCGATCATACACAGTGTAATCGGCATAGAGGCATCTATCTGCGGGCTCGACTCGCGCGTGGCATCATCTTTAAATGATATAGAAGAAGATTCAAGTATCTGTGTCATCGATCTTGACTCTTTGACGGACGGTCTCAGTTTAAAGGAGCTGTATTCGAAGTGCAAAAGAATTCTTGCGATAAGATACATACAGCATACGTCGGATGAGAAATCGATGGACACGCACACAAAGATAAGCGATGAGGAAATATACAAATATTGCAATTTTGTGCTCGAAAGACCATTTCTCTTTGAAGATCTGAGACGTATCATCAAAACACTCGGCGGTTCCGAAAAGCAAGACTTGCAGGCATCGCACGTTCTTCCGATACTCGATAAAAGCTCTATGTCGGTATCTTATTTCGGTAAATCAATACCTCTTTCGCCGAATGAGAGCCGCATACTCGATCTCCTGCTTTCACGATTAGGCTCAGCCGTTTCAAGAGAGGAAATATCCGGTGTGATCGGAGACTCCGGTTCCAATAAGGCAGATGTATACGTGTGTTATCTGCGCCGCAAGCTTGAAGGTGCTTCCGGAGTAAAGCTCATAAAAGCCGTAAGAAATGTCGGATATATGATCGAATAAAATATAAGGGGATGTCGCATTGAGACAACCCCTTTATTGTTTTGCTTTTTATTTCAGAAAAGGTTCGAATCTTCAAGAACGAACAAGTTGCTTTTCACTCATATCGGCGTTGCTTTTGTCGCCGCTGATCATATCTCTCAAAGCATCAAGCGCTTCCTTAAGACCACCTATTTCATCGATTATTCCGTACCTGACCGCCTCATCTCCGCTTATTATGGATCCTACATCCGTTGCGATCATATCCGGTCTCATCATAAGCTCGTATATCTTATCCTTATCGGCGTTTGAATTACGGCATATGAAGCTGACTATTCTATCCTGCATCTCTTTAAAATAGTTGAACGTCTGCGGAACGCCCACGACAAGCCCACTGAGCCGCACGGGATGTATCGTCATTGTGGCACTCGGAACTATGAAAGATCTTCTCGCCGAGACCGCCAAAGGAACACCTATCGAATGTCCGCCGCCAAGCACGAGGGAGACCGTGGGCTTGGTCATCGAAGCTATCATTTCGGCAAGCGCAAGCCCCGCCTCGACATCTCCTCCCATAGTATTCAGCACTATGAGCACACCGTCCACCGTATCGCTTTCTTCAATGGAAACGAGCAAAGGAATGATATGCTCATATTTTGTTGCTTTCTGTCCCTCCCCCAAGGCGTAGTGTCCCTCTATCTGCCCAACTATCGTAAGACAATGGATGGACTCATTTTTGTTATCTGCGACCGTGCTTCCGCTGTCTACTATATTTTCAAATCTTTCATTTTGCTCGCTTTGTGCAGAGCTTTCTTCCGCGTCACGTTTTCCGTTCCCAACGTTCTTCTCTTTCGATTCCATTCTATCATCTCCTTAAATGCACTCTGTAAGTATTATTGACAAGAAAATCGTGATATATGTTTACACATTTATTTAAAATCCGATATTTACATTTCTTTTGATTTATGGTATAATTATTGGGAATGGGCATATGGTGTTTTTGTCGTATGCTATCGTATCATGTCAAATAAGATAAAATCTTAAAGAGAGGTATTGAATTATGAACACTACCAAACAGTTACTTGTCGAGACCTCAGCAAGACACATTCACCTTACCAAGGAAGCCGTCGAAGTGCTTTACGGCAAGGGTGCGGAGCTTACGGTCAAAAAGATGCTCAGCCAGCCCGGTCAATTTGCCTGCGGAAATGATAAGATCAAGCTTGTCGGTCCAAAGGGCGAGCTCGCAGTAAGCGTTCTCGGTCCGGAGAGAAAAGCCAATCAGGTCGAGCTTTCCTACACTGATGCGCGCACACTCGGTCTTACCTCGGTTCCCGTTCGCGAAAGCGGAGACGTTGCCGGCACTCCCGGACTTAAGCTTGTAGGTCCCGCCGGAGAGCTTGAGATCACGGAAGGTGTTATTATCGCCAAGCGTCACATTCATATGACCACTGCCGATGCCAAGGAATTCGGTGTCGAGGATAAGCAGATCGTAAAAGTTAAGCTCGCGACCTCACGTCCTCTTATTTTTGATGACGTAGTCGTTCGTGTAAATGATACATATGCGCTTGCTATGCACATCGACACGGATGAATGTAATGCTGCAGCTGCGTTCGGAACAGTCTACGGAACGCTTGCAGAGTGATCAATTCAGTTTATTATTTTAATGTAAGGAGATAAATTCAAATGAGCAACATTATTTATTCCAAAGAAGTGGAAAATATGTGTGTTGTTGCCAAAGGTCCCCATCACGGTCCCGCTCCGATACCGGAAGAGGGTAAATGGGTACAGGCAAAGCAGATCACAGACATTTCGGCATACACCCACGGTGTGGGCTGGTGTGCTCCCCAGCAGGGCGCTTGCAAACTCTCACTTAACGTAAAAGACGGTATCATCGAAGAGGCACTTGTTGAGACCATCGGATGCTCGGGTATGACACACTCCGCGGCTATGGCTGCTGAGATCCTTCCCGGCAAAACGCTTCTCGAAGCGCTCAATACCGACCTTGTTTGCGATGCTATCAACACCGCTATGCGTGAGCTCTTCCTCCAGATCGTTTACGGTCGTTCACAGTCCGCATTCTCCGAGGGCGGTCTCGTCATCGGTGCAGGTATGGAAGACCTCGGTAAGGGCGAGAGATCTATGGTCGGTACGATGTACGGAACAAAGGCAAAGGGTGTAAGATATCTTGAAATGACAGAAGGCTATTGCACAAGAATGGCTCTCGATGCTGACGATCAGGTAATCGGCTACGAGTTCGTTTCTCTCGGCAAGATGACCGACTTCATCAAAAAGGGTATGGAGCCCAACGAAGCTTACGAAAAGTCCAAGGGTACGTACGGCAGATTTGCTGACGCTGTCAAGTACATTGACCCCCGTAAAGAATAATTTAGGAGGAGATATAAATGGCACATTTTGAAGGTTATGAAAGACGTGAGGCGAAGATCCTCGCCGTCCTTAAGGAATATGGTATTTCCTCTATTGATGAATGTAAAGAGATCTGTGATGCTAAGGGTATCGACCCCTACAAGATCACAGAAGAGACACAGCCTATCTGCTTTGAAAATGCTAAATGGGCTTACACAGTCGGTGCTGCTATCGCTATAAAGAAGGGCTGCACGAAGGCATCTGACGCCGCTGCCGCTATCGGTATCGGACTTCAGGCATTCTGTATCCCCGGTTCGGTTGCCGAAAACCGCAAGGTCGGTCTCGGACACGGAAACCTCGGCGCTATGCTTCTCTCCGATGAAACAGAGTGCTTCTGCTTCCTCGCAGGTCACGAGTCCTTCGCAGCCGCAGAGGGCGCTATCAAAATTGCGCTTAACGCTAACAAGGTAAGAAATAAGCCTCTCCGCGTTATCCTCAACGGTCTCGGCAAGGACGCAGCTATGATCATTTCAAGAATCAACGGCTTTACATACGTAAAGACCGAATTCGATCCTTATACTGAAGAGGTCAAGGTAGTTTCCGAAACTCCCTACTCCAACGGTCCCCGCGCCGCTGTAAGATGCTACGGCTCTGACAACGTACCCGAGGGCGTTGCAATTATGAGACTTGAAAACGTTGGCGTTTCCATCACAGGTAACTCCACCAACCCGACAAGATTCCAGCATCCCGTTGCAGGCACATACAAGAAATGGTGTAACGAGAACGGCGTTAAGTACTTCTCTGTTGCATCCGGAGGCGGTACAGGTCGTACACTCCACCCCGACAATATGGCGGCAGGTCCCGCTTCTTACGGTATGACAGATACTATGGGTCGTATGCACTCTGACGCTCAGTTTGCAGGTTCCTCGTCGGTTCCCGCTCACGTTGAGATGATGGGTCTTATCGGCGCAGGCAACAACCCAATGGTAGGTATGACTGTTGCGGTTGCCGTTGCTATTGAAGAAGCAAGCAAGAAATAATTATCTATCGCAAAACAAATATTTAAGGGAAGCTCTGAATCGGGGCTTCCTTTTTTCACAATATGATCTTTTATAATGCACATATCATTCTAATTTTTCTTCATATATTGACTTTTTCGGAATTATATGCTACAATATCGTGGATAATAAATATTAAAGATCCGCAAAAAGGAGACTGCAAGATGATACTGTTCTACATTCGTCACGGAGATCCGATATACGATCCCGATCAAC
>CAZZFP010000037.1:0-11070 GCA_964653575.1 uncultured Lachnospiraceae bacterium
AAAAATACCACAGTGATCTGCCTCGGATGGATCACCGTGGTATTTTGTCTATTCACTATCTCCGAAAAATTCAGGTGTGTAGCTTTTATTTGCCGAGCTTCTGTCCTGAAAGTATCCGTCAAAGCCGAGTGCCTCGGCGCGTTCGAGCACAGAGCTGTATTCAAATCCCGTGATCCTGCGCTCAAGATTTTTATATCCGCCCCCCATAGCGAAATCGGGCGTATATTGACTCATAAGGCTGAGCTTTATGCTCTCGACGGGTACTATGTTATGAAGGCGTTCGAGTACCTCAAACGAATTTTTGCGGCATCCGGGCAGGACCAAATGGCGGACAATAATCCCCTTTCTCATAATTCCGTTTTCGTCAAGCTCGAATTTGCCGACCTGGCGGTACATTTCCTTTATCGCCGCCTCGGCGACCTCAGGGTAATTCGCCGCTCCCGAATATTGCCGTGCAAGCTCGCGATCGGTGTATTTAAAGTCCGGCAGATATATGTCGATCAAGCCGCAAAGTCTTTCAAGAGAGGGGACGCTGTCATAGCCGCCGCTGTTCCAAACTATCGGCAGTGCAAGATCTTGCTTTATCTCGGTCAATACTTTTACGATAACATCTGTATAGTGCGTGGGCGTTACCAAATTGATATTGTGCGCCCCCTGCGCCTTGAGGGAGAACATCATATCGATAAGCTCGCCCTCGCTTACACGCCTGCCGAGCCCCTCGTGGCTTACGGCGTGATTTTGACAATATATACATCTCAGGTTGCATCCACTGAAAAATATCGTTCCTGAGCCGCTTTTTCCGCTTATGGGCGGTTCTTCCCAATAATGAAGTGCGCAACGTGCGATCCTTATGCCATTGCTTACGCCGCAATATCCAAGGTCACCGTGCGCTCGATCTTTTTTACAGTGTCGAGGACATACATCACATAATGAATTGCTGTTAATTGAATTATCCATAATCCGCTTTTTACCCCTAAAGATGATTAAAAAATCCGAACCGTAGCATCGTCACGGCACGGATCTTTTAAGTTTATTTTAATCCGTATTTTAAATATCTCAGCGAATCGTTTGTCGCTATTGAATCGATACCGTAAAATACAAGAACTCTGTCAAAATCGTTTTCGGAAATATATTTGTATACAGATTGTGTTTTAAAGCTTCGAAGGTCAATTACCTCGATATAAAAGTGTTCGGCAAGGAAGGGAATTACCGAATGGGCAAAACTGTCCTTGATTATGAGCAGTCGAGGCTTGCTCTCATCTCCGTTGGATATGGAGATATGTGCGTTGTTTCCGCCGAGGAAGACACTGTATTTATCCTTTTCTTCGAGATACGAGGTATCATAAAAACCGTCAAGCAGTTTTTTACCTGTGATCATATCCGTGACAGTGTACTTCGTATCTCCGTCATAGCGCATAAGCTCTATGGCATCGGGTGAAGTCCACTTTATTCCGCCCGCAGAATAGGTTGTTCCTTTGAAGCTCTCCGAGACCTGCACGAGTTGAAATTTGCTCGTCGGCACGGGCGTGTACCCCAGAGTGCTTGCAAGCTTGAGGTAGGCAAGATATGCGCCTTTGACCGTCCAATGGTGGTCTGTCTTGAACCAAATATATTCATCCGCCAAGGCCGCCGCGTGAAGCTCCTGTTCGAAAAGGATCGGATCTGTACCGCTTTTAGCTACGATATTCCATATAGCATCGGCTCTTTCTGTTGAATAATAATCGGAAAGTTTGAAGTCCATTACATCGATAGCACGAGGTGCTACCGCAAAGTCACAGGGAATACCGAGCTCCTGCATAGCTTTTTTGAACTGTGCTACCGCGTCAAGGTTGCTTTCGGTGAGATCGTAAGCGTCTTGAGTGTATTCGATGCGTTTTATGAGATAGTCATCCTCGCCGAGTATGACGTCATTGTTCTCCATTTTCAGCATTCCTATCTCGGCAAAGCCCTTTAAACCGACAAAGCTGTCTCTAAAAGGGAACTGATCAGAATAAAATTTGCCAAGCTCCTCGGTGTAGTCGCCTTCGATAAAGCTTTTCAGCGAAAATGTTGGATAGCCTTGAAGCACACGATTTTCATCCTCCGAAAAGCTGTCGGGCTCTCCGACAAAGATCAAAATACCGAATGCCAATATAATAACAGACAACACGGATATTAAAATGATATCCGTAAGTCGTTGACGTTTTGCGTGTTTGATCTCTATGGACAGAAGTCTTTCGGCTTCAATATCGGCGCGGTCTTTTTTCACAGGGGGATCCTCCTTTTGAAAATTAAAAATAAGACAGACAACTGTATATCGGTCGTCTGTCTTTATATTGTGCATAAATTAAAGATCTTAACCGAATTATTTGATCTTTACGGTAACTATAAATCCACCTACATTGTCGCCCGAGACCGTGTACTCGTATCCTTCGGGAACGGGAACCTCGGTGACTGAGCCGTTTGCGGGAACATAGTAGATATCGTATGAGCCGACGCCCTCGATCTCATACTTTATATGCTCGTCACTTACGGTGTGCATACGAACGTAGTCTATATACTGCTCCAGGCAGTAATCCATTTCTTTCATAATGTATGAGTGGGGAATGCCGACATATCTGTAATGATCAACGTAATTTCCCGTTATATCGGATTTTCCGGAGGGATAGCGGCTGATTATGCCGTATTTATATGCGTTTACCGCCTGCTCGGCGTTAAATGAAGCAAATATAGTTGTTGCATTTGCAACTCCCGATGCGGCACTCAAATCAAAGGAGTAACCGCAGTGATAATCGCTGTATCCGGCTTTCGGTGAATCGTCGGGATATTTTTCGTAGCTTGTTTGCTGATCCTCGTAGCTGCGGTACGCTGCGCTGATAACCACATATTGATCGTCACTGTAATTCTTGTAAAAATCATAAATGAAGGAATTTAAAGCATCTACAGCGTCCTTTCTGAGGAACATACTGAAGTATCTCATACTGTACAGGGGTTCTCCGTTTGATCCCTTTACACGCAAGCTTCTGAAATCGAGAAGCCCGGTCTGATCGCCGAACGTATATGCGTTGTCGTCATTGACCAATACAAGCGGACCGAGGTGAACCGCACTGTCGGAATATTTCTTGTATGAGTAAGTAAAATCTCCGGCAAGCGCAGGCGTCTGCGACTCGCTGTCGGAAGGATCATCGGTGATCTGATTGTTCATTGAGTCCGAAAAGCTTTCGGACGAGCTGTCATCTTCCAAAAGCTCTTTGCGCCTTTTTGCGGATGAGACCGAAAGGCTTATCATCAGCGTTGTGAATATGATGGCAAATATTATCAAAGAAGAGATGATTGCCAATACAAGATATTTTTGATTGTTTAATCGTCTTTGCCTCATCTCGGAATTGCTTTTGTTAATGGGGCGGTATATCTTAGGACCGTTATTCATATATTGCCGACTCCTTTCGGTACTTTATTTTTTCTTTGCAGACGGTGCAAGACCGTCTGCAAAAACGATTTATTTAAACTGCGGGTTGAAAAGCTGAATTATTGCGCGTCTTTTATGGAGAAATCCATTCTGCCCTTAGCATCAAGACCCATATATTTTACCTTGACCGTGTCGCCGAGCTTGAGAACATCCTCAACCTTTTCGATGCGACGGGGAGCGATCTTTGAAATATGAACGAGACCTTCCTTGCCGGGAGCATACTCGACGAATGCGCCGAACTCCTTGATACCCGTAACAGTACCTGTATAAACGGTACCGACTACGGGTTCAAATACGATAGCATCTATCGTTGTCTTAGCCGCATAAGCGGAGTCGCGGTTTACCGCTGCGATGTATATCGTGCCGTCATCGTTTATGTCGATCTTTGCACCAGTGTCTGCGGTGATCTTCTGAATTACCGAGCCGCCCTTACCTATGACCTCGCGAATCTTATCGGGATCTATGGTCATTGTAAGCATCTTGGGGGCATATTCGGAAACATCGGCTCTGGGAGCGGGGATTGCTTTGAGAATGATCTCATCGATGATAGCGTCGCGTCCTTTGTGTGTAACGGCGAGAGCCTCTTTGATGATCTCGGGAGTAAGACCGTCGATCTTAAGGTCCATCTGAATTGAGGTGATACCTTTGTGCGTACCTGCAACCTTAAAGTCCATATCTCCGTAAAAGTCCTCAAGTCCCTGGATATCAAGCATAGTCATCCAGCTGCCGTCTTCTTCCGTAATAAGACCGCAAGATATACCCGCAACGGGAGCCTTTATCGGAACGCCCGCGTCCATAAGTGCAAGCGTCGAGCCGCACACGGACGCCTGAGAGGTCGAACCGTTAGAGGAAACTACCTCGGAAACAAGTCTCATAGAATAGGGGAATTCTTCCTCGGAGGGAAGTACCGGAATAAGCGAACGCTCGGCAAGCGCACCGTGACCGATTTCGCGGCGTCCGGGGCTTCTTGATGCCTTTGCTTCACCTGTGGAGAAGCCGGGCATATTGTAGTGGTGCATATATCTTTTGGAGGTCTCGGTGTCTATTCCGTCAAGCTCCTGAGACTCTCCGAGTGTTCCGAGAGTAGCGATGGTAACTACCTGTGTCTGACCTCTGGTGAACATACCGGAACCGTGAACTCTCTTAAAGAGTCCTACCTCGGCGGCAAGAGGTCTTATCTCATCGAGTGCACGTCCGTCAACACGCTTCTTGTCAACGAGCAACCAACGGCGTACGATCTTCTTTTGAAGCTTGTACATAAGCTCCGGGAGAATTGTCTCAATATCGGGATATTCTTCGGAGAACTTTTCAACGATAGCGTCCTGAATAGGCTGTATTCTTGCGTCTCTTACCGTCTTGTCGTCGGTATCAAGTGCAAACATAAGATCTTTTTCACAGAAGGCGAATACCTTGTCGAACATATCGTGATCAAGCTCGCAAGAGGGATATTCGAACTTAGGCTTGCCTATCTCGTCAACGATCGCGTTGATGAAGTCTACAAGATCACGGATCTCTGCGTGTGCCTTCATAATGGCATTGTACATGGTTTCATCATCGACCTCGCGTGCACCCGCCTCGATCATAACTACCTTTTTGGCAGAGCCCGCAACCGTAAGCTCGAGATCGCTCTTTTCTCTCTCGGCTGCAGTCGGGTTTATAACGAATTTGCCGTCAACGAGACCTACAAATACGCCGGCGATAGGACCGTTCCACGGTATATCGGAAATGGAAAGGGCAATGGATGCACCTATCATAGCCGTGATCTCGGGTGAGCAGTCGTGATCCACCGACATAACCGTAAGAGAAAGGTTTACGTCGTTGCGAAGATCTTTGGGAAAGAGGGGACGGATGGGACGGTCTATAACTCTTGATGTAAGTACCGCCTTTTCGGAAGGCTTACCCTCGCGCTTGAGGTATCCTCCGGGGATCTTGCCTGCCGCATAAAGTCTCTCTTCAAAATCTACAGAGAGGGGAAGAAAATCGATACCGTCACGCGGCTTTGCCGATGCTGTCGCGCAACAAAGAACGGCTGTGTCACCGTAGCGAACGAGACAAGAACCGTTTGCAAGACCTGCCATCTTACCCGTTTCGATAACGAGCGGGCGTCCTGCCAGAGTATAATTGAATACTCTGTAATTGGAAAAATTCATTTCTTTCATTTGTTTTTTACTCCGTTTTTATGTTTTTATTTCATCCCACGGAGCAAGCACTTAAATATATGTCCGCATACGCGCAAGTACCGCGCTAATATGTTGTTCGGGCACATATTTAAATGCCGGTCTGCCGTGAGTTGATCTTGCTTTTAAGCAACAACCTGATGTTGAAGCTATAATTTTGCGGAACAGCCGAAATATACGGTTGTTCCGCATTTTTGTGCAATTATCTCAATTACTTTCTGATCTTGAGTCTCTCGATGATGGAACGGTAACGCTCGATATCCACCTTCATAAGGTAGTTAAGAAGGTTTCTTCTGTGTCCGACCATCTTCAGAAGACCACGACGGCTGTGGTGGTCGTTGTGGTTGGTCTTAAGATGCTCTGTCAGCGCATTGATGCGGTATGTGAGAAGTGCGATCTGCACCTCGGGTGAACCTGTGTCGCCCTCTTTTGTTGCATACTGCTCGATAATTGCTTGTTTGATTTCCTTTTCCATTTTGTTTCACCTTTCAAGTTATGAAAAAATATTACAGACCGAAAGCACAGAGAACGGTGGGTGATACCCCGATTAACGGGCATTTTACCCGAAAACCGTGCCAAGGTCGTGCGATAGATATTATAGCATATCCTTATTTGCAAGTAAATAGCGAGCACAAAAATTTTACGTTTATTAATATTTTTTTTACACCTGTTCGACGCTTTGAACGCATAAGATCTCTATGCTCGAACAGTTTTAATCGCAATGTTTCTCGGATCTTTTCTTTTTCTCGTTTTTTGATGAAAAGATTACTCTGAATATCGTGGAAGCTCCGGCACCGATCAACATAATGCCGAAAAACTTTTTGATATACTCTACGGGAAGTATTGATGTCAGGACTCCGCCGACAACGACCCCCGGGATGGCGGCAAAAATGAGCCACAAAATAAGAGTCGGAAAGAATGTTCGCTTTTTTACGTGAAAGAGAAGCGAGCTTCCACATGCGAAAAGATAAAACAGCAGATTCATTCCCTGGGCGACGATTTGAGGTGTGCCGACGAATGCGGTAAGGTATATAACAAAGAGCCCCGCACTTCCTACTCCCATTCCGGATAGTATCGCTATAATGAAAGCCGCGATGATATTCGCAAACATAAACTATATCTCCTTGAAACAATGGTTTTACCCGAACAGCATCGACGCCCCGGAATATATGACGAGTGCGGCGAAGGTCAACGATATGATCTTTCTGTTGAGCTTGTTGAGCAGATAAGCGCCGCATATGCCACCGACTGCCGCGGGCAAGATATAAGCCGAAAGATCAACTCCCGACAGATTTCCCTTGAAGCCGTATATTGAAGCGGAAACAGCAGCTATGGGAAGCGTTATAGCAAGAGAATTTGCGAGTATGTCCTTTTCCGTGACGGATGCTTTAAAATCATCCGAGTTGTTTGCTAAAAGATGCCTCAACAAATAAACTACGATTATCCCGCCTCCCGCCCCGAGAAGTCCCGTGACGAGTCCCGAAATGCTTCCGAGAAGAGTTATTGCGACGATCTTTAATATTTCTTTCGAACGAAAATGTGTCTTTGCGTGTTGTATGGTCTTCGCCTCCCTTTGTAATCGATGTTTTGGATTGCTTGATTCTGATAAGTTGATAAATTGATAAAAATATTTTGAATTTGACTTTTTGGGTGTTGAAATGATTTTAAAAGTGTGTTATAATTATTATGGATATTTTTAAGCTATATTATTTTGCCAAAGTGCCGTATACTATGAATTTTCGGTCGATAGCAGGACAAAAAGCAAGATATATTTTATAGTTTTATACATATTACCGATTTTGTGAAAGGAAATCCCAAAATGCCGGAAAAGAAAAATGACAGTAAGGTAACCACGACTAACGTAAAGATTCCCAAAAAGAAAGGCTCGACGCAAAGTTCTCGAAAAAAAGAAACGCAGAGCACTGTGCAAAAAAATATTATGCAAGAAGAGTCAAACAGTGCGAAAAGGTCCGGAAAAAGCGGATACGACGGCAACGGTTCACGTACAAGATCATATTCAAACGATCGGAATACATCAAACGCCCCGAACGATAAAAAATCTTTGCAGTCATCGAAAAGAAAAGACTACGAAGAGCCTGAAAAGAAAAGAAAAGGGGACAAATCCGCCGAGCCGACGCAGGCGCAGCTTCGCCGGCATCAGTTTGTGCCGCTGTTCCTTGTGCTTGGAGCTTTGCTCGTGGGGCTTTCTTACCTTACGACGGTCAATGAGAGCGGTATATTCGGCACCGTGGTGCGTACAGTGTTCTACGGTGTGTTCGGTATAAGCTCCTTTGCTATACCCGTTTTGCTCGTTATTGCCGCGCTGAATTGGCAGAAATACGTTAAGTCGCAAACCATATTGCTCAACGTAATATTGTTTTGCTTGACTATGCTTCTTATCTCTTCATTTATTGAGATAATCGTGCTTGCGGTCGATGCCGTTCCGTCGGGAGATTGGAGCGTCAGTATCAAATATCTGTTCCTTGACGGCATGGAGCTTCGAAATGGCGGCGTAATAGGCGGACTTGTAGGTATATTGTGCTGGAATATATTCGGGTCCGTGGGGTCCTTCTTTGTTATAATCGCGATCATTCTCGTGCTTATGTTCTCGCTGTTCGGAGCAACGCCCGTGACCGTGGTAACGTACATAAGGTACAAGCTCAAGGTCGCATCCGAAAAGCGTCGCGAAGCACGTCTTGAAGCAGGGAAAAAAGCGTCGCTTGAGGCAGAGGGAAAAGAACGTAAAGAGGATGTCACATATTCCAAACGCAAGAAAAAATCTGTGGAGGAAGATGATTCCTCCGATACCTCAAAACGCGCTCGTGACGATGACGCTTCAGACGAAGACGCCGAGGAATCAGTACGCCTTGTCTCTTCGCCTCGTTCAAAGAGACTCAAAGAACAGCTGACCGATACGTCAACCGAAACAAGCGACACTAACGAAGATACTCATAATACCGACGGCACCTCGGCGGATCTTTCGAAAGGAAGCAAGCCGGAGATCAAGCGCCCCAATGTTACCATAATAAGGACTCAAGACACGGATGCGTCGGACGATGCTTCGAACGAAAGCAAAGAGATCGAAACGGAGTCGCAAGATAATCTCAGCTCGATAGGATGCAACCAAGCCTTCAAGCACAGGATCATAAACCGTAATTCCGACGTTTCAAACGAAAACGGAGATATGGACGAAGGACTTCAAAATACTCTCGATATAAGAGCTCGTGCACATTCCGGCGGTCGTGTATGTGAAGACTCACAAATAGGTATGTCGGATATTCCCGAGGAGACTTCTTCCAATACGGCAGATTATACCGAGCCTGTTGATGTAAAGCGCGTACGTAATCTGGATGATGTCCATAACCTCGATGACATTATAGACGGAGTATCTGTCGGCGACAAAGGTCCCTCGAATGTCAGAGCTGACGACGATTTAAAGGCTTCAAAAGCAGGCATACCTTCCGAACGGTCGTTCGATGCCGCGGCTCTCGAAGTCGAAACATCTGCATTGACGGATATCGATGAAGATGTTTTAAAGCCGGATCCGTATGCAAACTACGTTTTCCCGCCGACGAGCCTTTTGGCTGCTCCTACTCAAAATCAGGGAATAACCGACGAGGAGATAAACAAAAACATCGACAGGCTTATGGCTACCCTTACAAGCTTTAAAATAAGAGTCAGTGATATCTCTTGTTCTTGCGGCCCGACTATCACGCGCTTCGAGGTCAAACCCGAGGCGGGCGTAAGAGTGCGTTCTATTGCGGGGTTGGTCGATGATATCGCACTCGGACTTGCAAAGACGGGTGTTCGTATCGAAGCACCCATTCCCGGTAAGAGCGCCGTCGGTATAGAAGTACCGAATGATCGCGCTCAGACGGTTCAGTTGCGCTCGCTCATAGAAAATAAGGCATTCACGGATATGAAAAGTAAGATAAGCGCTTGCCTTGGCGCAGATGTTTCAGGTAAGCCGATAGCGTTTGATATCCATAAAATGCCCCACCTTCTGATAGCGGGTGCTACCGGTATGGGTAAATCGGTATGTATAAACAGCATAATCGTCAGCTTGCTCTATAAAGCTAAGCCCGACGAGGTCAAATTGATACTTATAGACCCCAAAAAGGTCGAATTCGGTATATATAAAGATATACCTCACCTCTATGTTCCGATCGTAAGTAATCCCAAAAAGGCGGCGGGTGCGCTTGCGTCTGCGGTCGCCGAGATGGAGCGCCGATTTGCGATAATGGAGGAGGTCGGAGTCCGCGATATAGCAAAATACAACGAGATCACGAAAGGTGACCCCGATATGGAGTTTATGCCTCAGATCGTTATAATAATCGACGAGCTTGCAGACCTTATGATGACGGCTCCCGATGAAGTTGAAACTTCGATCTGCCGTATTACTCAAAAGGCACGTGCCGCAGGTATACATCTTATAATCGGTACGCAGAGACCTTCGGTCGATGTCATCACGGGTCTTATCAAGGCAAATATCCCTTCGAGAATTGCATTTACCGTAGCTTCACAGGTCGATTCGAGAACGATCATAGACATCGCAGGCGCCGAAAAACTGATCGGCAGAGGTGATATGCTTTATGCTCCCGTCGGGGCGGCAAAGCCTATGCGTGTTCAGGGCTCTTACGTAAGCGAGAGCGAGGTCGAATCGGTATGCGAATTTATCAAAAAGCATAACGGTAAAGCTATATACAACGAGCAGTTTACAAAGCAGATCGATCAGGAAGCCGAGAAGTGCGGAATGTCCAAAAAGGGAAGCGGCGGTGCTTCTCTTGGCGTATCCTCCGACGACAGCGATTTTTCCGGTGACGGTGAAGATCCGAAGCTTCGCGAGGCGATCGAGATCGTTGTAACCGATCAAAAAGCTTCCACCTCTCTCTTACAGAGAAAACTTTCGATAGGCTACGGCAGAGCGGCAAAGATCATTGATCGTATGCAGGAGCTCAATATTGTAAGTCCCCCTGACGGAAACAAGCCGAGACGTATCCTCATAACAAAAGAGCAGTTTATGGAGATGTATCTTAACGACGATATATGATCACAAGATATTGTCGCTAATTCGCGAGTATAAGACTCGTGCTTGGCAATATTTGTCCAAAGCTTATCATATTATGGCTTGCAAGAAAAGGTCTGTAATGGTATCATTATTCTACAAGCCTTTAAATTCGATTAAAAATATGGAGGAATTGAAAATGGCAAAACTTCGCGTAACTCTCTGGAACGAATTCAGACATGAAAAAACTAAAGAAGGAGCAAAGGCACTTTATCCCGACGGTATTCACGCATTTATCAAGAATTTCCTTGAGGCTGACTGCGACGACATTGAAGTGACTCTTGCCGCACTTGATGACGAATTTCAAGGACTCCCCGATGAGGTGCTTGAAAATACAGATGTTCTCGTATGGTGGGCTCACGGTGCTCATAAAGAAGTAG
>CAZZFP010000038.1:0-10937 GCA_964653575.1 uncultured Lachnospiraceae bacterium
GTTTTCCCCCCGCCGTGTCATCCTCGAGCGAAGCGAAGGATCTCGGCGGATGGTGCACTTCAATTTTCTTAAGTTCCCATCTATGGGGCGGAGCCCCGCTTTCGGCATTTCTTTTTTGACAGCTTTTTTCTTTGTGCCACTTTTGGCAAAGAAAAAAGCGGCTAAGAGGTTTAGCCTGTATAGAATTTTTACACTTTTCAAGCCTATCTGCGAAAAAGTTAAAGCCAAAAATTTCGCAGAAAAAAGTAATTATTTTTTGAAATTTTTTGAAAGAAGGTATATTGACATATGTCACAACAAACCAAAACCAACCGTCATCTCATCCTTATCTGTATATCTGCACTTTTTGCAGCACTGATCACCGTAGTTACCGCATATTTTCCCAAGCTTCCGTTAGCTGTCGGATATGTGCACCTCGGTGATTCTCTCGTGTGCCTTGCGGCGGCAATATTGCCCCTGCCGTATTCCTTTTTGGCGTGTGCTCTCGGCGGCGGTCTTGCCGACCTTATTTGCGGATACGCCGTCTACGCACCTGCATCCTTTGCTATCAAAGGCTTGACTGCGCTTCTGTTCAGATCCGTGCTTGACAGAAGCGGCAAAGTTAAAAGCATCGGCGACAGAGAGGCAAAAATTATCAATTTGCGAAATCTCATAGCGCTTGTTCCGTATGCCGTAATATGCGTGGGAGGATATTTCATTTATGAACTCTTTATATATGGTGTCGAATCGGCAATACCGGGGCTTTTGATGAACTTTTTGCAAAGCGTCGCCAACGCGATCGTGTTCGCCGTTTTCGGTGTTATCTTAGATAGAGTCGGCGTGCTGAACAAGCTCGTCAGAATGCAATAAAATGCAACAGAAAGCAATAAGGAAAGGTTGATGAGATGAATATTCTTGCTCTCGGAGATATAGTCGGATCCGATGTAATATCATATATAAAACGAAAACTCCCGCAGATCAAGTCTGAGTATCGCATCGACTTTACCGTGGCTAACGGCGAAAATGCTACGGCAATAAAAGGACTCTCGCGTGAGGATGCCGAGGCGATATTTAACAGCGGAGTTGATTTTATAACGGGCGGCAATCATATATTCGGCAAGCGAAGCCTATACTCTATGCTCGACTCGGACAGAAGGATCATAAGACCCGCAAATTACCCGGGACGCGTGCCCGGCGAGGGCTGCCGAATAGTGGACGTAAATTCAAGACGTGTGCTTTGTATGAACGTCAGCGGACTTATGTATATGGAGCCGCTTGCGTGTCCCTTTGATACAGTTGAAAGAATGCTTGAGAGGGAAAAGGGAAGATACGATCTTGCTTTGCTGGATATCCACGCAGAGGCAACGAGCGAAAAATATGCCCTTGCAAGATATTTTGACGGCAGGATCGCGATAATTTTCGGGACTCATACGCACGTTGCGACAGCGGATGAGCAAATACTTCCCGGCGGAAGTGCATATATCACGGATCTCGGAATGTGCGGTGCCAAAAACGGGATAATCGGCGCCGAGCCGTCGGCTGTGATAAATAAATTGCGCGATCATACGCCGACTATGTTCGTGCCCGCAGTCGCACCTTTTGCGGCAAACGGCGCCGTCTTTGAGATAGACGATAATACGTATAGACCCGTGTCCGTGAAAAGGGTGTCCTTCTGACGTGCGGAATGATTTAATTGCCGACTCTGCTTTCTTGCCCGTCGCGGATTGCTTTGCCTTTTGTTGGGCGTTTGCGCGCATTTGGCAAAAATTCCTCAAATTCACTTGACAAAACGCCGAAAATAAGGTATCATATAGTTGACCATATCGGACGGTCGCGCGGTATTGCGCCGAAAGGTATTACCGTGAGGAAAGTCCGGGCTTCACAGGGCAGGATAACTGATAACGTCAGCCGGAGGCGACTCCCGGGAAAGTGCAACAGAAATAGACCGCCGCAGGGTCTTATCAACTCTGAGGTAAGGATGGAAAGGCGAGGTAAGAGCTCACCCACTCCCACGGTAACGTGGGTTTGCTGTAAACCCTATCCGAAGCAACACCGTATGCGGATCGTTTGCCCGACGCATATCCGCGGGTGGCACGAGGCGAGAGCCTCGGAGCTTTGCGGCGACGCAAAGCAAAGATAGATGACCGTCCTCGACAGAACCCGGCTTACAGATAAGGTCAAAAAAGACTGTTGCAACCTTGCATTTCGCGGCTTGTGACAGCCTTTTTGCTTTAATTTGAATTTTACAGGATGTTCCTGTATCTGCTTTATATATTCCATAAAATATTTGTGTCGCCGAACGGCGGCGGAACGGAGGCTTATATGTCAAGCTATACTCTTAAAACCGCAAACTTTCCTTCATCGGATGGGAAAAACACGGTTGCCTGTTATTTTTACGAGCCGATCGATGCGGAGATCAAGGGAATCGTTCAGCTCTCGCACGGTATGTGCGAATACGTTCAGAGATATGCGCACGTTGCCGATTTCTTCTGCAAAAACGGATATGTCTTTTGCGGAAACGACCACCTCGGTCACGGAAATACCGCCGCAAATTCCGAAGAGCTCGGATACATCGGACGCGGCGGCGTAGATCACATCGTTGACGATCTTCATAAGACGACAAGGCTTGCTCTGGAACGTTATCCCAACAAACCTTTGGTGCTTTTCGGTCACAGTATGGGCTCGTTTATGGCGAGGATATATCTTACGAAATACGGCGACGAGCTTGCGGGCGCGATCATTTGCGGAACGGGCGGTCCCGAATCTCCCGCGTCGCTCGGTAAGCTTATGACGTCGATAGCGATGATATTCCGAAATGATCATTATCGTTCAAATTTTATCAACAAGGTATCGTTCGCGGGCTACAACAAGTACTTTAAGGATGACGGCTCGGAGAGCGCTTGGGTAACGAGTGATCGCGAGGTCGTTAAAAAATATGATGCAGACCCTTTGTGCAATTTCAAATTTACGCTAAGAGGACATTACAATCTTTTTGAGGCACTCGAACGCGTTTCGAGTAAAAAGTGGGCACATTCGGTGCCGAAGGAGCTTCCGTTGTTTGTTGTTTCCGGCAAGCTTGATCCTGTAGGAAGCTACGGTCGCGGCGTCGATACCGTATACAGACGTCTAAAAGACGCGGGAGTGCGTTCGGTAAAGCTTAAGCTGTACGATAATGCGCGCCACGAGCCGCATAATGAGATCGAGAGCATAAGATGTGAATTTTTGTCCGACATTCTCGGGTTTGTCGCCGAGGTCTGCGACAAGAACGCCTGATTTTGTGCAAAATAAAAACGCCGACCCATCGCTAAAGGCGGGTCGGTATTTTTGTATGTTCGGCTTGACCCGTAGGTCAAGTGTCGGGGACAATTATTTTATTGCCTCTCTGAGCTTTACAATATTTTCCTCAAAGCTTCCGGTCTTAGCATAAATGCTCGATGTACCCGCTACGAAGATGTTGGCACCTGCCTCGCTCATCTTCTTTGCGTTTTCAAAGCTTACGTTGCCGTCACATTCGATCTCAACGTGACCGTAGCCGTTCTCGTCAAGCATCTTGCGCAGACGTCTGATCTTGTCAAGCGTCTGGGGAACCAGCTTCTGACCCGCAAATCCGGGATTTACGGTCATAACGAGGATGGCGTCGAGGTCGGGGAGCAGATCCTCAAGCACGGAAAGGGGCGTGCCGGGGTTGAGCGCGAGCATCGTCTTTGCACCTCTCTTGTGAATGTTTGAAAGAAGTGCCTGGATGTGTGTGCAGGACTCATAGTGAACGCTTACGTAGTCGCCCTCTTTAAGCTCGAACCAATCGAGCTTGAGCTCGGGGGACTGTATCATAAGGTGGATGTCGAGAGGGATGTTGGTAGCGGCGTGAAGCTTCTTTACGAAGTCTGTTCCGAGGGTATAGTTTTGTACGAATACACCGTCCATAATATCTATATGAAGATATTCGATTCCGTGAGCCTCAAGAGCCTTCAGCTCATCGCCGAGGTGTAAAAAATCCGCGCACATAAGCGAGGGGGAAATCTGTTTTTTCAAGGTTGCCATATGCTTCTCCTTAAGTGTTATTAGTTTGATATTATTTTATCACACTCGTGTTCCTTTGTCAATAGTAAAGTGCTGTGACGGGGCAAAAAGCCGACACGCAATATTAATTAACTCCAAAATACTTTGTTTTTTGCGGCTTAACATTATTAACAATTGCCTATTGACAACCTCGCCGCTTGGTGATATCATAATATGCGAAATATCCCCTTGTATACTGTATTATACGATAAATTATATATTCGGGGAATAATGAAAGGAAAAAATATGACAGTATTATTCTGCATTGCCTCGGCACTTGCCGCGGGAATGCTTATGTCAAGACCCGCAAAGCTCTTAAAGCTTCCTGCGGTAACGGGCTACCTCATAGCAGGTGTGCTCATAGGTCCTTATTGCCTTGGTGCGCTCGGCATAGAGGGGCTCGGATTTGTATCAATGGAATCCGTCGAAACGCTCGGAATACTTTCCGAGGTCGCACTCGGCTTCATCGCGTTTTCCATAGGAAACGAATTCAGACTTTCTCAGCTTAAGCAGACCGGCAAGCAGGCAACAATAATTGCATTCGTTCAGGCGCTTATGGCAACTCTTTTCGTTGACGCGGCGCTTATAGTTTTGCATTTTATTCTCGGAGATAAATTCCCGCTCTCAACTGCGATCGTGCTCGGCGCCATTGCAACGGCTACCGCACCTGCGGCAACGCTGATGGTCGTTCGTCAGTACAAGGCGAAGGGCAAGCTTACGGATATATTGCTTCCCGTCGTGGCACTTGATGACGCGGTGGGACTTGTCGTGTTTGCTATCTCGATAGGCATTGCCAAAGCCTTCAAGAGCGGTTCGATAGGCATAGTTTCCGTGCTTGTTGAGCCATTGGTCGAGGTCGTCGGCTCTCTCTTGCTCGGAACCTTGGTCGGTATAGTTTTCACGTATACCGAAAAGCTCTTTCATTCAAACAGTAAACGTTTGACGATTTCGATCACGTTCGTTCTGCTGACCGTTGCACTTTCAAAGCTTGATTTTACAGTGGCGGGCATTCACGTCGGATTTTCCTCGCTTCTTACTTGTATGATGCTCGGATCGATATTTTGCAACATCTGCGACAATTCCGCGGAGCTTATGGAGCGTGTCGATAAATGGACTATGCCTCTGCTCGTGCTCTTTTTCGTGCTCAGCGGCGCGGAGCTTGAGCTCTCGGTGTTTGCTCAAGGCTTTGTCGTCGTTGTCGGTATCGTGTACATAATCTTCCGCTCGGCGGGCAAGATCTTCGGCGCGTTCGTGTCGGCTAAGGCGACAAAGTGCGATCCGAATATTCAGAAATATCTCGGCATCACCCTGCTTCCTCAAGCGGGCGTATCGCTTGGAATGACGGTCACGGCAATGAACGAGCTTGGCGGCGACGAGGGTGTTATCATCAGAAACATCATTCTTTTCTCCGTGCTCGTTTATGAGCTCGTCGGACCGCTGCTTACAAGAATAGCACTTACAAAGGCGGGAGATATAGTTCCGAAAGCTTCACCGAAGGCTTAAAAAGAGCTCAAAATATAGACCTGTCTACTCAAGCAACAACTTTCGTTAAATTGCCGAAAGTTTTCGCCCGCCTTTTTCAAAAGGCGGCGCAGGCAAGGGCGCGTAGCCCTTGTCGCCGTCCGTAGACGGCGAAATCTCTCTACGGCGCTTTCTTTTTGCTATGCTTTTTCTTTGCGCCTACTTGGTCAAAGAAAAAGCGGAGTTTGGATTGTGTACAATTTGATAGTTGATATGCTTTTTGCAGACAACCTGAAAACAGCCATTTTGTGTGAATGTTTGAGTAAAATTGCAGAAAAAATCGCACATATCTATTGATAAATGCGGAAAGATATGGTACAATATTATTGTGCACGAAAAGGCTTGTTTCCGCGCGGAAAGATATGGTATAATAATAGTACTGTGCGGAGTCATATCGGCACGCATACCGTTCACACAAGTAATTATTTTTGAAAGGCGGATATAAAAATGACCTACAACAAGAAGAATATCGAAGATATTGACGTTGCCGGCAAGAAGGTACTTGTACGTTGCGACTTCAATGTCCCCCTCAAAGACGGTGTTATCACCAGCGACAAGAGAATTGTCGAAGCGCTTCCCACGATCAAATATCTTATGTCCAAGGGCTCCAAGATCATCCTTTGCTCGCATATGGGCAAGCCTAAGGGCGAGATCATTCCCAAGTATTCTCTCGCTCCCGTTGCCGCTCGTCTCAGCGAGCTCCTCGGAGTTAACGTAACACTTGCATCGGATACGATCGGTCCCGATGCCAAGGCAAAGGCTGCCGCTCTCAAAGAGGGCGAGATCCTTCTCCTTGAGAATACCCGTTTTGATAAGAGAGAAGAGAAGAACGACCCCGAATTTGCAAAAGAGCTCGCTTCTATGGCTGAGATCTATGTAAGTGATGCTTTCGGCGCGGTTCACAGAGCACACGCTTCAACAGCAGGCGCGGCTGATTATCTCCCCGCTGTTTGCGGTTACCTCATTCAGAAAGAGATCGGCGTTATGGGTAAGGCTCTTACCGATCCCGCACGTCCTTTCGTTGCTATTCTCGGCGGTGCTAAGGTTTCCGATAAGCTCAATGTTATCAATAACCTTCTTACAAAGGTAGATACACTTATCATCGGTGGCGGTATGGCTTATACATTCCTCGCCGCTAAGGGCTATGAGATCGGAACATCTTTGTTCGATGCCGAAAAGCTCGATTATTGCCGTGAGATGCTCGCTCTTGCAGAGAAGAACGGCGTAAAGCTCCTTCTCCCCATCGATACGGTCGTTGCCAAGGAATTCCCCAATCCTATCGACGCTGAGATCGAGGTCAAGACGGTTGATTCCGACAAGATCCCCGCAGATATGATGGGACTTGACATCGGCGAAAAGACCAGAGCACTCTTTGCAGACGCTGTAAAGAATGCCAAGACTGTTGTTTGGAACGGTCCTATGGGTGTGTTTGAGAACCCCACACTTGCTAAGGGTACTATCGCAGTAGCCGAGGCTCTTGCGGATTCCGAGGCTATTACAATAGTCGGCGGCGGTGACTCCGCGGCAGCTTGTGAGCAACTCGGATTTGCTTCCAAGATCACACACATCTCCACAGGCGGCGGTGCATCTCTCGAGTTCCTTGAAGGTAAGGAGCTTCCCGGTATAGCTTGTCTTCTTGATAAATGATCGGATAAAAACACATAATATAATTAACAAAGGAATTGATATAATGAATACAGCAAAAAGACGTACAGTTATCGCAGGTAACTGGAAAATGAACTTTACTCCCGCTGAAGCAAAGGCTTTCATCGAGGAGATCAAACCGATGGTCGTAGGTAAGGATAATTGCGATATCGTTTTCTGCGCTCCCTATGTTACTATCGCTGCCGCTATGCAGGCCGCCGAGGGATCTAACATAAAGATAGGTGCCGAGAACGTTCACTTTGCTCCCAAGGGTGCATATACAGGTGAGGTATCCGCGGATATGCTCAAGGCTATCGGCGTTGAGTATGTTATCGTGGGTCACAGCGAAAGACGTCAGTATTTCGCAGAGACGGATGAGACCGTAAATCTTCGTACGAAAGCCGCTCTTGCCGCAGGTATGAAGGTCATTCTTTGCCTCGGTGAGGTAAAGGAGCAGAGACTTGCCGGCATTACCGATGAGGTAGTTGCTATGCAGACAAAGCTTGACCTTGCGGGTATTTCCGCTGAGGAGCTTAAGAATGTTATCATTGCTTATGAGCCCGTTTGGGCTATCGGCACAGGTCTGACGGCTACTCCCGAGCAGGCTGAGGAAACTTGCGCAGTTATCCGCAAGGTTCTCGCTTCACTCTACGGCGAGGAAGTTGCCGAGGCTACGACCATCCAGTACGGTGGCTCTATGAACGAAAAGAATGCCGCAGAGCTTCTTGCAAAGCCCGATGTTGACGGCGGACTTATCGGCGGCGCATCTCTCGTTGCAAGCAAATTCACCGCTATCGTTGATGCGGCTCAGTAATTTTTAAATTATCATAAATAAAACCGACATCGGATACGTATCGTTATCAACTGTCATATGACAGGATACGTTATCCGACGTCGGTTTTTTCTTTATATTTTGTGCTTCGCCGAGTTATTTTGCGCTGTTAGGTATGTAGATACGTACGTGTGACGCCGCGGCGGCGTAAAACTCCGAGATATCACTCTTGGGGCTTGAAGAAATATTGATAGCACAGAAGTTCCTGTCTCCCCACCAAGTCGCATCTATCAAGGTGATCCCCGCAGATACCATATCCGGACGCGGTTTAGCTCCGGAATCAAGCGTTATCCACTTTTCGGGACGGTATTGCCAGCCGTTGTCACAGATGATGATAGATCCTTCCGGTATCTCCGCTTTGGTATATATCTTAGCGGTGCATACGTTTTGATGATACGTGCTCTTTGATTCTCCGGGAGTTGTGACTTTTGAGTTGCTGCCTGAATTGTAGTAGGAATTTTCAAGATAATCATATGTGAGCAATACATAGTTGTCAAGGTCTGCGCCGAGACCGCTCGCCATACTCTTGTCCGATTCATAGCAATCGGCAGCGATCACTACCTCTTTAAATGATTCGTCCTTGACGTTCCAGGTTCCGCTCTTATGAGTGGATTGTGTAACCTCGTAAGGCTTTAAGACGGCGTCCTTGACCGCATCCTTTGCCATCGCGGCAACCTCCGCTGTGACGTCGGTGGAAGGAACGTAAGCGATATCGGAAATGTCCGCGCCCGTAATAGCCGCAAACCACGTAAGTCCCGCTATGTATCTTCCGAGCGTGTAATTCAAATGATATCCGTCACGAGTCAGAGTGTCACCCGTGAAGCTCGTGCGCGCATTTTGAATGGATGTTCCCGTCGGAATTACGCCGACAAGACTCTCGATAGGCAGAACACATTCTTTAGTGGCACTGATTATCATCTGATACATTTTCGCCTGACTTTGGTCGTAGTTCGGAAATGATGGGTGTGTGCTGTCCTGCTGATATGCCCAGGTCATATGCCATAAAAGCTTTGTGCTTTCGCTCGGCTTCTCACCTTCAACGTAACTTACAAGCTTTGTCAGATTGCCGTAAGATGAGGAAAGCCCCGAGGTCTTGCTCGTCTGCTGAAGCGTTATATAATCCCAAGCTTCATCGTGGATACCGGTCGATAAAGGTACGTTTTCCGTACATTCCCAAGTTCCCGTGGTGTTTTTGTAATAGCTGTACGCTCCGTCACCAAGCTTTGCGTGTGAATAGTGCGTGTCAAGGCTGCATCCGCCGATGTATAAGTTTCCGAGCACTATCTCTTCCACGCCGACACTTTTTGCGATCTGATAGAGATACGTCATACCGTCCGTCGAAAAGCTGTTGCCGATCGCAAGTATCTTTAAAGATCTCGGTACCTCTGCGGACGGATACGTCGTACCGTTCGGCTCGGTCGAACTTTCCGACTCCGAAGATGAGCTGTTCTCGGTGGCTTGGTTGCCGCTTTCCGACGAGCCTTCCGAGTCGTTTGGACTGTTTGTATCGGTATTTGCATCGGTGTTTGTGTCTCCCTGCGATCCTACACATGAGGTAAGACATAAGATCAGGGCAAGAAGTAATGTTAAGATGGGATAAATTCTTTTCATAGGTCGAATCGTGCTCCTTTGATTTTTTGCCTTTGGATTTTTTATCGAATAATGTTTCGATCGAAAAGTGCTTCAATCTTCTTTTTCATCGGATACCGACGTATTGCCGTCAAGTGCCTCATCGGAAAATTCGATGTGAGAAAGTATGGATTCTATCTTGGCTCCGTATGCTATCGAGGTGTCCTCGCAGAAGGTAAGCTCGGGGGTCATTCGGAGATTGAGAGATCTCGCAAGCCTCATTCTGATGAATCCTGCGGAGGACTTGAGTCCTTTGGCTATCTCTTTTTTGTCTCCCGAGAGTACCGAGTAAAATATTTTGGCGTATTTAAGATCCGGGGTCGCTTCAACTCCCGTAACGCTGATGAACGCACCGCTTACTCTCGGATCCTTTACCTCGCGGATGATTGATGCCATTTCTTTCATTATAGCATCGTTTATTCTGTCTTTTCTGTATTTTGCCATCTGTATCTGTATCCTTTCGCTTTTGCTGTTGTTATAGATAATTGTAAGACCGCGTTTTGCGATCTTATACCGCTTACAAATATATCACATTTATTATATCATACCGCATAAATAAAATCAAGTGAAAATAAGCAAAATAACGAATACCGTGTTTATAAGAGGGCGATAATGAAGTTACAAGAATAAATATCCAAGGGAGACATAAATATGAAAAAGCTTGTGTGTATTTCCATAGCAGTACTTATTACCGCACTTCTTGTCGGCGTGTTTTGCCCCGTCCACGGCGAGGCGGAGCTCTATGATAAGGTGCTAAGGCTCCACGTCTTGGCAAATTCCGATTCGGAAGAAGATCAAGCACTTAAATTAAAAGTCCGCGATACCGTTATCGAGACACTTACGCCTCTGGTCAAAGAGCTTGACTCTATTGACGAGGTCAAAAATGTCGCCGAGGCGTCATTGGAGCTTATCGAAGCTCGCGCCGAGGAGACCGTAAAGGCGGAAGGCTATTCGTACGACGTGACCGTGACGTTGACACGTGAAGAATATCCGACCAAAAGCTACGACTCTATGTGCTTTCCGGCGGGCGAATATACCTCGCTTCGCGTTATGATAGGCGAGGCTGAGGGACAAAATTGGTGGTGCGTGTTGTTTCCGCCGCTTTGCCTGTCTGCCGCGACATCCAAAGCAGATGCCCCCGCGGATAACAAAGATGCGTTTATATCCGCAGGACTTACCGACGATCAGTATAACATCGTGACCGAGACCAAAAATACGAAATATAAAGTCAGATTCAGAATTCTTGAGATCGTCGAAGGCGTATTTAAAAAAT
>CAZZFP010000039.1:0-10627 GCA_964653575.1 uncultured Lachnospiraceae bacterium
GCTTCGCAAATGTGAAATGTTCGCTTCGCGAACGTGGGCAAATTTCATTTCACATTGCGACGAAGGAGCAATATTTCACAATTTCCGCAAGGAAATTATATCACATTCGGCGCAAGCCGAATATTTCACTAAAAATTATAAGACTCAAGTCAATCTTAAAACGCAAGATTATTTCTGCAATTTACGCCGAAAAAAGTCAAAGAACCGTCTCTGCCACCGCGCGGTCGGCGGTAAGGGCGATTTCTTTATGTTTATGACTTTTTATTGAGACTGCAATCCATACGCTTTTTATACTCCGACGGCAGGCAACCTACATTTTTGACAAATGCGGCAATATACGACGACTGACTTCGAAAGCCGACGGCATATGACGCCTCGGCAACCGTCATCTTTCCTATAAGAGCGAGGCTCTCGGTAATCCTGCGTCTTGTAAGATAATCCGAAATTGAAATATTGAATCTATTCTTAAACTTTCGCGAAAGATGCTCGCGGCTGTAATAAAAATGCTCGGCGATATCCGCGGTGGACAGGATCGAGGCATATTCCCTGTCTATATAGTCCTTGACCTCGGCAATATCCTCGTCGAGACGATCTCCGTCAAGTGTCGCATCTTCCGAGGTGTTGAGTGCTCCGAATATCTGCAATATATGAGCCTTGGCGATAAGCGCGGCATAGCTTTGATCGCTCTTTGCCGCAAGCTCGGCTTTTTTTAATGCCGTAAGTACCTCATCCGCCATATTTTTGCCGAGTGCCAAAGCAGATGCCCCCGCTTTGTTCATAAAATCCGTAACGGGTGTGATATTTCCGTCAAGCTCAAAAAAATCATCCGAAAAATACATAACGTAACGCTCGTATCTTGACGGAGATATGAGTCTTGCGGTATGCACCTGCCCCGGAGCAAACCAGATAGCCGAGAACGGCATAGGTCTTATGACAGAGTTATCTTTGATATATTCGACGTCCCCGCCGATATATATCAACAGTTCGTAATATTCGTGCATATGCAGCCCCTCGGTAAATTCTTCCATTGAGCTGTATACCGTATCACGGTGCGAAAAAATCATACTTTCTCCGATGACGCGATCGACCCAGCCGGATATATTTTTATATCCCGTGCAAGCCGCCCCGTCTGAGGCATCTGTATATACACCGTTTCTCTTGTGCGAATTTATATATTGATCCGATATTTTCATTTTTACCTCAATCATATCACAAATCCGAAATAACAGTGTCACATTGCGTGTAGAATTTTGGATTTGAAAGGTTTATACTGATAACAAATTGTAATACATATAATCAAATTTGTCAATAGGAGATATTAAAAAATGGGTGAGCTTATGAAAAAAAGTCGCTGCGCGGACGTTTGCGTGGTCGGCGGCGGACTTGCGGGAACCTGCGCCGCTATCGCGGCGGCAAGACACGGTGCCAAAGTCGTGCTTATGCAGGACAGACCTATGCTCGGCGGCAATGCCTCGAGCGAGATAAGAATGTGGGTCTCGGGTGCGGGAAGCCGCGTGCGCAACCTTCAGGAAACGGGACTTATGGAAGAGATATTGCTCGAAAATATGCACCGCAATCCTTCAAGAAACTTCTCTGTATGGGATTCCATACTCTACGAAAAAGTGAAGGCAGAGAGCAACATTGAGCTCCTGCTCAACTGCGCTTGCTGTTTTGCGGACTGCGAATATCCCGTAATAAAGAGCGTGACGGGCTTTCAGCTGACGACATACACCTGGCAAAAGGTAGAGGCGGATGTATTTATCGACTGCTCGGGTGACAGCATACTTGCCGAGCTCTCCGACGCGGAATTTATGGTCGGACGCGAGGCAAAGGAGACCTTCGGCGAGTCCTTCGGCGTCGATGTGGCGGACAAAAAGACCATGGGAATGAGCCTTATGATACAGGCACACGAGACGGATCACAAATGCGAGTTCATCGCCCCCGATTGGGCATACAAATTTAAGACCGACGAGGAGATGAAATTCAAGCCGCACGAATGCCTTGACAAGATAGGAACCAACTTTTATTGGATCGAACTCGGCGGCGAGGCTGACTCTATCCACGACACCGAGGAGATACGCGATGAGCTGATAAAGATCGCTTACGGCGTCTGGGATCATATGAAGAACCAAGGCGAGCACGGCGCGGACAATTGGGAGCTTGACTTTATCGGATTTCTGCCCGGTAAACGCGAGAGCCGCCGATATGTCGGCGATTACATCCTTACGCAAAACGATGTTGAAAACGGCAGACAATTCCCCGACGAGGTCGCATACGGCGGCTGGCAGATAGACAACCACCTTCCCGGCGGCTTTGCGATGAGCGGTGCCAAGGAAGGACATCTCCAGAAAAAGCGTCTTACAGAGCCATACGGTATTCCCTTCCGTTCGCTTTATTCAAAGAACGTGGAGAACCTGATGTTTGCGGGACGAAATATAAGTGCCTCTCACATAGCCTTTGCCACGGTCAGAGTTATGGGAACCTGCGGCGTTATGGGACAAGCGGTCGGAACTGCCGCGGCACTGATGACCAAATACAGTATGACGGCACGCGAGCTTTGCGCCGAAAAGATAGGAGAGCTTCAGGATGTTCTTATGGAGGACGACTGCTTCCTTCCGGGACTCAAGCGCAAGATCTCTCCGCTGTGCACTCCCGAAACACTCTCCGCGGTCTGGGGTGACCCGAGCGCGTTGCTTAACGGTACCGAGCGCAAGATCTGGGGTAACGACAACGGCTATTGGGGTATGTGCGACCGTGCGATAACCTACACGTTCAAGGAAAAGACTCACATCTCCGACTTCCGTTTGATAGTTGACAGTGATCTTGACCGCGAATACACCGAGGGCAATCCTGCCGTGCTCAATATCTCGGCAACACTTTTCAGACGCATAGATTACAACTATACAACCTTCGGATTTCCCAAATGTATGCTCAAGTCCTTCAAGATAGAGGCTCTTGACGAGCGCGGCGAGTGGCAGACGGTCTACGAAACACACAGCAATTATCAGCGTATGGTAAGAAAGCCGCTGGATATCGACACGACCGCAATAAGGCTCATACCGCTCGGAACCTATTTTTCCGAGGCTATGTGGAACACCTACGGCAGTGCTCAGGCGCACATATTTGCATTTGAGGTAAGATAAAATGGAAAGATATGAATTATCCGACCCCAACGGGTTGTTCAAGGGGAACGGTCCGCTCTTTATCGCACACAGGGGCTATACGCCGATATCACCGGAAAATTCGCTCATCTCATTTTCAGAGGCGGCAAGGCGCGGATATTGGGCGATCGAAACCGACGTTCACGAGACGCTTGACGGAGTGCTCGTTTGCTGTCACAACTTTTCGCTTTCAAAAATGTACGGTGTCTCGATGAAGATCGAGGAGCATTCTTACAAAGAGCTTTCGGAGCTCTACATTACGGCAGGCAACAACGCGGACAAATATTCGCGCGGAGAGTTGAGATTGCCTCTGTTTGACGAATACCTCGACATATGCAAAAAAAGCGGCTGTGTGCCGTTTATAGAGACCAAGGGGGATGTTGTAGGTCGAACGCTCGAGGCGGTGGAAAGATTTGACCTTATCCGTCACTCGGTTCTTTCGTCAATAAATTTCGATCACATATCCGAGGCAAGAGAGTTGAACTCAGACATATTTGTTCATCATATCTTCAGCACTCCGGAGCAGATGGAGATCATAGCGGGATACGGAAACGGCGGACTTTCGTATAATTATCCGATACTTGATGAGGTTCCCGAAGGACTTATTGAGCTGACGCATAAGCACGGCGTGCGTGTTTGTCTGCGCGCAGGCGACAGCATCGAAAGTGTCGAGCGGATGATGCAGATGGGGCTTGACTATATTCCCACCAACCGCATCTCTCCTGCGGACTGTTTGCAGAACACTCTTTAAAAATGAATACACGGATCCCACTGCCAAAGCATATATGCACGAGCAGGGGGATCCGATATTTCTGTTATTTCAATTATTTTTATTATTTCAATGCAAGCTCTTTTCTCCGATGTTTGCATCGCACAGCTCCGCCAACGGACATTCGTTGCACAAGGGTCTCTGCGAGCGGCAGACATCGCGCCCGAAAAGCACCATTCGGTGGCAAAAGTCGCTCTGCTCCGACGGTTCGACAATAGCCGCCATCACGCTTTCTGTCTTTGCGGGATCCTTACTATCACTCGAATAAAAGCCGAGCCGTCCGCATATCCGTATGCAATGAGTATCCGCCACGATCCCGGGGATCTTATATACATCACCGAGAACAAGGTTTGCGATCTTTCTGCCGACGCCGGGAAATTTTAAGAGCGCGTCTATTTCATTCGGCAAAACGCCGTTACAATCTTCGATTAGCATACGACATTCGTCCTTTATGTTCTGCGCCTTTGTTCTGTACAATCCGCAGGGGCGAACTATGCGCTCAATATCCTCAATATCTGCGCAAGCAAGCGCATCGGCTGTCGGATATTTTTCAAACAATTCAACACACACCGCATTTACCTTAGCATCCGTGCACTGCGCCGAAAGTCTTCCCATAACGAGCAACTTCCACGGCTCGCCGTGCCATTCAAGCGAGCAGATGGCGTCGGGATACCACTCTTTAAGGATGCTTGTAACTTGTGCCGCTTTTATTTTAAGTGCCTCATCAAGAGGCGTTTTTTTATTATCGGACATAACGATCTCCATTCATTATATTTGTTTTATTCTCACTCGAATATACCGATCCCGTGCCCTATCTTTTGCCGAACACATATGCAATACCTCTCAGCAGAAGCGACAACAGCACAAGCGACAAGGAAAAGCACAGGCACGGTACAAAAAGAGCCAGAATAAACATAGTTGCTGAGTTTATGAATCCGAGCACCGCACCGAGCACGCCGTTATATATCCAAATATCCGCAACAGATGTGACCAGAGCCGCCGTCAGAGCGAGCGCGGCGTAGCAAGGAAGCCCCGCAAGCCCGCTTTTGATATCCGCGCGTGAAAGCTCGAGATGCAGGCACACGAAGCATATCAGCAGAGCTCCGATAACGCGCACCCACCAGGCGGTACTGCCGCCGAACGCGCCGACAAAAAACGCCTTCACACATTCCGTAACGGCAGAAAATCCTCCCGCCGTCGCACCTTTAGCCGCCGCAAGGCAAGCAAACAACGATTCGGGAAAGCAAAAAAGCATTACAAGCATAATAAATCCGAGACCGCTGAACATAGGTCCTATGCTTATGAACACGAGACCGAGCTTTTGATAAAAATTTTTTCTGTTGTAAGTATGAGTGACCGAGCCGAGTGCCGCCGATGACTTGCGATCCGGGAACCAACACACCTTTTCGATCTTGTGACCGAAGATCAGGCACATAATTATATGTCCCAGCTCGTGCACGGGTGTACCGATAAAAGCCGTCATTCTGACGGCGTTAAATCCGAAGGTGTCCGCGAGAAGTTTGTTGACCGTCCTTCGGCAGAATGAGGTACATACTCCGAGAAGGACGAAAGCGCAAAGCGGACACAACAGAAAGTTAAATCCCACTGCCGCGTAATACAGTACGGCTCTAAGCGATCCCGACATAGGCATCACACCATATCGGCTACGTTGCAGATACGCAGCCCCTTGCTTTGCGCGTAATTGACGGTATATGCCGTACCGCCGCTTCGTTCGGTCATATACGCTATGCAATACGAGCTTTTATCGACCATAGTGCGGTTACGCAACTGCATACAGCCTCTTACAAAACGTTCGGAAAGATATCTGACCTCATCTGCCTGAAACTTGATGAATTCGTACATCTCGCGGTTGCTCTCGCTCCATCCTTTCGTCTGATCGCGGCACGGCAGACAAAGCTCGAGCGTCACGTCGCCGTAATATGACCCTGCGGCAAGCACGGCGCGGGCGGCTACGGTGTCAAATCCCAAAGCGCCGCCCGTCACAAAATGACGGTACCCCTCGTTATAGAGCGAGACAATGACCTTCTTTACGGCTTTTAGAATATCCTCTTCGATCTCGGCAGGTATATTTCTATGACCCGTAAAGCACGCGGTGCGAGCTCTTTGCACAGATGTGATGATCTCCGACATACTCCCGTCTCCTTCCGCTTTTTATTACTTGCTTTAATTATATCAAAGCCTTATCGGTTTGTCAATCAAAACTTTGCATTATCTTTTCCTGATTTTTCCCGACACGGTATTCGGATTTCCGACGATTTCCGATCCGCAAATTGACCTATTGAGACAAAACATTATCAAATAGGCAAAAAGCGACAGATATCCACACGATAACCGAATTTTTCACCTGCCTTTTTCGACCGATTTTGCGGCTTAAAGGTTGTAAAATATTACCAAGTCGCAACCACAAGATCTCAAAGGATCAAAAAAAGCAAGTATTAAAATCTCCGAGAGGCAGTTCTCGGAGGCTTATTACGAAAGGAATGGTCAAAAAATGCAAAGAAAAACACCGTTTGCGGACAAAAGCCGAGGCGAACCCGCCTTTGGACGAGTCCTCGAAAAGAAAAAGAACATATACCGCGCCGTAAAAAGCATAACGGTCTTTATTCTCTTTACGGGAATAGGCTATCTGCTTTCTTCGCTCGTCCTGCCGTTCAATACGCGCCCGTTGGGGCTCGCCGCGCTCGCGGCGGCTACTTCTTCGGTCCCTGCGCTTCTCATCGGCTCCGTGATCGGCGCGGCAGCAGGCGACAAAACGCCTATAATATACATATGCACTTACAGTGCGCTCGTGCTTATGCGCATATTTCTCTCGCTTATGTCGGACGACAGCGCAAATACCGCGAGCCGTTCTGCGCCGATCGGGCGCGAAAAAAAGCACGCGCTCTTTGATGACACGCTCGTTTCGCGTCTTCTGACAGTAATGGTGATCTCCTTCGTCATAGGTATATACCGACTTATTTCCGGCGGATTCAGATATTATGACCTCGCGGGAGTCTTCTTTTCCGCCACGATCACCTGCGCGGCGCTTCCGTTGTTCGTATTTTGCTTTGACACGGAGTTCGTTGCAAAGCTCAAAGGGAAAGGTAAGCGGATTGCCCTCGTCGTTCCTTGGATAGAGCGGATATCCAAGCTTGCGCTCGCATTCGGGCTTGTTTACGCTATGCGTCCGATCAAGCTCGGCACGCTCTCGCTCTCGGTCACGGTCGCCTTTATCCTGACGCTCGGATTCGGAAAATCGAACAGCGCACCGCGCGCCGCCCTGCTCGGACTCATCATAGGCGCGGCGTCCGGACTTGCCGCGGCACCACTGTTTATGATGGCGGGGACCGTCGCCGCACTCCTCTACAAGATCTCTCCGATGAGCGCCGTGATCAGCGCCTGCCTTTGCGGTGCCGTTTGGGGCGGGTACATAAGCGGAACGGCGGCGCTTACCGCGTGGCTTCCCGCCGTAATGATCGGCGGCGCGATATTTTTGATCATTGACAAAATATCAAATACGGATATGGGTCAGGTCTTCGGCGTTCAAAAGGAAAATTCGGAAAGCGTGATAAGTGAGAGCGAGGCGCGCGCCTCGGCTCGCCTTTGCAACCGAGACGAGCAGCTAAAGGCTCTGTCCGGGGCATTCTCCTCGCTCTCCGAAATGTTCTATAATCTCAGCGACAGGTTACGCCGACCGAGCGTGCTTGATTTGCGACGAATGTGCGACGGAGCCTTTGACCTATTTTGTCCCGGATGCCCGGATCGCGAGATGTGCTGGGGGCTCGAATACCCTTCAACACTTGACGTACTCGGCAAGCTCTCGGAGCATCTTCATACACACGGTAGAGTGGAGCTTGATTGCTTACCGAAATATCTGCTTGACAGATGTGCTCATACCGAGAATATCATATCGCAGATCAACCGAAGCTGTGCCAAAATGACCGAGGAAGCGCTGAAAAGCGAAAAGACCGAGGTTTTCGCCCTTGATTACGAGGGTATGGCGCGCATACTTTGCGATACGCTTACCTCGGACGACGAGGAATACAGTAACGATTCCGCGCTTGCCGAATCGATAAGTAAATATCTGTACGAATGCGGTTTCGGTCAAACCACCGTCGTTTGCTTCGGCGGCAGAAGAAAGCAAATAATCGCGCGCGGTATGGGGCCTCTCCGCGCGGCAATATATTCGGATCACCTGCGCGAGGATATCGAAAAGCTGAGCGGGTATCAGCTCGTCGGACCGACTTTTCATAACGGAGATGACTATACGCCGCCGTCTATGACGTTTACCGCGCGTCCGAAAATCAAGGCGGAATGTGTGTGCAGGACTGTCGCCGCAGATGAGGACAGAATACTTTCACATAACTTTGAAGGAAAACTTTCGGGCGCGTTTGACAAAAAAGCTCAGAGCGTCGGAGACGCACCCGCCGCAGGTGATGATCTTGCGTCGGTGCTGAAAAATGATAAGGACGCGACGTATCTCAATAATTCAAACTGCGGAGACACCGTAAACGTATTCGTCAGTCGTAAGGATCATCTTTATGCCCTTATCAGCGACGGAATGGGAACAGGCGAGAACGCCGCATTCACCTCGGAGCTTTGCTCGGTGTTCCTTGAAAAGATGCTGAGCGCAGGTAACAGCGTCGAGACGACCCTTAAGATGCTCGGAGGACTCATACGTTCAAAGGGCGTTGGCTCGTGCGGCTCGGAGTGCTCGGCAACCGTTGACTTGCTTGAGCTTGATCTGCTAACAGCCGAGGCAGTCTTCGTTAAGAGCGGCGCGGCACAATCCTATGTTATTCGCGGCGGAAACATATACAGACTTATATCAAAAACCGTTCCTATAGGAATAATCAAAGCCATAGACGCGGAAAAAATGAAGCTTGACGCAAAGCCGGGGGATATCATTGTAATGGTCAGCGACGGCGTGACCCAAGGGAGCGAGAACTGCATCTGGCTTAAAGATCTGCTCATTGCCGAGGATACCTCGGAGTCTGCCGACTTGGATGCACTTGCGGATAAGATAATAGTAAAGTCGCGTAAGGCGGCAAGACTTATGGGATACGAAAAATATGACGATGCCTCGGTTGTCATCGTCAGACTTGCGGATTACGGGGATTGAAAGCTAAAGCAAGAAAAACTGTTTTAATGCGACTTTAATGCAATACAAAACGCAAAAGCAATACAGAGCGTCAAGGCAAGGCAAAGAATGTCACAAGCTATTGCATTTAATGTAAAAAACGGTCGTAACACCGCAAGTAATACGCTAAAACGCCGAAAAAATTATTGACAATTTGCTTTAAGAATGATATAATTAGATGATTATGCTTGTAATATACTGTTCCGTGGGCTCCGCCTTTGAGGCAAAGCGTTAAGCGGAGCACAGAAAGGAAATGTCAACAAATATGCAATGGACATCTTTAAATGATCTGAGAGAAAAATATCTTTCATTCTTTGAATCAAAAGGGCATTTAAGACTTCCCTCTTATTCGCTTATTCCGAATAATGACAAGTCCTTGCTTCTTATCAACTCCGGTATGGCACCTATGAAGAAATTCTTCACGGGAGAGGAGGAACCGCCACGCCACAGAGTTACCACCTGTCAAAAATGTATCCGTACTCCCGACCTCGAGAGAGTAGGTCACACGGCTCGTCACGGTACCTTCTTTGAGATGCTCGGAAACTTCTCTTTCGGCGACTACTTCAAGTCGGAGGCTATTCCGTGGGCGTGGGAATTTCTCACCGTTACACTTGAGATCCCCGAGGATCGTCTCTGGCCCTCAATATATGAAAACGACGAGGAAGCCTTTGAGATTTGGAACAAGGTCATAGGCGTTCCCGCCGAGAGAATAGTCAGACTCGGCAAAGAAGATAACTTCTGGGAGCACGGCTCGGGTCCCTGCGGTCCCTGCTCCGAGATATACTTTGACAGAGGCGAAAAATACGGATGCGGCTCGCCCGATTGTAAGCCCGGTTGCGAATGTGACAGATTTATGGAGATCTGGAACAACGTATTTTCTCAGTTCAACAACGACGGCAAGGGCAACTACACCGAGCTGGCGCAGAAGAACATAGACACGGGTATGGGACTTGAGCGTCTTGCGTGCGTTATGCAGGGCGTTGACAATATGTTTGAGGTAGACACGATCAGAAAGATCCTTGACAAGGTCTGCGAGATCTCGGGCAGAGTATACGGCGAGGACAAAGAAAAGGATATATCCATCCGTGTCGTCACCGACCACATTAAGAGCTCTATGTTTATGATCTGCGACGGAGTCATTCCTTCAAACGAGGGCAGAGGCTACGTTCTCCGCAGAATTATCCGTCGTGCTTGCCGCCACGGTAAGCTTCTCGGCATAAGCCACGAATTTTTACCCGAGCTTTGCGAGGTCGCTATCGGCGAAAACGTCGGAGCATACCCCGAGCTTGGAGAAAAGCGCGAATATATTCTCAAAGTCATCGCAATGGAAGAAGGCAGATTCAACGCAACGCTTGATGCCGGACTCTCGATACTTTCTAATATGATCCGCGACTCATTTAAGACGGGCAAGAAGTCCCTCTCGGGCGCCGATGTTTTCAAGCTTTATGACACCTTCGGCTTCCCCATCGACCTCACCAAGGAGATCGCCGCCGAGCAACACATTTCGATAGACGAAAAAACCTTCAAGGAGCTTATGGAAAAGCAAAAGCTCAGAGC
>CAZZFP010000040.1:0-10532 GCA_964653575.1 uncultured Lachnospiraceae bacterium
GCTCGTTTTGTGTAGCGCACGGAAGCGCAACATCACATTTTACCGTCCAAATACCGCGGCATCCGGATGTAAACACCGCGCCGTCAACGCGATTTGCGTATTCGACTATTCTTGCGCGCTCGACCTCCTTGATCTGCTTCATAACATCGAGATCAATGCCGTTGGCGTCATATACATATCCCGAGGAGTCACTCATAGCCACGACACGCGCGCCGAGCTCGGTCGCCTTTTGAGCCGCATAGATAGCCACATTTCCCGATCCGGAAACGATGACGGTCTTTCCCTCAAAGCTCATACCCGCATCGGCAAGCATCTCCTTGGTAAAGTAGCAAAGTCCGAAGCCCGTTGCCTCTTTTCTTGCCAGCGAGCCGCCGTAGGTCAAGCTTTTTCCGGTAAGTACTCCCGTAAATTCGTTGCGCAGTCTCTTATACTGACCGAACATATATCCGATCTCACGTGCGCCCACGCCGATATCTCCTGCGGGAACGTCGGTATCCGCGCCTATGTGCTTTGAAAGCTCCGTCATCAGTGCCTGACAGAAGCGCATTATCTCGGCGTCGCTCTTGCCCTTGGGGTCAAAGTCCGAGCCGCCCTTGCCGCCGCCCATAGGAAGACCTGTCAGAGAGTTTTTAAAGGTTTGCTCAAATCCAAGGAACTTGATAACGGAAAGATTTACGGACGGATGAAAACGCATACCGCCCTTATAAGGACCGATAGCGGAATTAAACTGAACACGGTAGCCTCTGTTTACCTGCACCTTGCCGCTGTCATCGACCCAGCTTATTCTAAATGTGATAGTCCTCTCGGGCTCTACCATTCGTTCGATAACGCCCGCTTTTACTATATCGGGACGCTTCTCAACAACAGGCTCTAAAGATTCGAGCACTTCCCTGACCGCCTGAAGAAATTCGGGCTGATCGGGATCCTTTTTGCATACGACATCATATACCGATGCCAGATATTCGTTTTTGAATGACATTTTTTATCTCCGTTCCGCCGCACATAGCGGCATATTTTTTATATGTTTTTTAAAATCGTTGTAAAAGCTGTTACGGCTGCGACAGATCCGTATTTATATCCCACGCATCGGGCAGTTTGAGTCTTGATATTGCCCATTGGCGGCTACTATACGGATCATAATCATCCGGTGAAGCATCTATATAATACACATACTCCGGTTTAGCGTAGTATACATCCTCGCGCTTCTCAAGCCTTTTTATTGCTTCGAGAACATTTTCTTTGGAATTTTTGTCCAATATCAGATCAAGTTCTTTTATCGGATCATCATCACTTGTCCAAGCCTCCAAATAAATACACCCGATATCGGCAAAGTCCTCAACCGTATACTCTACATCCTTATACTCGGGAAAAAGATAAACCACAACCTCATCATCGCAAAAATCATCGTCCAAGGTAGCAGTGCAATATTTCTTTTCCAACTTTTCGGTAACATTTTCTGTCGGCTTGCCCATATCCGCTCCAACGGTACCGTCTTCCGGCGGATGAATCACAAGATCGCACCCGGAAAGGAAGCAGAGCAGAATACTGACGGTCAATATTAAACCTATCGTTGATGTAATTCTTTGCATTTTCTTCATAATGAACTCCTTTTTGTCAATGATCGCTATATGACACCCCAAAATACCGTTTAATGCTTACTTTACGACACAAACGTTACACGCAATCCTGTTATCTGTATTCGTACGACTCGAAGTCCTTGCGACTCATCGGAATCGAAACGTTCCAAAGCTCAAGCCCATAGCCGCACTTTGAACAACGCATAACACTACCGACTTGAACGTTGCTGTGAGGTTTGATATCATAATATCCGCAGGAGCAATAGGCTTTGTGACTCGACGGACTCAATGATACATACCTGTAAGTATAATCGCAATTATGCGATGAGGCATTTACCGCTTTATAGGCATTAAGTCTTCCGCCGGAAACACATTTGCCCGAAAAATTTGAAACCTCATCAACATTATCAAGTATCAATTGCTTTATTCTCGCCGGTGAAAGATTGCTGTTGTTTGCCATCATCAGCGCCGCTACGCCCGTAACAAACGGCGCTGCCATTGAGGTACCGGAATCGTACGCATATCTGTTATAAGTTTTATTTCCGCAACTATATATTGCTGCTCCTGGAGCAAACAAGTCTACGGTAGTAGCGCCGTAGTTCGACCCCTCATAATATCCATTCGGCTTAAGATTCGAAGAGGTCCAAGTATTATCGTAATATGTACTCGCTCCAACGGAAATCAAATTATCATAGGAATAACTTGACGGATAATGCGTAAACTCATCGGTATCTAATGTATCATTTCCCGCCGAACAAATAAACAAACCGGAATATGACTCCAACGCTTGCTTGATGCCATCACTCTCATTATAAGTACCTCCCGAAAAATTTAAAATTTGTATTCCGTTTCTTTCGGCATAATTTATTGCTTCAGCTACGGCAGGTCCATAAAAATCTCCCGTTGCTGTGCCGACTCGCAAAGACACAAGCTTCACATTCCAGCAGACACCGATAACGGCATATAACTCATCGCTATTCCATTGAGCACCTATTATACCCGCTACATGAGTTCCATGCCCGGTAGCATCTTCAAGTGCCGTATCGTAATCATCGGAAAAGCACTCACTGAGATTGATATCTATATTGTTTACAAGATCCGGATGAGTGACATCTATACCACTGTCTATTACCCCGACATATATCGTGTTTGAGCCTGTAGTTATATCCCACGCATCGGGCAATTGAAGCTTTTCTATTGCCCACTGAAGGGTGATGTCAGAATCATAACCGCTCGGTACAGCATCGAGATAAACGAGGTAGTCTGGATAGGCACAATACACATCATCTCGCTTCTCGAGCACCTTTATCATCTCAAGGACATTTTCCTTGGAATCTTTATCGATAGTCAGCACAAATGACTTTATAAAATCATCATCTGCTCGCCAACGTTCATATAATTTTGTACATCCGACATCCGCAAAAGATTCAACGGTGTAGTCAACACTTTCGTATTCGGGAAATAATTCTACTATCACCTTATCAGGCGAAAAATCTTCGTCCACCGTCGCAGTACAGTATTCCTTTTGCAGCTTTTCGGTCACTTTTTCCGTCGGCTTGCCCATATCCGCTCCAACGGTACCGTCTTCCGGCGGATGGATCACAAGATCGCATCCGGAAAGGAAGCAGAGCAGAATACTGATGGTCAATATTAAACCTATCGTTGATGTAATTCTTTGCATTTTCTTCATAATGAACTCCTTTTTATTATAAATGATGCTATATGATTCCCAAAATATCGTTTAATGCTTACTTTCCAACACAAATATTATACGCAAATATGATTTTCTTGTCAAGCACATTTGCAAAGCAAATACAAATTACGTGATTTTTTGATTTTTAACGTCCAAAAATGCAATTCGCATCTCAAAATCCCGCAAAAATCCTTTCAAGAACAGCACTTGCCGCTTGATCTGCGTTTTATAAAGATATCACAACACGCGCAATCTCGAAACAGCTTCCGAATATTTTCCGCCGAAAGCCTGTGATTCTTTTTCCTTGTTGAACTCGAATCTGCCATCTGCAAATCTGTATGCCACGCGGCACTTGTAATCTTCAAACGGATAAACGTCTCCCGAGTCTGCATTAACCACGGGCAACGGAGCTGTAGCACGGCTTCCGTTGGCGGCGGCATCTATTATGTCAGCCACGACTGCGCTCGCGGTGGGAAGCTTTCCTGCGCCTCTGCCGTAAAACATAGCCTTTCCGAGCATATCCGTATCCACCGCGATACCGTTAAATACATCGCATACCGAATAGAGCGGATCATTCGCGGGAACGAGTCTCGGAGACACCATTGCCAACACTCTGCCGTCAATGCTTTCGGCGTGACCGATAAGCTTTATCGAATATCCCGCCTGCTTAGCCGCGGCAATATCCTCGCCCGTAACGCCCGTTATACCCTCTGTGTGAACGTTTTCCAATGGAAGCATTTTTCCGTACGCCAGAGCCGCAAGTATTGCAATTTTGCGCGCGGCATCAAGCCCTTCAATGTCTGCCGTAGGATCCGCTTCGGCGTATCCCTTGCTCTGCGCGTCCTTGAGCGTAGGCTCGAAATCCGCGCCGTACTCAGCCATTTGAGTAAGAATATAGTTTGTAGTACCGTTCAAGATACCGTTGATCGAAATGATATTGTTCTGCGCCAGATCATTTATCATAGGGCGTATTATCGGAATACCGCCGCCAACGCTCGCCTCAAACAAATATGCAGCTCCGTTCTCACGTGCAACGTTCAAAAGCTCTGTCCCGAATTCCGCAACGACCGCCTTGTTTGAAGTAACGACGTGCTTCCCCGCTTTAAGCGCCGCAAGAGAAAAGTCATACGCCGGGTGCAATCCGCCCATCATCTCGGCTACCAGCTTGACATCCGGATCATTGAGAATGATATTAAAATCGTGAACGACACGATCGGACATCGGATGACCCGGAAAGTCTCGAAGATCAAGGATATATTTGATATTTATCGTTTCGCCGAGCTTATTGCTTATAAGCTTTGAGTTTTGTGTTATCACCTCGTACGCACCGTTTCCGACAGTGCCAAAACCGAGCAGTGCTATATTGTACATAAAGACGTCCTCCGAATACATGGATAATATTTTTTACAAGTATATAATACCACAATTTCGCCAATATTGCAAATATATTCTTGATTTTTTTCAAAAACCGTGATATACTATCAAAAGCAGATCCGAGCACCGGGCTCTTTTGCAGCAAACGACAAATATCGAAGTGAATGCAAAGCTTCGATCTCAATACACACGATCACAGAAAGGACCGTACAAATATGCCAAGCACATCTCCGATAGGAAGCAAAAACAATGTAAAAATTTTCATTCTCTATCTTATGTCTAACATAGGATATCCGCTTGATTATATAAGCATAAATGATATAGTGATGCAGAGCAACTACGTGGTATACCTCGACTTTGGCATCTGCTTTTTCGAGATGCTTGACTCCGGACTTATAGAGGTATCCGGCAAGGGAGAAGACGGGAACGACCTATATTCCGTGACCTCCAAAGGCAGGCTTGTCGCAGATGAACTTAAAAGCGACGTGGTATATTCCGTTCTCGACGAAAGCCTCGAGGAAGCGCTCAGATATCTCGATTTCAAAAAGCGCGGAGTTTCTGCTCTTTCCACGATAGATAAACTTCCCGACGGAAGATACAAAGTCAATATTTTTCTCATCGAAAAGGACGAGCTTATATTCAATACGAGCATCATTCTCGACACATTCGTGCGTGCGCAAAAATTCCGCGAGAATTTTCTTAACCGCCCCGAGGTCGTTTACAGAGGAGTATGCGCCCTGCTCTCGGGAAATGTAAATTATCTGTTCGACAAGGATTCTTTCAAATAAAGATCGGAGCTTCGATGCCTCACAACACCACATCTGACGAACTTGCACGTTTGCGCTCAACCGCATAAAGTTCGCATACGTTTCGTTAAAAGTCAAAATAATTGTTTTTTCGTCGTTATAGCTAAACCTTAACGCCTAAAACTGTCGAATTTGGTGGACAATGATTTCAATTTAAAATACAAGTTTTATTTTTGACGAACTTTTTTAACAGTTTGCTATTGACAAATTTAAAATTAATGATATAATTTATGGTAAGGTATTTTTAGGTAATGGGTTTTGGATATGGATAACAGTACAAACGGCATCAATCATCCCGACAACACGGTAGACTCTGCAAGATCGCGTGCCAAAAAGTTGATATCCAAGGTCAAAGCAGGAGATCAACAGTCCTTCAGAGAACTCCTTGATCAATACAAACCTCTGATGTCCGCTTTGGTGGGGCATTACGAAGGACTTGTATCACCCGAGGATATTGAGGATATGCGAGTCGAGGCTTTGGTCGGACTTCACAAAGCGGCGCTCGGATACGACGAAGATCAGGATGGCGTTGAATTCGGATTGTACGCAAAGATATGTATCAAGAACCGCCTTGCAACCGTATACCGCTCATATCTTCGCCACGCAAAGCTGAAGATCATTCAACTCGATCAGTATTCGGACGACTCAGACAACAGCGAACAGTTAATTTCGGTAGAAGACGATCCTATGAAACGCGCGATCGAGCGCGAAAGTTTTGAGGTACTCCAAAAACGCATAAGAGACACTCTTTCGGACTACGAGAACAGAGTTTGGTGGATGTATATGGCGGGTATGTCCGCAAAGGAAATAGCCGCATCGCTTGAGAAAATCCCGTCAGCTCGCAAGCAAAAGGATCAAGTCTCGCAGGAGAAAGCCGAAAGATCCGTTGAGAACGCACTGTACAGAATACGCAAAAAGCTTCGTACCGCGCTTTCGAGCGGAGAATAATCCTGTGAAGCAAGTTGATTTTAAGGATATCTCGATATTAACAGTTTAATATGCCTTGGTAGTTTAACCCAAAACGTTGTAAAAATCAAAGACGGCGGTCGAAATCCGCCCCGGGGCAAAAAATTCATAACCACATCAAAGAGAGAGGTAAAACTATGTACGAAGAAGAAGTAAAAGTTGACGGCGCAGTTGAGGAAGAAGTATTTGAGGACATTACTTTGACTTGCAGAGAGTGCAAAAATGAATTTGTTTTCTCCGCCGGCGAGCAAAAGTTCTACAAGGAAAAAGGCTTCCAGAACCAGCCCAAGCTTTGCAAGGCTTGCCGTGCCGCAAGAAAGAACGGCGGTCAGCCTGTCGCTGAAGTTCAGTACTACACCGCTGTATGCTCTGAGTGCGGAGGCGAGGCAAAACTCAAGTTCCAGCCCTCAAGCGACAGACCCGTATACTGCAGCGCTTGCTTCGAAGCAAGAAAGAAAGCACAGAACAACTGACAGTGCTTTTGCGTTAACATCGTATCATTATTGAATTATTGAATCTTTGAACGGTTAAGCGTCATTCGTAGCCTATTGAATCATTGAATACTTAAATATTGATATAGATATAAGTCAAAAACACCTTCTGTCATCGGGACAGTGCAAAAGCTGCGCCCTCGGGACGGCAAAAAACACTTATGATACACGTCTACACCGTGTGCCGTAAGTGTTTTTTCTTTTATTACCTTATTCATTGCGATGCCCTACTCGGCAAAATAGAAACGGTTGTAAAACTCCCTATCGTAGCTATTTGAGTGCGGGGATCGGCGATTGTTGTTCATATAGCCCTGCATTATAGGCGTCGCCGAATTTTCGCCCACTACGATATGCTCCAAGAGAACAACTCCGATGGTCTCGAGCAAGGAATTGACCGTAAAAGTAAAGTCCAAATCACTGCTCGACGGTACCGAAATTCCACCCGGATGATTGTGCGCAAGTATTACCGCAGCTACGCGCTCTCCGGAAGCTTTTGAAACGATCGTCTTTGTATTCGCCTCGCAAAGATTTACGGTTCCCTCTCCGATCTTTATGCAGTCGATAAGCTTCAGCCCGTTATCGAGCAGAAGCATAAACGCAGTCTCCCGTGTAACTCCAAAGAATTTGCTGCGCAGATAATCCGTGACTTTGTGGCATCTGTCAAAGCTATCGGGCACCTGAACGCTTTCATTGACTGTTCTCACAAATGTCTCGCCTATAAATCTGAGCATGGTAGCCGTATTTTCTTTGACCCCGGGTACACCCATAAGCTCTTCCCTGTCCGCGAAAAGAACGCTGTTCAAGGAGCCGAACTTGTTGAGCAAAAGATGTGCCGTTTCGTTGGTATCTTGCCTCGGCACTCCGTAGAACAGCAGCATCTCGAGTATCTCGTGCGTTCTGAAGCCTTCAAGTCCGGTTTCTATGAAGCGTTGCCGCATTCTTTCTCTGTGCCCCGTGTGCAGGGCTACGTTTCGTTTGCTTTCCATTGATCATTGTCTCCTTACGTTGGATATGTTCGTTTAAAAAAAGAAGCAGCGACGGCTGCTTCAGACGTTTATTGTGATTAGTCCGCGAGCACGGTGATCCTATTGCTTACGATCTCGGTAACAAGGTCTATCAACCAGAATATACCGTTTCCGACACCCGTTACGAGAGCTACTATTCCCACTACCAAAGTAATGATATTTTTTGTTTCGGTATAACGAATGATCCTGTAAATGCCTCCGATCACTCCGCCAAGAAAGAGCTGCAAAATGACTTTCGCCGCCTTTGGAAGTGCCTCATAAGACTCTGTAAAGCTGTTGTTTGCCATAATATATCATCTCCTAACAATGTAATCGCAGATTGGCACTGCACCGTAAGTATACCATAACGCGTTTTTCTTGTCAAGTATTCGCTAACAAATAACCGCGCGTAACGATAAAACTTTAAAAAATCCAAATTGTTTTGCTTCGTCATTGACAATTTCGCGACTCTGTGATACAATAGCTTTCAAATGTTGTTAAATACAAATCAGAAACGGAGCAATATAATGATCATCACCGTAGACTGCGGATCTACCAATATGAGATGCAGATTATTTAACGAATACGACCTTATAGATGAGACAAAGAAAAAAGTCGGAATCAGAAACACGGCATTTGACGGCTCATCCGCGATACTACGCACCGCGTTACGCGAATGTGTCGAGGCACTTCTCGAGAAAAACGGTCTCTCGGAAAAGGATATTGAGATAATAATATCCGCAGGGACTTTATCCTCCGACGTAGGAATATACAGAGTACCGCACGTTTTGGCACCCGTTGGCGCAAAAGAAAGCGCGATCGGTGCCAAAAAAGTCATACTTGACGACATAACACAGATACCAATACTTTTTCTCCCCGGGGTAAGGACTTACCCGGATGAAAACACAGCTGATCCCGAGGAGCAAATAGAAGCGACGGACTCTATGAGCGGCGAGGAATGTGAAACGTTCGGCATTATGTCGTTGCTCGGCATCGAGGGAGATTTCATAATCACATTACCCGGTTCATACACCAAAACCTTTTACGTAAATTCAAAAGGACAGATCACAAACATCCTTACGGGTATGTGCGGCGAATTCATAGCGGCTATGTCAGAGCACACTCTGCTCCGCCATTCTCTCCCCATTCCGCCGATACAAACGCTGATCCCGGAAAAGCTTATACAAGGATCGGATTACTGCTCGCATCACGGTACATCTCCGTCGTTGATAAAAGCGAGAAACTTGAAATTATGGAGCAATTGGACCGCCGACGAGGCTGCCAATTTCTTTGTCGGCGCAATACTTACGGACGACATAAAGCTTACTCTCAAAATGTATACACACGGTAAGCGCGTGATCGTCGGCGGATCCGAGCCTCTACGCACGGTATTTGCGCTTCTGCTTGTTCACGCGGGAGTTTTGCAAGAGGATATCACCGTTATAAGCGATGCCACCGCAAAACTATCTTCAAGCATCGGTGCGATCAATGTGTACAACATATTCAAATCGCTTAACGGTTAAACATTAACGAAAAGCAAAAAACGTTTCAAAACTCAAATACAATGATGTAAAAAAGAATTGAGGAGACCATTTGAAAATCGATAAAAAACGCAGATCTCTCACTTATCTGCTTAAAAAAGCTTTTGTATGTACCCTTCCCGTCTTAGCCGGATACATAGTTCTCGGAATAGGATTCGGAATACTTTTGAGTGCCAAGGGGTACGGTGCGCTCTGGGCGTTTCTTATGAGCGTTTTTATCTATGCGGGATCTATGCAATACCTTGCGGTCGATCTTCTTGCCGAGGGTGCAACTCTCATCACAGCGGCACTTACAACTCTTATGGTAAACGCGCGTCATCTGTTCTACGGCATCTCGCTTATAGATAAATACAAAGGCGCAGGCAAGAAAAAGCCGTATATGATATTTGCACTTACCGACGAGACATACTCTCTCGTTTGCAGTCAAGAATTGGGAGACGACCCCAAGAGCACACATACATATTTTCTGTTTATCTCAATATTGGATCACATTTATTGGATCTGCGGATGCGTGATAGGCGATCTGCTGGGGCAGATAATTCCCTTCAGCGTAGAAGGCATAGATTTCGTACTTACCGCTCTCTTTGTAACCATCTTCGTCGAGCAATGGCAGAGTACAAAGGATCACGTCTCGGCTTTGATCGGAGTGATCTGCTCTGTAATATGCTTGCTTATTTTCGGCTCCGATGGATTTTTGATCCCGTCGATGCTTGCGATAATGCTTGCGCTCACGGTGCTGAAAAAAATCAGAAAGGAGAGTGCCGACCGTGGATAACCTTCATTCAGTTCTCATATGCGCTGTTATCGCATTGGTAACAGTGGGACTGAGAGCCCTGCCCTTCATCATCTTCAACGGAAAAAAGACCCCCGAATTCATCCTGTATCTGAGTCAAGTACTTCCCTTCGCCATTATGGGAATGTTAGTTGTGTTCTGCCTTAAGAACGTCTCGTTTTTGCAAGCACCCTACGGCATCCCGGAGCTTATCTCCTGCGCGCTCGTGGCACTGTTGCACCTTTGGAAGCGCAATACCCTTGTCAGCATAGTAAGCGGAACCGTTTGCTATATGCTTCTTGTACAGT
>CAZZFP010000041.1:0-9340 GCA_964653575.1 uncultured Lachnospiraceae bacterium
CAACAGAGGTTTACAATCCGAAGACCTTCTTCCCTCACGCGGCGTCGCTGGGTCAGGCTTTCGCCCATTGCCCAATATTCCCCACTGCTGCCTCCCGTAGGAGTCTGGACCGTTTCTCAGTTCCAATGTGGCCGTTCAACCTCTCAGTTCGGCTACTGATCGCAGACTTGGTAAGCCGTTACCTTACCAACTATCTAATCAGACGCGAGCCCATCTCAGAGCAATAAATCTTTGACATCTCCACCAGGCGGTGGAAATGTATTATGCGGTATTAGCAGTCGTTTCCAACTGTTATTCCCCACTCCGAGGCAGGTTGCTCACGCGTTACTCACCCGTCCGCCACTAGCTTCGGACCGAAGTCCTCTGCCCGTTCGACTTGAATGTGTTATGCACGCCGCCAGCGTTCATCCTGAGCCAGGATCAAACTCTCGAATCATTTTATCTTATCTGTCTTTCGACAGCTAAAACCTTAATCCGAGTTGCTTATCTTAGCTTCTCTTTTTCTTTACTTTGTTTGAGTTGTATTTATACAAGAAAACTCTTGAATTACGAGATTTGCACTTACTTTTGTGTTTGCTTTGTACTTATCTCTTGTTGTTCAATTTTCAATGATCGGTATCTCGTCACCGCGTCGCAGTGACTTGATTATTATATCACATCTCCTCGCCTTTGTCAATACCTTTTTTCAAAGTTTTTTGAACTTTTTTCGGGGTACCTTTCGGCTTGTCCTTGTGACTCGCTCTCTGAAGTTTTCCTTCTCTTTCGCAAGCTTTCATATTCTACCACACCTTCCCCACTTTGTCAATACCCTTTTTTAAAGTTTTTTGACTTTTTTGCAGATTTTTTGAGGAGGTAGTGATGTAATCCAATGCTTACAGCTCTTCCACGGTTTTCAGTCCGCTGATTTTTGAAAGCGCCGCCATCATAGATTCCTTATCTGCTTTTTTATCAAACGCCAAAGAAAAGATTGCGCTTATGTATGTGTCATCGCTCGCCTTTGACTTGGCGATCTCAACATCTACGACCGAAGCTCCGTTCTTTTTGATCTCGTCGATAACAGCCGTAAGCCCGCTCGTTTCGAGTATTTCCACATATATATTCATATCTCTCGCGTTTTTCACTATACGCCACTCGATTTTTGCAAACACCAGCTCCGCTACAAGTATAAGGAAGGTTGCATACAGTGCCACCTCATAGCATCCTACACCTATCGCAAGACCCATTATTGCCGAAGCCCAGAGTCCCGCCGCGGTCGTAAGTCCCTTTACCTGTCTGCGCTTCGTAACTATGATAGTACCCGCGCCGATAAATCCTATGCCGGCGATGACCTGTGCACCGAGACGTGCGGGATCGGCAACAAAATTATCCGGAGAAAGATGCTTTAACGTCAAAAGATATTGGCTCGTCATAACCGTCAACGACGCACCAAGGCAAACAAGTGTATGGGTACGAAATCCCGCCGGTCTGTGTTTGCTCTCTCTTTCGATACCTATAAGTCCACCGCAAATAACGGCAAGAACAAGTCTGAGCGCGATCGAGATCTCGTTAAGTCCGCGCAAATCAATTGAAGATAAATATTCCAAAATATATTCCATATCGTTTATTCCCTTCATATTATATGTACGTTCGTAAGCTTTAAACTTCTTCAACGAGAACGACGGTCGGAATACTTCCAACGGCTGCCATTATTTCGGAGTGATCCATCTTCTTTTTCATAAGCACAGAGAACGTCGCTCCCGGTTGAAGTCCGCCGGACGATCTCATTCTTATTATATCTATGTCAAGTATCTTGATGTTCATACCCTTAAGGCGCTCGATTATCTTCCCTATATCCTCGGAATCGCTGTACTCAACGTAAAGGTTAATGCTCTTGGAGCGTGACACGAGCCATTTTTCAAGTCTTCCGAAAAGTGTTATCGAAAGGATTATGAGTAAAAATCCCATAATTGCGCCGAAATAAAATCCCGCGCCTATCGCAAGACCCATTATTGCAGAAGCCCAAAGCCCCGCCGCGGTCGTAAGTCCCTTTACCTGCTGCTTACCGGTAACTATTATGGTACCCGCGCCGAGAAATCCGATTCCGTTGATGACCTGTGCGCCGAGACGCGAGAGATCGGTACTCAATTGGCACTCATACCAAAGGTACTGACTTATGATCATAGTCATAGCGGCACCCATACAAACAAGCATATGAGTTCTGAAGCCCGCGGGGCGACGCTTAGCGCCACGTTCGATACCGACTATTCCTCCGCAGATCATAGCCAAAGTCATCCTTATGATGGCAGACCAGACAGACGGTTTGACGAGAAAATCAATAAATTCCGACATTTTAATCTCCATTCCGCCGCCATAGCGGCGGCACAAATAATTTTTAATGAAATTCACCCGTGTCGCTTACGGCAAAAATAGGTCGTATCCGATTTTTAAGGTGAATTTGCGCGTGAAACAGGTGACCCTTCAATTTTGGAATCGTTGAACTTTCACGCTAACCTCCATAAAAGCCGTAATACGGCAGTTTGCGTCGAAGCAAACATTCAAAAGAAAATAATGCAATAATTATACCGCAAATCGATAATCAATTCAACAGTAATTCATTAAAAAATAAGCAAAATTGTTCACACTGTGCCAAAATAAACAGCAACGCCCACGCCCATGCAAAGCAAAGCGAACACCGCAAAAAGCACAAGCGTATAGATCACGGCATCCTTTGACGCAAGCCTTTTGGCTTTTTTCGCGCGGTCATCACGATCTTTTACAAAGCTCCAGCAAAAGACCTTGCGATCGTTCGGCTCGTTCTTCGCGCATTCCGGCGTTTTTTCAATATTGTTATTAGTGGTATTCTCCATAAAATCTATAAAAGCGGCAAAACCGCAATTTCTCCGAAAAATGTTTGTTAATATATAATTTTTGCGAGTTTATACCGATCTTTTAACGGTAAAGCTTACGCAAAACCACTTTCCGTATTCGCTCGAGGCGTCGATCGTTCCGCCTTGCGCATCAACGATAAGCTTTGAAATATACAGTCCGAGTCCCGTACTGACAATTTTGCTCCCGTGTGCCGTATCAACCTTATAGTAGCGTTCAAACACATGCGCAAGACCGTCTTGCGGCACCCCTATTCCTTCATTATACACGGACACACGAACAAAGGAAGCATTTTTTTCATCGGTCTTTATCTCGATCCGATATTTGCCGCCATCGCAAGCATATTTGACCGCGTTATCGCAAACGTTGTACAGTACCTGATGCACCGCATCGCTGTCGCCGAGAGCCAACATATTATCCCGTTCGCAATTGAATTCAACTTCGAGCCTCTTCTCTTCTATTCTGCGTTCAAAAGATATCAGTATGATTCTTGCCTTCTCGCAAATATCAAACGGTTCGCATTTAAATTTCCTATCTCCGCTCTGTATTCTCGAGACGTCGAGCAGCTGCGCAACAAGCTCTGAAAGACGCACGCATTCCGATCTTATTACTCTCAAATATTTTTCTCTGTCCTCGGGCTTTACCGCACCGTTCAATATACCGTCAACAAATCCGATAACGGACGTCATAGGAGAACGCAGATCATGAGCAACGCCGGCAATAAGATCCATACGTTCGGAATCACGTCTTGCAATTTCACACGCCATATCATTGAACGCAACCGCGAGATCATCATCACCGCCAACACGCGCCGAATGATCTCCTGCAGCCAAAGCTTCCATAGCGACTATCAGTTCGGAATGATCGGTGCTTTCGTTTATATTACCTTTTTCGGATTCACAAGACATAAAAGCCTCCTGTTTTAAAGCCACACGCCGTTGCCAACGCAAGCAACGGCGCGATATCCTTGAATATGAAACTAATCTTTATATAAATAAGTAATCAACCCACAAGCTCAAACTTGTAGCCAACGCCCCAAACCGTCTTGAGGGACCATTTGTCGGAAACACCTTCAAGCTTCTCGCGAAGACGCTTAACGTGAACGTCAACGGTTCTCGAATCTCCGAGATAATCGAAGCCCCAGACTTTATCCAAAAGCATATCTCTTGTAAACACTATGTTGCAATGTGACGCAAGGAAATAGAGCAACTCGAGTTCCTTTGGGGGAATATCAACGGGCTTACCGCGAAGCTTGAGCTCATACTTCTGTAAGCTGATCTCAATGTTTTCAAATTTAATAACTTCTTCATCGCTCTGATTAACGTGTGATTGGCAACGGCGCAAAAGTGCTTTGATCCTTGCGATAAGCACCTTCATATCAACAGGCTTCTGAACAAAATCGTCGGCACCGAGTTCAAGCGCAAGCACTTGGTCAAAGGTCTCACCTTTTGCGGTTACCATTATGATAGGCTTTCCGGGAGACATCTCGCGGATCTCTCTGCACACAGCATAACCGTCTTTTTTCGGAAGCATAATGTCAAGCAAAACGAGGTCGGGCTCGTATACTTTGAAGAAACTTATAGCCTCGATCCCGTCAGCCGCAGTCTTTACGTCGTACCCCTCTTTTTCAAGATGAAGCTTAAGCATATCGCTTATATTGGGATCATCGTCAACTACGAGAATTTTAGTGTCCAACATTTTATTGGATCCTCCTGATATTTTTTAATAATTTATTCCTCATTTGTTACGCTCGTTTTTCCGAGCGCTTGGAGTTTTGTCCTTTTTGTTTCGATAAGATCACCGCATTTTGACACAATACGATGATTTCGGTAATATTGTATCATATAGCGCATTGCCTATGATTAACATTTTGTAAACCCAACAAAAATTTTTATTGAAATGTTGGTATTATCGATAACAGATCGCAAAAATTAGTTTACGATGTGTTTTTAATTTGATTTTTTTGAGCTTTTAATGCGTTGATTGTGTGAAAAAAATATGCCGTTTTGTTCACCGAATAGTCCAATTTGCTTCTTTAATGAGAAAATTGTTTTTTATTACAATTATTTTTTTAAAATAATGTACCAATTTTGCGGTTTGATATTGCAATAAATCGAATTTTATTATATAATATAGGATAATAGATTATGTATACAGGCGTTTTTGAAATTTTAAGCCTGACAAAAAGAAAGGTACGGTAAGTATAGATGAAACTCGGTATCGTAGGATTACCCAATGTAGGAAAAAGCACGCTCTTCAACGCGCTTACAAACGCGGGCGCAGTGTCTGCGAACTTCCCATTCTGCACCATAGACCCCAACGTCGGCGTCGTAACCGTTCCCGACAAGCGCCTTGATGTGCTTGCGGAAATGTACAACCCCAAAAAGTACACACCCGCCCCCATCGAATTTGTAGATATTGCGGGACTTGTAAAAGGTGCTTCAAAGGGTGAGGGACTCGGAAATAAGTTTCTGTCAAACATAAGAGAATGTGATGCCATCGTTCACGTAGTACGCTGCTTTGAAGATGACAACGTAATACACGTTGACGGCGCCCCAAATCCCGCAAGAGATGCGGAGACAATAAATCTCGAGCTCATATTTGCCGATATTGAAATGGTAGAGCGCAGAATAGAGCGCACGGCAAAGGCTATGAAGGCAGACAAAACTTTGGCACCGATGCTCGATCTCTTCGAGCGCATAAAGGCGCATCTTGAAGAAGGGCTCCCGGCACGTTCTATGGAATACACCGATGATGAAAAGGCTATGCTTTACGACACGCCTCTGCTTACGCTCAAGCCCGTTATCTACGTTGCCAACGTAAGTGAGGACGACATATCGGACAACGGCGCATCAAATCCGATGGTATGTGAGCTCGGAGAGCTCGCCGCCAAGGAACACGCAGAGATGATCCCGATATGCGCCGGCATAGAAGCTGACATTGCCGAACTTGAAGGTGAGGAAAAGCAACTTTTTCTCGAGGACCTCGGAATTGCCGAGAGCGGTCTTGACCGTCTCATCCACGCATCCTATGCTCTTCTCGGACTCATAAGCTTCCTTACAGCCGGTCCCGACGAGGTAAGAGCCTGGACGATAGTAAGAGGCACGAAGGCACCTCAAGCGGCGGGCAAGATACACAGCGACTTTGAACGCGGATTTATTCGTGCCGAGGTCGTAGCATTTGACGATCTTGTCAGATGCGGCAATATGGTAGCGGCTAAGGAAGCCGGACTTGTCCGCAGTGAGGGCAAGGAATACGTTATGAACGACGGAGATATAGTTCTCTTCAAATTCAACGTCTGATACATTTGTATAGATAAAGGGACTGTCACTAAATAAAGTAACAGTCCCTGCAAGTATTAAATATCGTTACGATCATCCTCTCGGATCAAAACTCAACAGAATCCTCGGTGTTGGGAATTTCAAACGTTGAGTCATCGCCGTTGTCGGGTCTTATAGATTCATAGAAATTTGCGCGTGCCGCCTGCTGATAAGGTATTACCCAAAGCGTACCGATACCACAGCAAAGAGCGCCGACAATGCACCAACCGATAAAGCTGAGGTCGAGCAAGAAAAGCTGCATTTTGTAGCCGCTCATCATCTCCTGGCTCTCGTCAAGACATTCTCTCCAGGTATATTCCGGATGATCCGCTTTGATATAAAACGCCATTGAGTAAGCGTATGACTTTACTATTCCGGGAATTATAAAGAGAAGCGTCCAAAGAAAGGTAAATACCGACATAAGGAGACCGAGCAAAAGATTTTCGGTAAAATCCTTAAATCCGCTGAATTCGTCTTCAATATTGATCTTTGTTGCCCCTCTTGTAAGCGAAAGGAATATTTTGGCGACGCCTACCGAAAGAGGACCTGTGAGGATCAGCGTGGCAATTCCGAAAGAAACGCTGCTGCCGAGTCCGTTGATAGCGGCGATAATAAGGCACACGACAAGCGCCATAAGCCACTGTTCGCTGAAAATATTTTTGCCGAGTTGTTCACGCGCTTTTGCGCGTATTTCAGAGTTTGACATATGTAATAACCTCCTCTAAGTGTTGGTATTATTGTATCACTACTTCAAAGAGTTGTCAAGTATATTTTATTTTATAATCAAACAGATTTTATTATTAGTACAGAAGGAAATAACCGATATGAGAATGAGAAGAAAAAAGCACGGTGCCGAGCGCATCGCCGCTTGCGCGGACTTGCTGATAAATGACCCGATCTCCTTAAAGGATGATCCATACGCCGCTTTTTCGGCAGAGAGAAAAGACAAGCCGCTGTGTCTTGAGATAGGATGCGGCAAGGGCTCTTTTGCCTGCGGACTGACCGCCAAAGAACACGGAATAGATCTTATCGCTATGGAGCGTGTCGCCGACGTTGCGTGCTTGGCGCTCGAAAAAGCCAAAGCGTCATCCGAGAGCCGTCCGAACAATCTTCGATTTATTATCGGAGACGCAAGGGCGCTTTCCGAATATTTTCCCGAAAGCTCGATATCTGTAATATACATCAACTTCTGCGATCCGTGGACAAAAAAGGGCTATACCAAGCGCAGACTTACTTACAGAGCCTTTCTTGAAGTATACCGTTCCCTGCTCATCGAAGGCGGCAGGCTCATCTTCAAAACCGACAATCAAGCACTCTTTGATTTCAGCTTAGAGGAGTTTGAGGCATCGGGGCTTGAAACCGTCTGGGTAAGTCGTGATCTTCACGCCTCGGAAAGAGCCGAGGATAATGTCGTAACGGAATACGAAGCAAGCTTTTCATCCCAAGGTATGCCGATATACTGTGCAGAGGTCATATTTCACAAACTAAATGATATCACGGAGGAAAACCGCAATGCTTGAAAATTTGGTAAAAGCCAATCGCAGCTTCCGCTCATTCAAACCCGGGGTCACGATATCAAGGGAAACGCTTCTTGAATTCATTGAGCTTACGAGATTTACCCCCTCAAGCGTAAATCTTCAACCGCTCAAATACAAGATATGCGTCGCCCACGACGAATGTGATTTGATCGCGGGTAATGTAAAATATGCCAAAGCGCTCAAGGGTATCACGCTTCCGCCGAAGGGACACGAGCCGTCGGCGTACATTCTCATTTTTCTTGATAAATCGATATCCGAAAATCTGCTGACCTTCAGGCGCGATATCGGCATAGTAGCTCAAACCATTATGCTCGCGGCGGTCGAGAGGGGCTTGGGCGGGTGTATGATAGGCAACTTCAACTCGGACGCCATCTGTCCCGCGCTTGGAATTCCCGTTCAGTACTCGCTGCAACTCGTTATCGCTCTCGGTCATCCGGATGAAGAAATAATTCTCGAAGATGCCGTTGACGGGAATGTGCTCTATTACCGTGACGAGAACTCAATTCATCACGTTCCCAAAAGACCGCTCGATGAAATATTGCTTTGAGGTAACAATCAACGGATATGTCAATACAGAATGTTAATATGACGGATCCCAACGGAGTGCTTATAGTAAACAAACACTCGGGAGTTTCCTCACACGATATAGTAAATAAGATACGCAGGCTCTACGGTACAAAAAAAGTAGGTCACGCAGGAACGCTTGACCCGTTGGCAACAGGGGTTCTCGTTGTGTTGATCGGACGGGCGGCAAAGGCGTCCGAATATCTGATGGGATGCGACAAGATTTACCGTGCGGGGCTTCGGCTCGGCATAACGACCGATACAGAAGATATAACGGGAAATATGCTGACAAGCACAGACGATATCCCGCCCGAGGACGCGGTAACGAACGCGGCGCGCGGATTTATCGGGAAGACAGAGCAAATACCGCCTATGTACAGTGCGCTAAAGGTCGGCGGTCAAAAGCTGTATGACCTTGCCCGTGCCGGCAAAGTCATAGAGCGCAAACCGAGGCCGATCGAGATATTTTCACTTGATATAGCTCCAACCGATGACGAAAAAGAATATATCATAACTGTTGCGTGTTCGGGCGGCACTTACATTCGGACCTTGTGTGCCGATATAGGAAACATGCTCAAATGCGGGGGAGTTATGTCATCGCTTGAAAGGCTCGAGGCGTGTGGGTATCCGATAGAAGCCTCTCATACTATATCCGAACTTGAAGAAATGGATATGGACGCACGTCTCTCCCTTCTTATGCCAATTGAAACGCTCTTCGCAGAGTTACCCGGCGTAAAGCTCAATGATTTCTTTGAAAGGCTTTGCCGCTCGGGGTGTGTTATATACCAAAAGAAGCTCGGAACCTCATTGCCCTGCGGCGAGCGTGTCCGAATTTGTGACAAAAGCGGTCACTTCTTTGCTCTCGGAGAGGTCAGAGAATTTGACGAGGGCTCGGCAATTAAAGCAATAAAGCTGTTTGAACTTTAATTGTTTACGCTTTTTCAAAAAGGATGGATGTTTGAAAGATGAGAGGTAAGGATAGGGGCTCCACCCATAGATGGGAACTTAAGGTGTATTTAAGAAACGACTTTTCGCCCGGGATCTCAACGTCGC
>CAZZFP010000042.1:0-9145 GCA_964653575.1 uncultured Lachnospiraceae bacterium
GTTCCCTCTCCTATTGCGTCGTAAAGCTTACACATAGCGTCCATCGACGGAATAACGCCATCGGCGTTTATCTCCTCGGCGGCTTTGCGGTACGCCTCCTTGACGCGAGGGATCATTTCTTCACGTGTTTCAAAGGGACTGAGTTTAAATCTTGTCGATCCTTCCGCATACGTCCACGTCATATGAATGTACTGCTTTGCGGCGGGAGCCAGCTTCCTTACGTATGCCGAAAGCTCGGGAAGATACGGAAGATAGGTCTCATATTCGCCGCTCCTCGGACTGCACTGCTGAAGCACTACGTTATCCCACTCATCCGAAAGCAGAGCTTCCTTAAGAGATACGCGAAGTCCAGAGTTGATGCCGTCGATATAGTATTCATACACCTTTTCCTCGCTGAGCATATTTCTGTAATGCCTGTAAAGACTGCATCCGCCTATATGCAGGCAAACTATCTTCAGATCCTTTTTTGCCGCACGAGCGATGCCATACATATAGCGAGTCGCATCGACGCCGTAGCTGTTTCCTATAACAAGTATTTTTTTCATTGATCCTTCTTCCTTTCCGAGTTTATTCGTTATCCGTCCCCTGCATAAGATAATGCAGAGTCTCATATATTCCGTTTATTGATATGATGCTGACGCCAGCGGTTTTACTTTGTACCGAATTTCCCGCAGGCACTATAACCTTGGTAAATCCGAGCCTTGCCGCTTCCTTTACGCGATATTCAAGCTCCGAAACAGTGCGACATTCGCCCGCAAGTCCGAGCTCCCCTATCGCTATGAGGTCGTCGGGAATTGTCCTGTTGGTAAGCGAGGAGATAAGCGCAAGTGCTATTGCCACGTCCGCCGCCGGCTCGTCGATGTTTAAGCCGCCTATTACATTAAGATAAACATCATTTTGCGAAAAACGCAGTCCGAGCCGCTTTTCAAGCACCGCAAGAATGAGGCACAGGCGGTTATAGTCTATGCCGTTTGAGGTCCTTCGCGGCGCCGGAAAGACCGTGGGGGTGACAAGTGCCTGTATCTCGGCAATGATCGGGCGCGTTCCCTCGATAGTGCAGACCGCGCAGTTACCGGGAACATTTTTGGGTCTGCCCGCGAGAAGCATCTCGGAAGGATTGGGTATCTCGCTCAGCCCGTGATCCGTCATCTCGAAAACGCCTATCTCGTTTGTTGAGCCGTATCTGTTTTTGATAGCACGTATAATTCTGTATTGTTGCCTGCGTTCGCCCTCAAAATATATGACCGCGTCTACCATATGCTCAAGCACCTTGGGACCCGCAATATTTCCGTCCTTGTTGATATGTCCGACAAGTATTATGGAGATATTCTCGCTCTTGGCTTTGGAAATCAGTGCGAGGGCACATTCTCTTACCTGCGTGATACTGCTCGGCGCGGAGGATATGTTACTGTCATACATCGTTTGTATCGAATCCACGATAAGTATATCGGGCTTGGTTTTATTTGTCTCTTCTATCACTCGCGCGATATTGGTCTCGGTAAGCACGAATAGATTGTCACCCTTTACGCCGAGCCTATCTGCTCGCATTTTAAGCTGACCGCCCGATTCCTCTCCCGAGACGTAGAGCACACGTCGGTTTCTGCCTTCCACAGTCGTGCCGCCGAGGGAATCCGAGATCTGCATAAGCAACGTTGATTTTCCGATACCCGGCTCTCCTGATATGAGGACGACCGAGCCGCTGACAAGACCTCCGCCAAGCACGCGGTCAAGCTCTCCCTGCCCCGTTTTAAAACGCATATAAGTCGGTATCTCAAGCTCGGAAAAACGTTGTGCTGACTCAGCACTCTCAACGACGCTCCTTCTTGCGTTTCCCTGAGTCGGAAGACTTACCTCCTCCTCAAGTGTATTCCACATAGAGCACGAAGGACATTTGCCGACCCATTTCGGTGATTTATATCCGCACTCCGAGCAAACGTATACAAGCTTTGATTTCATAGATCGCACCCTTTCGGTCCATTTTGTTTTGAACTGTAAATTCTCAACACAATTATACACCGAAACGGCGCAAAAATCAAGCGTCGGCGCTCAAAATATGCTCACATATTGATCTGAATATGACAAACGAGAGCTTTTTTCTGTATTCCGCATCCGAAAGGCGCTCACATTCGGCGGCGTTGGACAAAAATCCGCATTCGATAAGGATCGACGGATTGCTCATTCGGTCAAGCAGATATATGCTCTTGTCTGCCGCCTTGATCTTTCTTTTGTTGTAGGTTTGAAGATATTTTGCAGTATTTGATTGCACAGCCTCGGCAATACGCGCAGACTCATCACTGTTTTTGGAATAGTAGACCTGAAGTCCGCAATATTTTTCGATCGGAAATGAGTTCATATGTATGCTGACAAATATGGCGTCTTCATTGTCCTGCGCCAGCTTGAGCCTTGATGCAAGATCCTGCTGTTTCTTGTGCCCTTTATAATCGCTCGTTTTATCGTAAAGCAGCACATCGTCCTCTCGTGTCATAATTACGTTATAGCCGGCGCTTTTCAGCATATCACGCAGGATTAGCGCAATATCAAGATTAAGCTCCTTTTCATACACTCCGTTCACTCCGACCGCCCCACCATCCTCTCCGCCGTGACCCGCGTCAATAATTATCGTCTTTGCCACGGTATCGACGCCGACTGCGGATACAATGCCTCTATCTTCGGAAAGCTTTTTCCCTACGATACAAAATCCAAAGCAAACAAGTGCAAGCAATATCATAACAGCGATAAATGCCGCGGTATGAGCAACAGCGTCATTTTTGCCTCTGTTTTTATCCTTACAAATAGAATTAAGCATAAAAGATCTCCCGTAAAATAAATTCTTACTTTATTTTACAGGAGATCAAAATAAAATATTACATTATCCGTGTCACATATCACTCAAAGAGCCAATTATCTCCCATCTCAACTTCAACCGTCAAGGGGATCGAAAGAGAGGCAACCGACTCCATTTCCTCGCACAGTACACGGCGTGCGCGCTCGGCGTCCTTTTTGGATGCCTCTATAAGCAGTTCATCGTGTACTTGAAGAATGAGTCTTGCGTCAAGCCCTTCTTTTTTCAGCCTTTGATGCACGTTTATCATAGCTATCTTGATAATATCCGCCGCACTGCCCTGTATAGGACTGTTCATTGCCACGCGTTCTCCGAAGGAGCGAAGCATTTTGTTTTGTCCCGCAAGCTCGGGAATATACCTGCGGCGTGAGTACATAGTAGTGACATATTTGTTTTCATATGCCGACTTTATTATGTTTTTCAGATACTCATCTACACGAGGAAAGCCCGAGAGATAACTGTTGATGTATTCCTTTGCCTCGGCACGGCTTATATGCAGGTCATTTGCAAGTGTAAATTCTCCCATTCCATAGAGAATTCCGAAATTTATCACCTTTGCGTGCTTTCTCATCTCGGCACTTACCTCGGACTCCGGCACGCCGAACACACGAGATGCGGTCGAGGCGTGAATATCCTTACCGGACTTGAAGGACTCTATCATAGTTTCATCCCCCGAGATATGTGCCAAAAGTCGAAGCTCTATCTGCGAATAGTCCGCGTCTATCAAGACATATTCTGCGCTTTCGGGTATAAAGAAGCGGCGCAAAAGTCTGCCGAGCTCGGTTCTTATCGGAATATTCTGAAGGTTCGGCTCGGTCGAGGAGAGTCTGCCCGTTGCGGTTCCCGTCTGTTTAAAATTCGTGTGCACTCTTCCGTTTTTGTCAGCCTCGCGCAAAAGCCCGTCCACATAAGTAGACTTAAGCTTTGTAACCTTTCTGTATTCAAGTATATCATCAACTATCGGATAGACCGAGCGAAGCTTCTCGAGAACGTCGGCGCTTGTACTGTACCCGGTTTTGGTCTTTTTGCCGCCTTTGAGATGCAGCTTTTCAAAGAGTACCTCGCCGAGCTGCTTCGGAGAATTTATGTTAAACGTCTCTCCCGCCTGCACAAATATCCTGCTTTCGTATTCTTTGGCAAGGCTTAAAAGCTCATCGCCGTACGTGCGTATTCCATTGGGATCTATCTTAAAGCCGTAAAGCTCCATATCCGTCAGCACCGACGCAAGCGGCATCTCGATCTCATACATAAGCTTCTCAAGTCCGTCCCTTTGAAGCCTTTCACAAAGCAATGGATAGAGTTCAAAAGCGTACACCGCGGTATCAATGTCGTCATTGTAACTTCTTCCCGGATATTCGATGACTATCCTTGAAATATCGTAGCTTCCGTTACCCGAATTTATCACATACGCGGCAAGCATAACATCAAAGTCAGCATCTCTGAATTTGATCCCGTACCCATCGAGAAATTTATAAAGTGCCTTGCAATCGTAACAAACGATGCGATTTTCACCGCACGAAAGAAATTTACAAAGCTCGTCGGCACATTTTGTAATATCGGAAAATCTCACCGCCGTGCTTCCGTCAAAAAGCGTTACAGCATTATCTTTGAAGCTTATCGCAAACAGCCCCTCTGTCCTTTGGAGCATTTCGCATTTCGCGTCTCCGTCCTCAAACGAATATTTTTCCTCGCTACCCGTGTTCTGCGCCCCGATATTCCTCTCGGCATTAAGCCCGAATCTTTTGATAAAAGCGGAAAATTCAAGCTTCTGCATAAGCTCAAACGTGCGCGCTCTGTCCATTCCGTGATATTCCATATCATTCAGACTTGCGGATATTGGGACCTCGGTAAATATTTTTGCAAGATCCCTTGACATGTATGCCGCGTCTTTGCCGTCACCGAGCCTTGTCCTTACACAATTTGTAAGCTTGGCAGTATCAAGTGAAGCGTAAACATTATCAAGCGTACCGTACTGTGCGATAAGGGAAAAAGCCGTCTTTTCGCCTATGCCGCGAACACCGGGAATATTGTCCGAAGTGTCACCCATAAGTGCCTTGACATCTACGAACTGAGTCGGATCGATACCGTATTTTTCTCTGAACATCGCACGGTCAAAATCTACGGTTTCCGAATTAGTAGCAAGAAGCACGTGAACGTTATCATTTATAAGCTGTAATGAATCGCGATCTCCCGTAAGTATATAGACTGTCGTATCCTCATCGGCATATTTTGAAAGCGTTCCGAGAATATCATCCGCCTCGTAGCCCTCGCATTCAAGTCTCATAAATCCGAGTGCTTCGGCAACCTCTTTCGCTACTCCGAATTGTTCTGCAAGCTCATCCGGCATTCCGCGTCTGCCTGCTTTATATTCGGAATACATCTTGTGCCTAAAGGTCGGTGCTTTCAGGTCAAAGGCTATGGCACAATAATCCGGAGACAGCTCTGATATGTGTCTGTCAAGAATATTTATCATTCCGTATACGGCATTTGTATGCAAACCGTATGAGGTCGTAAGCGGTCTGACTCCGTAAAAAGCACGGTTGATTATACTGTTCCCATCGACTACAAGCATTTTTTTCATATCTGTTCTCCGATCTCGATCATTTTCATCTGTAAGTATACCACAAATATTACGATCCGTCAACTTTTTTATTCACATTTGGGACAGCCTATTGACAATTGCCGAATATGATTATATAATGAGAATACAATATATAGAATGGCGGTGCAATATGTCAAAATATAAGGTTTTCAACGGAGCTGACTGCATAAGTCAAGCAGATAAATATCTAAAAGGAAAAAGAGTCGGTATACTTACGACCGCGTCCGGCGTAAACAAAAGCGCGCGTCCCACATACGATGTTCTTGCCGAGAAATACACTCTTACCGCTATGTTCGCTCCCGAGCACGGCATACGGTCGAATTTACAGGACGGTAGCTGGGGCGAAAGCTCTTATGACTCGGAAACGGGAGCCGAGCTATTTAACATAAACGGCGGAGGTTGCAAAAATATCGAAGGCGCACTCTCAAAATTCGACGTGCTGGTCTACGATGTTCAGGATGTCGGCGCAAGATTTTACACATATCTTTACAACCTTGCATATCTTATGAAGGAATGTGCCGCGTCACACAAGCCCGTGATAGTGCTTGACAGGATCGATCCCATAAACGCGGCAACACGTCAGGGCTCGTGGCTCGACGAGGAAAAATGCTCATCCTCGATAGGAAGATACGATATTCCGACTCGTTACGGATTGACCGTAGGTGAGTTTGCCAAATACATAAATGCAGAAAAGAATATAGGATGCGAGCTTTACGTTATTCCCTGCCAAGGTTATAGCAGAGAGATGTATGCCGATGAGACCGATCTGCTGTTTGTCAATCCGTCGCCAAACATTCCCTCTGTCGGAACCGCAATAAATTACATAGGTACTTGTATTTTCGAAGCCACGAACGTCTCCGAGGGCAGAGGAACGACACGTCCCTTTGATCTTGTAGGCGCCCCGTTTGCCGACTCTATGAAGATTTGTCGCGAGATGAATGAGTTGAAGCTTCCGGGGGTTATTTTCCGCAGAGCATTTTTTACGCCCGGATTTAATAAATGGGCGGGCGAGGTCTGCGAGGGAGTCGAGCTTCACATAACCGACCGCGAGGCTTACGATCCGTTTACCGCTGCGCTTCATCTTTATTCAAGATTCGCTCAATATAAAGAATTTACGGTGAAAGCACCGAGTCTTGCGTTACGTGTTGGCACGGATTCTTTTTCATCGGATATCGACGATAAAATGATCCGAAATTATTCCGAAAAATGTAAAAAATATTGTGACAAATTTGCCGAAAAGGTAAAACCGTACCTGCTTTATTGAACAAAACGTAAAATTCAATAAAAAGGCACAAATATTCGTATGTATTTTGAAAAATCCCCTTGACAATATCGCTTATATAGATTATTATATTATGGCATTACGTAACAGCAGTTTATCTCGGCTGCTAAAACAATATAAATCAACGAAAGGAGTTTAATATTTGATATGAAAAGATACACCTGCGCGCTCTGCGGCTATCAGTACAATCCGCAAAAGGGCGACGAGGAAAACGGAATCGAAGCCGGAACCGATTTTGAGGATATTCCCGAGGATTGGGTATGCCCTCTCTGCGGTGCTTCAAAAGAGGATTTTGAAGAAACAGAATGTGATGATGTTGATGACGACGAATAAGATGATCAGACATATCGCTCCGATCTTCTTATCGCTCACGGCTTTGTCACACAGCAAAGCTTAATTTATTACTTATTTTATTTTTTACCGCCGACTGTACAACCATCTCGGTCTGCGGATATATGGGCACGTGAAAGACCGCGTGCCCTTTTTTGTTTTTCAAACGAGCTATGCGTTTCATACAGTCGAGTTCACGTGCATAAAATTTTGTATAAAGCAAAGAAGGCGGAAAGCAAAAAAATTTTAAAAATCAAAGTTTTCCAAGGCAAAGCGGTGCGTTCATTGCCGTCCCAAAGATCTCGCCTTCCACGCTATCACAAAAGAAGTAGGCACAACTATGAGAAATATAAAAAGATTCTTTATAAATGCGTTTATGCTGACGGGAGTATCCCTGCTTATGAGGATCGTATCTGTAGGCTTCAACGTATATGTTTCAAACAGAATAGGCTCGGAAGGTATGGGGCTTTTTTCGCTGATTACAGGCGTTTACGGATTTGCTCTGACTCTTGCCACCTCGGGCATCAATTTGGCGCTCACACGACTTATTTCCGAGTGCGTAAGCAGAAATGAAAGCTACCGTGCTCGCAAAATTATGAAATGTGCCGCCGCTTATTGCCTTTTTTTCGGTGGACTTGCCGCGTCGCTTCTTTGGTCGTTCAGCGAACCGATCGGTAAATATTTGCTTGATGATATGCGTACGGTGCGATCGCTGCGTATCTTTGCAATATCTTTACCTATGATGTCTCTTTCTTCTGCGCTCAACGGCTATTTTACCGCAGTGCGCAGAGTCTATAAAAATGCTGTTGTCGGTGTGCTCGAACAATGGTGCAAAATATTTCTCATTTCATTTTTACTAAACTTGCTTATGCCGAGCGGAGTGGAATACGCTTGCATAGCACTCGTTCTCGGCGGTGCTTTATCCGAGGTACTGTCCTGCCTTGCTATGGTAGTACTCTGGCTATATGAAAAGCGACACCGCCTTTGTCTCAATAAAGAAATACAAAAAGGAAACGATACCAAAGACGACGAGGTTTTATATTCCATTCTCGGCATCTCACTACCCGTAGCGTTCAGTTCTTATGCACGTTCAGCCCTTTTGACCATCGAGCACGCGCTGATTCCGAAAGGGCTAAAGAAAAGCGGCGTATCGCATTCGGCGTCCCTTGCCGCCTATGGAAAGATACAGAGTATGGCGCTTCCGATAGTTCTCTTCCCTTCGGCGTTTCTTACATCATTTTCCGGACTTCTTATTCCTGAGCTCAGCGAATGTCGCGAGCGAAAAAATCACCGTCAGATAACCTATATAGCTTCGAGAGTATTTCAATTCACCCTTATGTTTTCGATTGGAGTTGCGGGGATCATAGTATGCTTTTCAAAAGAGATCAGCTGTGCGATCTATCCGCGAGAAGATATTAGGGAATACGTTTCGATCTTTGCCGCACTTATTCCTGTTATGTATCTTGACAGCGCGACAGACGCTATGCTAAAAGGTCTCGGGTATCAAGTATATTCTATGAATGTAAACATAATAGATTCTACTCTTTCAGTAATACTCGTTTGGATATTGTTACCGAGATACGGAATCGGCGGATATATATTTACATTGTTTATCACCGAGATATTAAACGCGATGTTGAGCGTATCAAAGCTGTTACACGCAACAGGATTAAAAGTACACATTATATCTTGGATATGCGCGCCTATGGCTTGTATCGCCGGAGCTTGCTGTATGACGAGAATAATGCGCGAATACACATATTTTTCAAGTGAAATATCGGAGCTCATCATCTGCATATTGCTGACGGGTATATTGTACGTTTGTCTGCTTATAATGTGCTATGCTTTACCGCCGGAGGATATCGTATGGTTCAAACGTATATTTGCACGCACGGAAAAGTGAATATCAAAGCAAAAAAGACTTGCCGCCGTAATTTTAGCGGTAAGTCTTTTAAATTATAGATATGTTTATTGATCTGCGCAAAGCGAATATAGCGCACATATCAATACGCCGCTAAAAGCCTCATTTACCTAAACGGTGTCTCCCCGTCTTCGCAAAGCACGGAAGTTCTCATAATCGAATAGAGAT
>CAZZFP010000043.1:0-8510 GCA_964653575.1 uncultured Lachnospiraceae bacterium
CACCTTTTTTCAAAAAGGTGGACCGGGGTCCGGGGCGGCGCCCCGATATAAAACATCTTCTATCTTTTTCGCAGACCCCTTTTGAAAAAAGCGGTCCACACCCCCGAAAACTTCAAAGAAAAAAATAATTACTTTCTTTTTTGAAAGTTTTTGGCTCCACCTTTTTTCAAAAAGGTGGACCGGGGTTCGGGGCGGCGCCCCGATATAAGACGCTTTCTATCTAAAGCGATCCGCAAAAATGCGCATACGGTTAATTATATCATAACATATAAGATATGTCAATCAATAAAGAGCTGTTTTTGCGAAAAATGTCAAGACACAAAAAGCAGGCGCCGCTCCGTTTTTCGAAACGACCCCTGTTTTTAAAAAAAGGGTGAGTAATGAGATTCGAACCCACGGCCTTCAGGGCCACAACCTGACGCTCTAACCAGCTGAGCTATACCCACCATATCGTGCCTTGAGGGATTCGAACCCCCGACCTACTGCTTAGAAGGCAGTTGCTCTATCCAACTGAGCTAAAGGCACATTAAGAATGCGGCAGCATCACTGCCGCATTTTGGAGCGAGTGATGGGAATCGAACCCACGCGACCAGCTTGGAAGGCTGGAATTCTACCATTGAACTACACTCGCATACGCTATTCAAATTTACTATGATATGATACCACATTATTTAGGATTTGTCAACCCCTATTTTAAAAATTTTTAAGCTTTTTTGATATTTATCAAACAGAAAAGGACAGAGCCGCCGCGCATCCGCGCGTAAGCCCTGTCCTCGCCTTCGACCTCTATTATTAATATTATCAAAAAAGGAGAAAAGGGGGAATTAAAAAAAGAAAGGAAAAAGCGGTCGAAGGTATCAAATCTCCATCGGTCGGGGGAACCTTTGAATTGGTTTTATTATACATCATACATTTTTGTTTGTCAATAGGCTTCTTGCAATTTTTATGGGATTTTTGCAACTTTTTTTAAAAAACTTGCAATTTTGCTCGCCTTTTTATGTTTTTAATTTGTTTAAACCGTTTTTGTGCATTTTTGATTTTGGAATTTGAGGCAATCTCGACCCACAAAATGCAAAATATGCCATCGGCACAAGCTGCGCTGAATGGCATATTTATTCGTTATTGATGAATATTAATGCAAATTGTGATTTAATCTATCGACTCGACGATAAATATTCCTCCGCGTCTTACGGAGATAAGACAACAATTTTCCGTGATCTCGTTGCTTACGGCAAATTGCAAGCGTCGGTCAAGGCGAGCGTTCTTAAGCGGATATTTGCACCCTTCGATATCGACGCCCTTGACCTTTTCGTCGGCGGCGATGACAGAGATGTACCTGTACGCACTCCGCGCTATCAGCGTGCTTGTGTTTCTTATATACCTTACGCGATTTTTTCCGTTGACAAGGATCGCATAGATCCCACGCAGGAACAGATCCTCAAGAATATACATATTCGAAACAGTATGATCAAGCCGCGTTCCGATGCCGCCGACGATAACAAGATCGCGGCAACCTCTTTCTACGGCAAGCTCGACTGCTGCCTGAGTATCGGTCAGATCTTTTTCGGGATTTAATGTTATGACCTCGGTGTTTTGCGGCAACGAAACCGCGCCGACCGAATCCATATCCCCTATGAATATATCCGCTTTTTCACCGAGACTAGCGGCGTTGTTATATCCGATGTCAGCGGCGATGCGCAAGTCGTCCCCTTTCGGGTGCTCGGTTATCCTCTCGGCGCAGATATCGCCGCCGGTGTAAATAAATGCTCTTTTGAGCTTTTCTTCATTGCTATCCGCCACGTTTATCCGCTCCTATCATAATATATTTGTCATTCGCAACACATCGGTCGGAAATATATTCATCCTTCCGTCGTAGCTGGGTATCACATCAAAAGCGGTATTTAGCCCGCACTGTCCATTTTGGGGATTTTTTCGATTTTTGGGGGATTTTTTGATTTTTTCGGATGTTCGCGAAAAATCGATCAGTCTCTCGGCGTAAGCGCTTCGATCATTTCGGCAACCTTAGCTTTAGCTTCTTTTGCCGCGGTTTCGGGCAAAAGATCCTCGGAGAAGGATTTGTCACGTGCGGAAAGCTCGACAGCTCCTCTTTCGAGCGTTCTCGGACTTACTATCATTCTGAGCGGAACGCCGATAAGGTCCGCGTCGGAGAACATAACACCCGCGCTGACATCTCTGTCGTCGTAAATTACTTCCACTCCGAGCTTTTTGAGCTCCTCGTACAGTTTATCTGCCGTTTCCTTGACCGCAGGATCGTCAACCCTGATCGCGCAAAGGTGAACCTGCCACGGAGCTATCGTCATAGGCCAGATAGGCCCGAACTTATCGCGTTTGACCTGGCACACCGATGCGACGAGTCTGCCGACGCCGATGCCGTAGCAACCCATAATAGGATATTGAAGATCGCCGTTCTTATCAAGATACTGCATTCCCATCGATTCCGTATATTTGGTGCCGAGCTGGAATATATTTCCGACCTCGATGCCGCGGCTTATCGTGATGCTGTGCTTACCGCACACGGGGCAGATGCCGCCCTCGTAAGCCTTGGCTACGCTCGTGTATTCGACCTCTCCGACGTCGCGGGAAATATTCATTCCCTTATAATGATATCCTTCTTCGTTTGCACCCGCGACAAAGCTCGAAAGCGTACGAAGCGACTCGTCATAAACGACGGTAACGCCCTCGGGAAGTCCGACAGGTCCGATAAATCCCGCGCACAGACCGGAACTCTCGGTAAGCGTTGCGGCGTGTATCTCGGCTTTAACATAATTGCGAAGCTTGGTCTCGTTGACCTCAAGATCTCCTCTGAGGAACACTACAATGATGGAATCATCGGCATTTCTCTGGTAGAGTACCGCCTTGCAAGACTCCTTTGCCGATGCTCCGAGGAAGGAACAAACCTCCTCTATCGTCTTCTGATGCGGTGTATGCACCTTTTCGAGCGGCTCGACGGCGTGTGCGACGTTCTCAACGATGCAATCCGCCGCTTCCATGTTGGAACGGTATCCGCATTCGGGGCATATAACTATGGTATCTTCACCGATATCGGTAAGAAGCATAAATTCGTGCGAGACGCGTCCGCCCATCATACCCGAGTCGGACTTTACCGCGACGACCTCGGGGACTCCGCAACGCGCAAAGATCCGCTCATATGCGTGGTAGCAAACATCATAGTAAGCCTCAAGATCTTCCTGCGAGGTATGGAAGGAATAGGCGTCCTTCATAGTAAATTCTCTTGTACGGATCAGACCGCCGCGCGAACGAGGCTCATCGCGGAATTTCGTCTGTATCTGATATATCATAAACGGATATTTTGCGTAGCTCTGCGCGGCATCTCTTGCAAGATGAACGGCAGCTTCCTCGTGTGTCATACCGAGCACCATATCAACGCCGTTTCTGTCCTTAAAGCGAAGAAGCTCAGAGCCGATACTGTCGTATCTTCCCGATTCACGCCAAAGAGATGCGGGCATAGCCACGGGGAACATAACCTCCTGACCGTCGATGCGATCCATTTCCTCTCTCATAATATTTTCGATCTTCTTGGTTATACGCTTTGCGGGAGTAAAGAGCGAGAACACACCCGTTCCGACGGATTTTATATAGCCGCCTCTTACCATAAGAGCCTGGCTTTCGACAATACAATCCGAGGGCGCTTTTTTAAATCTTTCGCCGAGAAGTGCTGAAACCTTCATTTTTATGACCATTCCTTTCAATTACGGAGGAAAATCTGAAAAACGATCCGTTTTTCAGACTTATTGCCTGTCCTTTATTCTTTATGTGAAATTAAAACTAATATCTCAGTTTCTTATTTTACCATACATTTCTTGATTTTACAAGAGGTATACGTGTTTTTGTTCGCGGATTTTTGGCAAAACATTGCGGTTTTGTGCAAAAATGGGGCAAAAACGCATAAAACTTGACAACCGTGACGTATAAATTCAAATTGTTCTTGATTTTATCGATCTTTTATGCTATAATTTAGTATGAGTAGGTATAACATAGTGGAGGTCTGTGATGGAAAACGTACTGAAAAAGAATTACGTCGCGGTAAGCTATTATCTGAGCGACTACTCGAATGCCACCGAGACGATAGACAAGCTTCAATCTCTCGGCCTCCGCATAAGGCTCTGTGCCGATAACATAGATGTTTCAAAAAAGCAAGCGGATATTGACGGAGCGGCGGCACTGATAATAATTATGCCGAAGGATCAGAGCGGCGAGGCACTTATAAAGGAATATCTCAACCGACCTATCCCGGACGGAAAACCTATGCCGTGCATAGTCTGCGGCAGATCCGCACATTCGAGCGGCGGCGTGTTCTCGGGAGAAGCTTTCAAAGGCAGAGATATAAGATTTGTCAATCTTCTTAACCAAGGTGAAAATTCCGCGGCTCTTGACATTTTGGTAAAGAATGCTTCCGCGGTAGGAACGGCGCTTTCTGCGTCTCTTGCCGTATTCGGCAAGGAATTTGAAAGCACGGTCACGGGAACCGAGATCGACGGAGTAACAAGAGGCGTCGGAATACTTACGGGTGAAGAGCTTTACTTGAGAGGACTGCGCAAAATTGAGGATTCGAGCACCGTCGAAGGACTTAAGTATTTGGTCGAAGCGTCCGAAAAGGGGTTCCCCGCCGCATCCAACAAGATAGGAGAGCTTTTCGAGAACGGAGAGATCACATCGGGATATGCAAGCGGTGCGGAGCAAAAGGTGGCGGCGCTTGCCTTTTACGCAAAAGCGGCGGCGCTTGACGACGGAGAGGCACAGTATAACCTCGGACGTTGCTATGACACGGCGTTTGAGCTTGAACGCGATCCCGACAAGGCGGTACAGCTCTATGCCCAGGCGGCGAGCAAAGGCGTCGGATGCGCTCAATGTGCGCTGGCAGACTGTTACGAAAACGGGAACGGTGTCGTAAAGGATTTTATGACCGCCATAAAATGGTACAGAAAAGCGGCAGCGGTGGGAAATGCGCGTGCGCAATACGAGATCGGTATTCGATATCTTGACGGAAGGTTTGTCGAAGCGGATACCAAAAAAGGCGTGGAATTTCTTATGCAAGCCGCATCGGCATCCTATCCCGACGCGCTGTATGCGCTCGGAATGTGCTCCGAAGAAGGGATTGGGGTCGATGTCGATACGCGCCACGCCTTCGGATATTACGAATCTGCGGCAGAGGCAGGCAGTGTTGACGGAATGTTAAAGAGCGGTATATTCTGCGAGCAAGGCATAGGCACATTCAAGGACGAGACAAGAGCGATAGAATATTACAAAAACGCCGCAAAACACGGAAACATACAAGCGCAGTGCAATATGGGAAGATGCGCGGCGCTCGGAATAGGCACCCGAAAGGACAACGCCGAGGCTATGAAATGGTATGAGATGGCGGCTAACGGCGGTGACGTTGAGGCGTGCTATTACGTCGGCGTCTGTTACGAACGCGGACTCGGAGTAACAAAAGATCCCGGCATCGCGGTGCACTGGTACAGAGTCGCGGCTCAAAGCGGCTACGCCCCCGCCGAGAACAACCTCGGCGGCTGTTATTGGAACGGCGCCGGAGTCACGCAAAACTACGAGAATGCCGTCTTCTGGTGCGGCAAAGCGGCGGAAAAAGGCAACTCGTCGGCTCAGTTCAGACTCGGCTCGGCTTATGAATTCGGACGCGGCGTTCCGAAAAATTATGAAAAGGCGGTTGAATGGTACCGTAAAGCGGCGGCTCAAGAGCACGCGGCAGCTTGCAACAACCTCGGCGGATGCTATGCGGGCGGTTGCGGTGTCAAAGAGAACCCCGAGGAAGCGGCAAAATGGTATAGAGAAGCGGCAAGGCTCGGCAATCTCAGCGGTCAGCTAAGGCTCGGACTGTGCTATCTTCACGGAAACGGGATCGATCGAGATGAAAATGAAGCGTTTAAATGGCTCTCGTCGGCGGCGGCGCAAGGAAAGAAGCTCGTCGGATCCGGCACGGTTCAGGTAGGATCGGCGCAGGCAACCTCAATATCGCTTGCCCTGTTTGAGCTTGCAAAATGCTATTCCGGCGGCATAGGCACGGAGCCTTCCGAAGAAAGGGCGTTCTCGGAGTATCTTGCGGCAGCGGAGCTTCAGGATCAGAGTGCGGTCTGCGAGGTCGCGAAGGCGTATCGTGACGGCACGGGAACCGAGCAAAACGACGCAAATGCCTTCCGATGGTTTATCGTCGGAAGCCGACTCGGCAATGCCGAATGTGTCAACGAAGCCGGCAAATGCTTGTTTGAGGGTAAAGGTACCCTTAAAGATGTTGAAAAGGCGCTCGCCTTCTTCACAAAGGCGGAAAATATGGGCAATACCAACGCCGTTTACAACATAGGACGTTGCTATGAGGTAGGCGTAAACGGAAAAGCGCCGGATGTGGCGCGTGCGGCGGAGTTTTATCATACCGCCGCCGAAAGCGGAGATCTTGACGCTATGCGACGTCTCGGTGACATATATTATTTCGGCGACGGAATAAATGCCGCCCCGGAAAAAGCGGCAAAATATTATCGATTGGCGGCAGAATATCACGATCCCGAGGCAGAGTTTATGCTCGGCGTTTGCTATGAATACGGCAAAGGCGTGAAAAAGGACGGCGACGAGGCGTTCAGACTCTATCACGATGCCGCAAGGCACGGTCACATCAAGGCTTGCTATGCACTCGGAAAATGCTACTACGAAGGTATAGGCACCGCTCAGGACGACAGCCTTGCCTTTGCGTACTTCAAGGAATGTGCGGAGCTCGGATTTGCGGCGGCGCAATACAGGCTTGGAGAGTGCTTCCTTGCGGGCAAGGGCACCTCGAAGGACGAGGAAAACGGCGTAAGATATCTGAGTCTTGCCGCGAATAACGGCGATGTGCGCGCGATGTATCGGCTCGGCACGTGTCTTTTTGCGGGTATCGGTTGCAAAACGGACAAAAAATCCGCGGTGGAATGCTTTGCTCGTGCGGCGGAAGCCGACAACACGGCGGCGCAATTTGAGCTCGGAAGGTGCTATCTCGAAGGCGACGGAGCGGAGAAGAATCCCGAGAAGGCGATCCCCTATCTTGAGAGCGCGGCTTCAAAAGAGCATCCCGAGGCGATCTATTACGTCGGCAAATGTTGCGAGGACGGAACGGTTTACAGCCAAGACAGTCTTACAGCGGCACAATATTACCAAAAGGCGGCGGAACTCGGAAGCCGAAATGCCGCAAAGGCATACAAAAGATTACGTAAGCATCTGTAAGAGCAGGTGCCCGATCTTTTATGTTTAATTCGGCTTCGGATCTTGTGTTATATGTTATTATATTGTGGTTATAAAATAGAAAGGATCTGAAAGTTTTATGTTGAATGTTAGCAACACATCGGTTATGAATTTTGAGAACGCCGTAAGGGGCGCGAGAAATCCCATGAACAGCTGGGCGAGGATGGACAGCTCATACGATGCGGACGGCAATTTCGTTTTTGGAGAGAATGACCTCTCGCTCGCCAGACGTCTTGCCACGGCGGGGAGCGATCACAGAAAGTTTCTGCGTCAGATATTCGTTTCGGTAGATATAACCGCACCACTGTATTGGTGGAAGGAATTTGATACATACAAGGTCGGAACGGTCGCAAATTCCTGCAGTACCATGCACAAGATACATTCCAAGGAATTTACGAGAGATGATTTTTCTTGCGATCGACTTGACGAGGGCGGGCTTGCCGTACTTGATTCGATAATAGCATATCTCGAAGCGGAAAGGCAAAAGTTTGTTGCCGACACCTCGAACCGTCAGCCCTGGCACAATATGATCCAGATCCTGCCGACGAGCTATAATCAGATGCGAACGGTAACGTTGAACTACGAAAATCTCATCTCGATATATTACGCAAGGCGCAATCACAAGCTTGCCGAATGGCACACGCTTTGCGATTGGATAATGTCACTTCCCTACGCAAAGGAGCTTATCGCAGTCAAGGAAGAAAGCTGAGAGGCTCATTCGGCACGTTTGATATTTTTGTTATATCAGGGTGTTTCGAGTTTGAAGATGATCACCGCTTGATCGACAATCTATATAAAAACACTTGCTTACCGATAGAGGTACGCAAGCGTTTTTTTATTAAATCATCTAAGTTCACCCGCCAAATCAGCGGTTTTTCGCTTATTTCTTGCCGTGTGTTTTTATCTCTTTCTTGTTATTTGGTAAGTTTTTCGTTCATTTCTTGCCGCTCGGCAAGAAACGAACCAAAGAAGCGAGCAAAGAGGCGTTCCCCCTCTTTGAACTCTCCCTTGGGCGAGGACGCTACAAAGTGTAATCTGTTGACCTGTTATTGTCGTACCGGCAGATTGAAAAGGGGTGCGGTGCGAACATAGAGAAATTTGAAAGCTGTATTTTGGCGCGGTGGAATAATATAATGCGAACATAGCAAGATAATACACAAAAAGCAAAAAAATTCGGCAAACATCCCATTATAATCTAAACTACGGACTTTAGTTTCGCAGTAGCCTGCGGGGTGTCCTTATGA
>CAZZFP010000044.1:0-3658 GCA_964653575.1 uncultured Lachnospiraceae bacterium
TTTTTTGAAGTTCTTTGCGTTTTCGCTTGCGAAAACTGCTTTCATTTCAAGAAAGTTGCCGGGGATTGTGGCGGAGCCCTTAAAATCTTCATAAATTAAACATAATAATGAGGTGAGTGACAGTGAGAGAGTCTTTGAAACATATCTGTGACAAATTTGCAAAGGATCGCGAGGCAATCAAAAGCGCATTTCCTATGGATGGCGGCTTTATTTGCTCTATTTGCAATATAATGTTCGCCGATACCGAAATAACCCCGAGTGTCGAACACTTTAAAGAATTAAAGGCACTGATAAAGCAAAACACGGGAGCCTTTTCCACCTTCAGGGGGCTCGCAAGACCCGTGATAATATCCTACTTATATTTGAACGAAGCATATAAGGACGCCGCCGCAGGACTCAAGGAGATAATAGATGCCCACTCGGCACTCAAGGAATATTTTTGGGATTCTCAATATCTGCCATTAGCCTCGCTTTTGGCGACGCGAAATGCAGGCTCCGAGGATCTTGAAGTCATATGCGCTCGCACAAGTCAGCTTTATGAGATTATGAAGGAGCGGCATTCGGTAATAACCTCAAGCGACGACCTTCCGCTTTTAACTCTGCTTGCGGCGTCGGATACGGAGTGCAAAAGTATAGAAGAACATATAGAGGAATGCTATCGCTTGTTGAAGCCCGAATTTTACTCGCACAATTCCGTGCAGGCGCTTGCCTGTGTTCTTACGCTCTTTGAGGGCGAGCCGGAGGAAAAGGTCAAAAGGACTTTGGCACTTTATAATGAATTTAAGCGCAGAGGTCGCAAATACGGTACCGTTATCGAGCTTGCAACGCTCGGCGTGCTTGCTATGCTTCCGAATACGGATGCGGTAATAAACGATACTTTGGAGGTCGATGCCTGCCTTGAGGAGCAGGGCGGCTATGGCGCTATATTCGGGATCGGAAAGCAGCAAAGGCTTATGCACGCTGGTATGCTGATGATGACCGAGCGTATTACCGTCGCAGATAAGTCCGACCGCGATTTCTATATCAGAGCGCGGGGGATTTCGTTCTGTGCCGCAATAAGCGCCGCCATTTCGGCATCGCAAAACGGTAAATAAAAAAATATAAATTGCCTGTGAGTTTTGGAAAGGTTTAAAAAACGGGATGAAAGATGAAATTAAAGGAAAAAATAAAAGAAGTATTTAAAAAGATAATATATTTTTTGTTCAATCCGCGTTTTTTGCTTTGCTTCGGAATCGGATGGATGATCACAAACGGCTGGTCATATATTATGCTCGGAGTGGGAACCTACTATAACATCGGATGGATGATAGCCGTGGCGGGTGCGTACCTGACGTTCCTGTGGTTGCCCATTTCACCAGAGAAGATAGTTACCGTGGCGATCGCGATGGCTCTGCTTCGATGGTTCTTTCCAAAGGACGAAAAGACACTTGGCGTCCTTAAGGAGATGCACGAAAAGATGCACGAAAAGCGAAAAGAGATAAAAGAACAAAGACGTCGCAAAAAGCAGGCGCGAAAGGAAAAAAAGCGTAAAGAAAATGAGGTACGGCGCGAGTCGGATGACAGAAAATAAGTGTCGGAATACATTATAAGAATACCGTAACAAAAAGAAATTTTGAAAATCGGAATGTTTTTCGAAATTTTTTTGAGAAAAATGAAAAATACTAAAATATTCGGCAAAAAATTCCCACTGAAATATTGGATATACTTTTCTGGCGGATGCCCGGAAATGTACGGTTGACAATCAAGAGGACGTGATAATATGCAAAAATTTTGGATATGGTTGGATGAGCTCATCTGTTCTACCGCGTGGAAGATCGAACCGCCGAAGTCGTACGGATGGTTCCACTTTGTCTATGCTGTGGGCGGGGTCTTGCTCTGCCTATTTTTGGCGAGACGACTTTCTAATCTCGGCGAGAAGGGAAACAGGAGACTCCTTTTCGGTATCGGTATGTTTCTTTTTATAGCCGAGGTGTATAAGCAGCTGCTTATGTACTTTAATTTTGGTGATCACAGTATCGTCTGGTACGCGTTTCCGTTTCAGCTCTGCTCGATACCGATGTATTTTTGCCTTATCGTTCCGTTTTTGAAGGAAGGACGGGTGCGTAACGCTATGTATTGCTTTATGTCTACTTTCAACTTTCTCGGAGGAATTTCAGCTATAATCGAACCGTCGGGCGTGTTCGGCGACTGCCTTATGTTGACTATACATTCCTGCATTTGGCATATGTTGCTCGTTTTTATCGGACTGTATCTTATCGCCTCGGGACGCGGTGTGAAGAATATTCACGATTATTGGGTATCCGTTTTGACTTTTCTGATCCTTTGCGCCGTTGCATTTAGCATAAACGTTATATTCGGCGAGATCTCAGACCGATCGATAAATATGTTCTTTGTGGGTCCGTGGAGGACTACATTGGTCGTATTCAGTACAATATACGATAAATTCGGATGGGTCGTAAGCACATCTTTGTATATACCCGTCGTGTGCTTGGGTGCCTATGTTGTTTATCTGCTTGTCAGGCTCTATCAAAATTGTCGTAACCGCAGAAAACGAGCGAGGTTTGATAAAATTCAAGATTCGATTTAGTAATATGAGATAAAATATTTTCTAAAAAATTGTACTATCTGTCAATTGCAAAAATTCCCGAAAAACGGTATAATCTTATTAGCGTAAAAAAACAGCATACGCCAATCAATAATTATACCGAAGGAGGAATTTTTAATGAAAAAGAGAATCTTTTCTTTTGTCCTGGCATTTGTTTTCGCGGTAATTCCCTTTATCGTTCCGGTCGGAGCGGCTTACTACAACACCTATTCGGATGTTGCAAGCATCCCGGATGTAAACGGATGCCCGTCAATGCAGGGTATGGCAGTGGGATCCAAATGGCTCTATACCGCAAAGACGAGCACCGACAATAGCAAGGCAGTCATTTACAAGACCAACAAAGACACCGGTGCGCGTACTCTTTTGACGAATTCCGCTACCGGTAATACATACGCAACCTATCTCGGACACGCCAACGATATGTGCGTTACCAAGATAGGTGACTATTCCAACCTGTTTGTCGTCACAATGAAGGAAAACAGCAAGGCACTCGTTCAGCTCAAGGTTGACGGCTCAAAGTACAAAAAGGTTGCAAACTTCTCGGTAAAGTATAACGGCGAGCATCTTGCACCGTCGGGCGTAAATATTATCAAAAAGACTTCGACGAAGATAACCTTCCTTTTCAAAAAAGGAAAGTCCTTCTATGAGGGATCGATGACGATAGGCGATACGAGCGGTACCATCAATGTTACCAAGAAATTCTCTATCAATATATCCAGCGCGGTCGTCAACGGCAAGACCAAGGATCTCTCGTCGTATACATACCAGGGCTTTGGTTACTATAAGAACTATATTTTTGTTCCGCTTACAAAGGATAATGTCAGTATAGTACTTGTTTATTACATAAAAGACGCATCCGGTACTATCAAATGTGAGTCGGATCTCTCTTTCAGGATTACAAGCAGTACTTATGCGGATTTGTTTGAAATAGAGAGTTGCGGAATTTGTTCCGATGACGGTAAGCTCTACTTCAATACCAACAGAAGAAAGACATCCGGCGGCACAGGATACGATGCAGTCCATTATTTCAAGGGCTATACGTTCGGCTGATAG
>CAZZFP010000044.1:3758-8202 GCA_964653575.1 uncultured Lachnospiraceae bacterium
GGTCATCTGTCCAGATATTCGAGCGGTACGGAATTTGCCATTTTTGTAGCTCCTTCAAGGCTCGGGTGGAGGTGGTCACCGCTGTCATACTCAAATTTGATCTGCTTGTGGTCGTTCTCGTCCCAGACTGCCGCCTCAAAATCGATAACGCCGTCGCAGGGTGCGCTTGTGCGGATCCATTCGTTGACCTCGCATCTTACCTTTTCTCTGATGCCGTCGTCGTTCATACAACGCGGACAGGGAAGAATGGTAGCAAGATATATCTTCATACCGTGCGCACGCGCGATCTCAATGTACTTCTTGTAGCCGTTCTCGATAAGCTCCTCTGAGGTGGGAAGCTCGTCCATATAGCAAAGACGATTGTTTTCACCGGGGTGGATCAGGTCGTTGATTCCGTGGAGCACAAAGACTCTGTCGGCACCCGCCTGAACGACGTCACGCTCGAATCTCTTGATACCGGCAGTACCCCAGTGCTTCTTTATTCTGTACTTGTATTCACGGAGTACGCGGCTTCCGCCGATACCTTTTCTTATGATCGCGCGATCGTTGATTCCGAGGTCAAAGAGCCTATGTGCGAAGCAGTCGGGCCAAGGCTGAGCCGTGATGGAGTCACCGAAAGCGACAACGGCGCGGCAATCTTTTGACGCATCCGTAAGAAAATCTATCGTGTGCAGGAAGAGATAGGGACCGTCCTGACCGTAGCTTACAAGCGGAATTTCCGAGGCTGCGGCATAATCACCCTTTGTAAAATATTTCTTTATATAGTAGCCGTTGTTTGAATGTCCCGTCGTAATGTGCGTAAAGTCCGCAAAATACATACTTACATCGAATTCAACACCCGCTTTGACATCGAACTCTACGGGATCGCTCACCGCATCTTCACCGGGAGCAAGTGTAAGCTCGGGGTTTCCGCCGAAGGTGACCTGCTTATTTGTCGATTCGTCAATGTATTCACCGTCTGTGCGAAGGGCAATATACACCTTGTTGATCGTGCAGCTTTCGGTTCCGTATTCGTTCGAAAAATGAAGGCGGAGCGCACTTGCGTCCATCGTGGGGAAAATAACATATCTGACAGTTTCGTCCTTTATGTAATCCGCATAGTTTTGTCCGACGGTTGAGATCGATGCACCCCAACCGGCAACCCATTTTTTCTCTGACATAAAAATACCTCTTTATATATATCATATTTGTTTGTACCGCTATTTACCTGACGGTATACCACAGATAATTATATTCTTATTGTTCGATTTTGTCAAGAGTCGAAAGTCATAATTATTGATTTTTGCGTAGATCAAAGGTGCAAATGACAAATCGCTCCTTGTCAAAAACTCAGACGCAGTGACCGATATTACAATCACTGCGTCTTTTCGATATGTTTTTAGGATCTTATCAGATGCCAAGCTCGTCTCTGAAATATCCTCTTGTGTCGGCGTGCTTACCCTCAAAGTCGATAACGCTGAAACGGACATACGGAGCTTTTTCGGGAATCTCAAAATCTGCCGATGAAACAGGCTCGTCCTTCGTGCCGATCTCAAAATATGTCTTCTTTCCGCCGCAGAACATTATGATCTGCTTAACCTTTTCGGTCTCAATATGTACCTTCGAGCCGTCAAACGAAAGTTCAAGTATCTTAGGTCCCATAGATGAGTAGAAATTACCTCTCTCAAGTGCATCGATTACCGAATCATAGGACAGATCGTCGGAGAGGATCATCGTAAATCCTCCAAACGAATCGCATTTCGGCGAGTCAAACGGGGCACCGTTATGGTTGTCGTCTGCGCTGTGACAGAAGATGCGCTTTCCCTCGCGAAGCAGGCGATCGTAGAGCGGACCGTTGTATTCCATAGCGTTCATAACGTAGGAGCTGTAATTGCTCATTTCCATACTGAAGAACCCTTCATATGCCGAGATGCGTTCCTGATCTTCAAGTGACCATACAGCGTGGTTGTATGCGCAAATATATCCGTTTTCTTTGGCTGTTTGTACAAAGCTGTTTATATATTCTACGGTATATTCTCTCGGTTCCTCGGAGCCGACCTTTTGGAATGCGTCGCGGATCTCGGGATCCTTGATATATTTGCAATAGCTGTCGTTGAAGTTAATATACTTGACGTTGTGCGGATCTTTGGCAAAAAGATTGATGTGTATCTCGGGCTTGTAAGGATTGTATTTTCCGCTGTGCGGTATGCGTATGTAGGCTTCATAGCCAGTCAGCAGGAGAAAATCCTTTTCGGTCATATCCGAATGATCGAACGGAGCTTCGTGATCGGTTATCGAGAGGATCGAATATCCGTGTTCGCGGTACGCCTTTTTCATTTCTTCCGGGGTGAGCATACCGTCCGAGATCGTGCTGTGGGAGTGAAGGTTTGCCTTGTATTGAGGCGCGCCTTTTTTGATGTAGGTTTTCATAAGATGTTACTCTCCTTTAGACTTTATATTTGTATAATAAAATATTACTTTCCGCTGAAATATTCCAATATGCGAGTCTCTGCGTTTTTTATGGCTTCATCAACACTTAAGCCGTCTTTGAGTATTTCGACAGCTATCGCATCAAGATATCCTTTGACGTTTACATCAAGATATCCGCAACGGTCCTTTGCGTCAAATATAGCATAGTATTTGTCGAGAATTTCCTTGCTTACGTCCGAATTTATGTCGTAATAAAATTCATCGAGGAAAACATTATTCGGCAGTATGACCTCTTGACCGTATGCTTTTTCTCTTACGTTTTGGTTGTATGCCTCGTATGACGAAATACCGAGTATAGACCAGATCGACGTCATATTATATGCGGTAAGGTAGTCGATATAATCAAGAGCCGCCTTGTTGTCCTTACAGCTTGAACTTATTGCTATGCTCCAACCGAGGCAGGCACTGAGTGTCCCGTTGTCCATACATCCGGGCAGCGCGTATACGCCGGCGGAAAGGTATGCGTCTCTGATGTCAAGAGAGGTGGAACTGACCGACGAGATATTGCTTTCCTCGCCGAAAAACAGGGAATTCAGAAGCAGAAAATCCTCGCCTGTGAGTCCTATCGAATTGTAATCGTCGGTGCCTTTGTCGGGAACATCATATTTGGAAGGATTGGTCACAAGTTCGTCGTACATTTTGACATATGCTCCGACAAGCTCTTTCATCCTTTGATCGTCAAGCTCGCATTTGCCGCTGTTGATGTCTATAAGATCGTATCCGAGCGAAAGATAGAGCGATGAGATCGAAGGCATATATCTGAATGCAGTGCCCTTATAGTTTTCAAGACTGTCGCAAAATTCCGCAAATGTGCCGTCAAGCTTTACATCGGCATCATTCAAATATTCCTCGACTCCGACTATGATCGGAAGCGTGTAGAACAACGGAACGAGTAACTGCTTGCCGCCGAACTCTCCGGCTTTTAAAACGTCACTGTCAAATTTGTCAAGTGAAAATGATGTTTTGGAGTTGTCCGCAATAAGCTGACTTATGTCGGCGAGCGAGCCGTTCTTCATGAGCGTCGGGAGGTTAAGGTTGGTATCTTCGGATACTATGATGATATCCGGACCTTTGCCTGCGGCGAGTTCTTGGTTTAAACGGCTGTTAAGTTTGTCGCAGTCTTCGATCTTGACTACGTTGAACTCTACGTTGCTGTTAAAGCCATTGTAATATGATGTCAGTTCGTTGAAAACATCGTATGTCTCAGCATCTGTGTATATGGTAAGCTCGGTTTTGGGCGTGTTTGGCTTATTTGTTGCTTCTTCGGTCGAAGACACGCTCTCGCTGTCGGATGGTAGGGAATTGTCACAAGCACTCATAGAGAGCGAGAAAGAGAGCACAATTACCGCCGCGAGCATAAGCGTAATATATCGGCTAATGCCTTGACGTAAGTTATTTTTCATTTTGATCTCCGTTTCTTTCAATAAAATATTATGAAAAATATTATGAAGAACAGGGTTGTCTTATACGGCAACGGACACCGAAGTGTCAAGACCGCGGTGCCCGTTTACAACTGTTTTTGTATTTAAACTTTGATATTCGGCGTTTTGATCTCGGAGCTTTTGCGTTCGCGGATCCTTTTCCGAGTCGTAAGTCTTGGCTTATTTGAGCATTCCCTCTACCGCGGAAAGAGCGCTCGCAAGAGCTTCGTTGACCTTTGAGTCGTCGTGTCCGCCCGCCATAGCACTGTCGGGACGTCCGCCGCCCTTGCCGCCCGTAACTGCGGCTACGGCTCCGGCAAGCTTGCCCGCGTGTACTCCGCAAGCTACGGCATCTTTGCCTGCCGACGTGATAAAGTTGAGCTTGCCTTCGGGAGCGATGGCAAGTACCACTACCGTATCGGGGTGCTCGGCTCTGATCTTATCTATCATACTTCTTGCAACATCAAGATTGAGATTTTCAACATACTGAGTGACGAGCCTTACGCCGCCGATTTTAGTTGCGGATGCAAGTATGGAATCCGTCATACCCGATG
>CAZZFP010000045.1:0-7646 GCA_964653575.1 uncultured Lachnospiraceae bacterium
TGTTTTCGATTATTTAAGTTCAAGGTTCAATCCTGTAGTGCAAACGGAAGACGGTGTGCCGCGCGGCTTTTTCTGTTTTGCTACGTTAACTTGAAAGGCAAAACCGCAAAAGCCTTCGTCGCCCCGCTTCAAGGCGAAGACAGTGCGACTTTACGGTGCTGTGCAACATCAGTTAGCTTGTTGCTTTGGAAAAGAACATAGCAAGATAGTATACAAAATCAAAGAGTTTTAGCAAATATCCCACTATAATCCAAACTTCGGACTTTAGCCCTGAAGTAGCCTGCGGGGTGGGATTATAACTTTGCGCGCGTTGTGCGCAAAGCAGCAGGCGGCAAATTTAGTTTATATAAACGGTTCGCGTCGGCAATCCCGCCGACGCGCAGCAGGGGGTCATTGAAGAGGGGAGCTCCCCTCTTCACTCGGTTCTTTGGTTACTTTCTTATCGAGTGATAAGAAAGTAACAATAACCCCCTTGCCGAGCGGCAAGAAATGAACGAAAAAACTTACCGAATAATAAGAAACAGACAAAAACACACGGCAAGAAACGAACAAAAAAACTTGTTAAACAACAAAAAGCAAGATAAAAAACTTCAGTCAGCACATAGAGATAAAAATAAATTGATAAAATAAATTAAACTCCCGGCCGCTTTTTTGACCCACTTTTTAAAAAAAGGCGGACGATCACCCCGGCAGCGCCCGGATAAACCACACATAAAACAGAAAGGATGCAAGCTTTATGTTCGCAATATACAAAAAGGAACTGCGTTCCTACTTCATAACACCGGTCGGATACGTTTACGTCGGGATATTCCTTGCACTGTCCGCGCTCATCTGTTGCTACACGACACTGCACAGTATGTCCTACGAGACGTCCTCGTATTTCACCTACTTGCTCTTCGGGCTTATAGTTTTAATCCCGCTTCTTACTATGAGACTTTTTTCCGAGGAAAAGAAGCAACGCACCGAGCAGATGCTGCTCACCGCACCCGTTTCGCTTACGGGTATGGTGCTTGGCAAGTTCTTCGCGGCGTTTACACTTTTTGTCGGAACCCTCACCGTTTCCTGCCTTAACTTCTTCCCGCTCTATTCGATCGCCATCGAAGAAAGAGCCGCGGCAAACCTTCAGTATCAGGGCGCGGGCGACTCGATAATAGGTCCCGTCACGGGTCAGATCGTCGGCAGGTTGATCGGCATAATACTGATCGGCGCGGCATTCATCGCCATAGGAACCTTTATATCTTCCTTCACCGAGAGCCAGCTCGCTGCGGCAGTCACGACTATCGCCGTCATTCTCGGAATGGTCATAATCGGTTTTCTCAACAGTACAATAGACGTTTATGCCATAAGATTTGTCCTCGATTGGATAAGCGTGCTCAGCCGTTATGCAAACTTCAGCTACGGATTGTTTGATTTCTCGGCTCTTGTATATTATTTATCTATCTGTTCTGTATTCCTCTTCCTTACGGTAAGAGTATACGACAAACGCAGATGGAACTGACGAAAGGAGTCAAACGAAATGAAAAACGGAAAATTCGCAATAAAAAACAAAAAAGTACGTTACGGCTCTCTTTCGGTAACTCTCACCGCCGTTATAGTTGCAGCGGTCGTTATCTTCAACGTAATATTCACCTCACTTGCACAAAAAAATCTTTGGTACATCGATATGACCCCCGACCAGATCTACACACTCTCGGATGCGGGCAAGGAATATTTTGGTGATGTCATTGACAGCGCAAACAAGGACAGAACGGAAAACGGCGAAGAAGACGTCAAAATAGAGATCATCTTCTGCGACGAGCCCGACTCCCTCAATGGCAACGAAACACAAAAGCTCGTTTACCATATGGCGCAGGAGCTTGCAAACGCCTTCCCCGACAGCATAGATGTCAAGTGGGTTGATATAATCAAGAACCCCTCAGCCGTTCAGAAATACGGCAAGCCCAAGACAACGAGCGTTATCGTCACGAGCGGAACCGAGTACAGAACCCTCTCGCTCAGAAACTTCTACGTATTTGACGAGGATTCCGATGATACACCCTGGGCTCACAAGATGGAAAGAACTTACGCCGTCGCCATTTCGGCGGTAACGCGCGCCGAGTCTCCCATCGCCTGCATTACGACGAACCACGGAGAAGCCTTCTACGATACCGAGCTTGTAAATCTTCTTGTCGATGCCGGTTACGAGATCAGCTTGCTCGATCTTGCCACGGAAGAGATTCCCGAGGATTGCAGACTCATCGTAACCTATAATCCTCAGTCGGATTTCCTTGTCGCGGACGGAGTTTCGACAATATCCGAGGTGGATAAGCTTGACAAGTTCCTTGACGGAGCGCACTCCTTTATGATATTTACGGATTCCGGTACGCCCGAGCTTCCAAACCTCGAAGAATATCTGGAAGAGTGGGGCGTTACGTATGCAAGAGCCGTTGACGAGATAAGCACGGACGGAGATGCGGTAAAATACCCCTATATGGTCAAGGATGCGTCGCAGGCACTCTCGACGGACGGATTTACCTTCATAGGCGAATACGAAACCAAGGGCTTCGGCGGTTCCGTAACCAACTCTATGAGAGACGGCGGCACTCCGAAGAAGGTCATATTCAAAGACGCTACGGCGATAGAACCGTCGAAATATTACGAGCTTGCTCATTATCACGATGAAGACAGCGACAGCACCGAGGACGATTATTATTACTATTCGTACTATCAGAACGGAGTTTCACGTTCGATGTACAACGTATTCACAACCTCGGCACAGGCAGAGGCGCTGGCAAACGGAAAGACGGTCTCGGAGGCTGATGAGCTCAACAAGTTCAGTCTTATGACGATCACCAAAGAGATCCGTACCATCCAAGACGACAACTATTTCACACAGTCAAACGACTCCTACGTTATCGCTTGTTCTTCAACCGAGTTTGTTTCGCAGGCTATGCTTCAATCTGCGGTATACGGTAACTCAGACCTTATGCTCTCGACCCTTCGCACGGTCGGATCCGAAAAGGTTCCCGTAGGTCTTTCACTTACACCGTTCGCGGATTCCACAATTTCAAGCATCACGACGGCACAGGCTACGCAATATACGATTGTGCTTACCGTTGTTCCCGCCGTCATTATGTTCGGTCTCGGCGTGTTCGTGATCGTTAGGAGGAAATATTCATAATGAACGAAAACCGCAATATAAACCACGGCTCCGACTCCGAGGAGCTTGAGCCCATAGTTTTCGAGAGCGATACCGCTCGCAAGCCCGCCGCCGATGAGACGTCGGAGAGCGATAGCACCTACGGAAAAAGGACAGTTTTCATAGCGGGCGAGGATTACGACGAAAGCAAACCCTTCCTTATGGATGGGTACAATGAAAAAAAGGACCGTCGAAAGAAGGTCAAAAAGGCAAAAAAGCCGCAATCAAACTATAAAAAACAAAAGCGCTTCATATACGCTCTTATCGGAGCGATATTGGTGCTTTCGGTAGCTCTGTTCTTTGTTTTGGATTACGTGAATACCGTTACCTACATCGACGAGGCGGACGGAACCAGATATTATGCCAAGAAAAAGGATAACCCGTATTACGATCCCGATGACAGCGACAGCCTCAAAAAGATATATTGTCTTTGCGACAAGGACGGCTACACGCTCGACTTGACCCCGGACGGATATTATTCCACGGCGGCGGGAACTCTCGTCGAAGTTGACGAGGAGACGGGCGAATGCGAGACCATCGCCGTCGTTGACACCGAGGGAAGCGAGCAGATAGGCTCGTTGCGCCGCATCCTTATGTTCCCACATACCCCGAAGGCAAGCATAAGCTCGATCGAGGTGCACAACAGCTACGGCGGCTACACCTTCTATCGAGATGAAGACGACTCCTTCCAGATCAAGGGCTATGACGGTACAGCGTATGACGCAGAGCTCTTTGCTTCTCTTGTCGTTTCGACGGGCTACACGCTTACGATGAAGAAGATAGACGGTCCGATCAAGGACGAGAACGGGCAGTTCTCGGAATACGGACTTGTCGCCGAGGTAAGGACAGCCAAGGACGAGGACGGCAAGGAATACGAATACAACTATGAGCCCGCGTGGTATATTCTTACCGACACGAAGGGTACGAAGCACAAGGTCATAGTCGGTGATATGCTCATAACAGAGGGTGGATATTACGTTCAGTACGTTGAGCTCGTCAAGGGCGACGACGGCAAGTATCTTAAGGATGAAAACGGTAATTATGTCGAAAATCCGAGACAGGCTGTCTATGTTGTAAGCACCACGATCGGCGACACCGTTCTTCAGGCGATCGAAACGCTCGTTACCCCCAGAGTCCTCTATCCTATGTCTATGAATGACTACTTCGATGTTGAAAACTTCCAGATCTATTCCTTTGATTACAAGAAATATCTTGAAACCAACGTGCCGGAAGATATCATCGAGAATCTCGTTATTGATTTTTCGTATATTCCGCTCGACAAGAGAGAGAATACCGAATTTGCAATGACGCCTTATATCATAAATGAAGGCTCGATAAGCGGATACGATATCGATGATATGGCGGTAGATAATACGCTCTATTCTCTCTACCAAATCTCGTATCTCAGAGTACTCAGATTCGGTTTGGGCGAGGACGGCAGCGTGCTTAAGCAGTACGGACTCGACTGTCCCAAGTATATGATATCGTATATCTTCAACTGCGCAGATGATGACACGGGCGAGATCACACAGGTGCCGAATGTCTTACTCATCAGCGAAAAAACCAAAGAAGGAACCTATTACGCAGTATCTGCTTTCTACGATATGATCGTCGAGATTGACGAGAGCAATCTTATGTTCCTCGAATATTCGCAGATCGATTGGATAAACGATGATATCCTTTCCCTCAACGTCGCATACTGCACCGGAATCAAGCTTGAGTCTCCGAGACTTAACCTCTCGTTCGCATTCGATAACTCGAAATCCGACCAGAGCGACGGCGCATCTACGGATTCACTTGAGATCACGGTAAAGAAGGACGACAAGGATATGCTCGATATCCGCAGCAGCTTTACCATAACAGATACCAAGGGCTTTACGTGGGTAATAACCAATACAGAGGTCACGGCGTACGATTCAAGCGGAACCGAGGTCTCGATAAAGGACGCCTACCGCGTTAAGAACAAATACGGCAAGGTCACAAGAGTCTATGACGGCTACGTCGAAGACAACAAGGGCAATTCGATTTCGGTAACGGCAGATACGGTTACGCTGAAAGACGCTTCGGGTAATACGACCGTGTTCGAGAGAGGCGATATTTACAACTTTAAGATGTTCTATTCGGTGCTCTTGTACGCGTCCATATCCGGAGAGGTAACGACCGAGGCAACCGAGGAGGAGCTCGCGGCTCTCAGAGCGCAGGACGACAGCGCCTGCCAGCTTAAGCTGACGATAACATCGGAGTCCGGACGTGAGCTTGTTTACAGATTCTATAAGCTCACCGACAGAAAGAGCTATATGACCATCAACGGCAAGGGCAACTTCTTTGTTCTCCGTACACTCGTTGATAAGATCATTTCCGACGGCGAAAGGCTCATCAACGGCGAGATCATCGACTCAACAGGTAAATATTGATGCCCGCGCGGTAATAACGTAAAGGCTTAAAACGCAAAATAAACATCAAAAGTCCGACGGAAGCTATCCTGTCGGGCTTTTGATGTTTTTACTGCCTTTGACAAAATCGAATATGTTTTTTGATTTTCGCAAAATAACCCTTGAAAATATTGAAAATAATAAAGATATGTGGTAAAATATACATACCGTATCGCGCGATTTTTTGATTTGTACGATACGGCCAAAACAAAGGAAAGAGGCAAAAATATGATTATAACAAAAGACATAAAATATATCGGCGTAAACGATCATAAGGTCGATCTGTTTGAGGGTCAGTATTCCGTGCCGAACGGAATGTCCTACAATTCCTACGCTATAATTGACGAAAAGATCGCGATTATGGATACGGTAGACGCCGCGTTTACCCACGAATGGCTCGACAATATCCAAAACACGCTCGGCGACCGCAAGCCGGATTATCTCATCGTCCAGCATATGGAGCCCGACCATTCGGCAAACGTGGTGAATTTCGCCAAAGCCTACCCCGAGGCAACAATAGTTTCGTCCGAAAAGGCGTTCGCTATGATGAAAAATTTCTTTGGAAACGCTTTTGAAGACAGACGGCTCGTTGTCGGCGAGGGCGACACACTCTCGCTCGGCACTCACACTCTGTCCTTCGTTGCCGCGCCTATGGTACATTGGCCCGAGGTCATCGTAACTTACGACAGCTTTGATAAGGTACTCTTTTCCGCCGACGGATTCGGAAAATTCGGTGCGCTCGACGTTGAGGAGCCGTGGGCTGACGAGGCTCGCCGCTACTACATCGGCATCGTGGGAAAATACGGCGCTCAGGTGCAGAACCTTCTTAAAAAAGCGGCGGGACTTGATATTGCCGTCATCTGTCCGCTTCACGGTCCCGTGCTCAAAGAGGATCTCGGCTACTATGTAAATCTTTACGATCTTTGGTCGAGCTATCAGCCCGAGGAAGAAGGTATCGTCGTCGCTTACACTTCGGTCTACGGAAACACAAGACGCGCGGTATCTCAGCTTGCCGAAAAGCTCAAGGCGAACGGTGCGCCGAAGGTCGTCGTTTATGATCTGGCGCGCTGCGATATGGCGGCGGCAGTTGCGGACGCATTCAGATACAGTAAGCTCGTGCTTGCGACAACGACGTACAACGCGGACATATTTCCCTTTATGCGCGAGTTTATCGATCATCTGACCGAGCGCGGGTTCCGTTCACGCACGGTGGGCTTGATAGAAAACGGAAGCTGGGCACCCTTAGCCGCAAAGGTTATGAGAGGGATGCTCGAAAAATGCAAGGGACTTCAATTTACCGATACGACGGTAAGGATACTTTCGGCGCTGAATGAGGACAGCTCCGAGCAGCTTGGCGCGCTTGCAGACGAGATGTGTCGCGAATATCTGGCTCAGCAAGACTCCACGGCAAACAAAAATGACCTTAAGGCACTTTTCAATATCGGCTACGGGCTTTACGTGGTGACATCAAACGACGGTAAAAAGGATAACGGTCTGATCGTCAACACGGTAACGCAGGTAACAGACACACCGAACAGGATCGCGGTCACGATAAATAAGGCAAATTATTCGCATCACGTCATAAAGCAGACGGGCAAGATGAATATAAATTGCCTGACCGTTGACGCACCCTTCTCTGTATTTGAGAATTTCGGCTTCAGAAGCGGAAGAAACGTTGATAAATTTGCCGACTGCGAGCCGCTGCGTTCGGATAACGGGCTTGTTTTCCTGCCGAGATATATCAACTCGTTTATGTCGCTTAAAGTCGAGCAGTACGTCGATCTCGATACGCACGGAATGTTTATTTGCTCGGTGACGGAGGCGAGAGTCATTTCCGACCGAGAGTCGATAACATACGCATATTATCACGCAAATGTCAAGCCAAAGCCCGCGACAGAGGGCAAAAAAGGATTTGTATGCAAGATCTGCGGTTACGTTTATGAGGGCGATACGCTTCCCGAGGATTTTATCTGCCCGCTTTGTAAACACGGCGCCGCGGATTTTGAGGAGATAAAATAAGTTAAGGGCATTGTCGT
>CAZZFP010000046.1:0-7190 GCA_964653575.1 uncultured Lachnospiraceae bacterium
TTATTTGCTTGGCATATTCATAGTCCATACCGAGTCGGTAGGATATTTACCGCCTCCGTTGCGGTACTTGTCGGCACCCGATTCGTAAAGTATCAGGAGTTTTCCGTCGTATACGGCGATCCCCTCGGTCATAGGCATACTTTTATAAGATTTGAAGCCCGTTTTTGAATCTAAGAACCACAGAGGTACATCCGTTCCGTTAAGCTTGTAAGAAGAGTGCGCTTCGCTGTCAAGCACATTGTTATAGAGATATATGGTCGAATCGTTTTTGCGTCCGTATGAGCAGCTGAGGGCTATATACTTATCTGAAACGACTGTAAAGCCTTGTACTTTTTCTCGTATTGAAAGAATGATATCGGGAGTTGCATACTCATATGACGGTAAATTTTTGTCGGCGTATATCTCATTTTCAGTTTCATTGCTCAGCTTGTAGCCTACGCACCACGCATAATACATATCTCCGTCGCGATTTTTCATATGTCTGAAATCATCCGTCTGATAGGATTTTGATTCGTAAAAATCACCAACCCAAAGAATACCGCCCGAATAGTTGCAGAACGAAGCTCTTACGGGAACTTTGATCTCGTCTACTATCTTTATATCTCCCATTCGGTTTGCAGCTTTTATGTTGTCAAGCGGTATCCGATAGAGCTTACCACCGTTGGATATAAATAAATTTTTGGATGTTATCGCAACGCCGCCGGCGTGACCCGTGTGATCTGAGCCGTCGGAATTTTTAAGATAATATTCGCCTACATATTCTCCGGTTTTGAGATCGACTGCCAAAAGAACGGAGCAAGAGGAGAACGTGCTGTCGGTGAAGTATCCCGATATCATAAGCCATCCCATTTCGTCCCAAACATCCATTCCCTGAGGAACAAAATATTGATTAAGAGCCGGGATAAGATATGAAGGATCTGCGAGACTGTTGAATGTCAGGTATGCCTTTATCTTGTCGTTCGCAGTTACGCTTTCGGCTGTGAATTTGAAAGGGAGCTTTGCATAAACTTGGTCGTCTTCGCTTTCCGAGGGGGTATTGCTGTCTTCGACGTTCGAATCATCGGATGTTCCGACTTCGGTTTTGCTGGTGCTTCCGTCTGACGGATCATCTTTGACTGCGGCGTCCGATGTGTCATCGTTCGGCTTTTTTTCGATGTTGCAGGCGCACATAGCCATCGATAGCAACATAAGTGCGGCTAACAACAGTGCAACACTCTTAATGTGATTTTTCATATTGGATCTCCTTTCGGCAACGCCGCAAAACGTATGCCGACGTAAGCCTTGTATGTAAGTGTTGGATACAACGTATTTATTATACATTATTCACAGTAAAAAGTCAACGCACCGGAGCATTAATTTTGAAATTTGATATTTGGGGTATTGTTTTCTTGATGAAAATATGGTATCATATTTGTATAATTCGAAAAGAATGGAGGTCAATATATGTCGGCTAAGATAAAGGTAATGTCGTTTAATCTCAGAGTCGTTGCGAATTCGGACGGAATAAATATTTTTTATAACAGAAAGGGAAGGATACTTGAAGCCATAAAAACACAGGATCCCGATCTTATAGGATTTCAAGAGGCAAACAATGAGATGCGTGATTGGCTGATTCAGACGCTGGCTCCGGAGTATCTTGTTGTCGGATGCGGAAGAGACGCAAAATATAAAGGAGAATCGACGATCATTGCTTACAGGGTCAGCAAATTTATGATGATATCTGCGGAGACCTTCTGGCTCTCGGCTACACCGCAAGTGCCCGGTACGCGATATCCGGGAGATCAAAGCAGTTGTCCGCGAGTTTGTACCGCTGTCTGCTTGAAGCATAACGACGCCGATACCTTGCTTTGGTTTTACAATACGCATACAGATCACAGGGGAAAGACTGCTCGCTTGCTTGCGGCAGAACAGATAATGGTACACATATCGGAGACCGTCGGAAACGGCAAATTTGTATTGACGGGAGATATGAATGCCTGCCCCGATGCTCCCGAAATACTTGCATTTACAACATCCCTCTCGGATAGAAATGTTGTTGACGCTACCTCTCAACTTGCGGGAACCTTCCACGCCTTTGGAAAATATTCTAAGGAAGAGGCGCAAAAGATAGATTACATATTTACCGATGCCGAAACTGATCCCACCGAGTCGTATAAGATCGATGATAAACCCGTTGACGGAGTATACATATCCGATCACAATCCCGTTTGCGCGTTTATAAAGATAGAGTAACGCCTTGTCTGTTGAAAAAGTATTTCAAAACGAATTTTAAAAACTTTTGACTCTATACCCAAATTTATTAAGCTTTCCGAATTGAATATAAAACGCCGTAAGGTTAAAAACTAAAATCGTACCGATCTGTATAGCTTTGTGTATATTTTTCGGTACGGCAGAGAAAATACGGTTTGAAAGGATTCATAATAACAATTATGATGAGAAGAATTATACTTGCGGCACTGTCTGTTGTACTTGTTCTGTCATTGGCGTCGTGTGGCGGAAAAGGCGATGGCAACGTAACCGATTCATCAAGTGAAAAGGATATGCTTGACAGCCTCATTCCGGGTGGCGATACTATGGGAAGCGGAACGACAAACAACGGTATGGGGACTCAGAGTCCCTCGGAAGGCCTGACAAACGGCGCCGGTGGTACATCCGGTACTACCACGCCTATCGAGCCCGTGACTACCGATATCGCATCAGCGGATGATATCGCGGGACTCAGTGCCTCGCAAAAGGATTTCGTCAAGAGCCTTGGTACGACGACGGAAAATCAAAAGCTTGTATGTATGAGCGAGAATAAGGACTATGCGGCATATTGGGTATATACGTTTGAAAACGGTAAAGTAAGCCGCGCAAAGATGTATACACTTGCAAAGTCGGCGTCCTTCTTTGAGTCGCTTATATCGACCGACACTACGATAGCCGAGGACGGCGTGAACAGAGAACTGCTATGTATCGTAAATGATCTTACGGATGAGTATAAGGACAACACTTATAGTCAAATATTGCTTATAATGTCGAATGCTACCGTAATTACGGAATCCAAATAACTGAAAGGGGCGTCGCAGATCGTCTGCGGCGTCCCTGAAAATTATAAAAATTGTATAATAAAAGCCCGCGCGACATCAAAGCACTTTAATACGGCAAGTGCCAGGCTCGCCGCAAGCGGGCTTTGCTTTTTTAGTTTAAAACGTCAAATTGTAAATTATATCCTGTGAATATCGATCACGTGGGTCAGATGGTAACGTCGAGAGAGGTCTTGTAGTAATCCTCGATCTCGCGGCGTCTCTTTTCACAGATCGCTTCCATTTCGGCAACCTGCTCGCCGGTAAACGCATCGAGATCACCGGGCTTGAGCTTGTTTTTGTACATACGGTCGGTTATGAGCGCGAAGTTGATATCTACCGAAGCGATCTTTCCGTCTATCTCGCAGATAACGAGATTGCTCTTGCCTTCAACGAGAAGCTCAACTGCCTTAACACCCATCTGCGTAGCGGTCAAACGGTCGCGAAGAGTAGGGGATCCACCTCTTACGATGTGCGCAAGACGCGCAAATTTGGTCTCTATGCCTGTTTCGGCGTCTATCTTCTTTGCAAGCGTCTCACTGTATTTGCTTCCGTCGGGATTGAAGCATCCTTCGGAAACGATAACTATCATTCCTCTCTTGCCCTCGGACTTCAGCTTCTTGATCCTTTCGATGGCGGCTTCCTCATCGAAGGGGATCTCCGGAATCGCAACCGCTACGGCACCCGTAGCAATACCCGTAAGGAGAGCGATCTGACCGCAGTCACGTCCCATAACCTCAACGACATTGCAACGTGCATGAGATTCGCAGGTGTCTATAAGTCTGTCAACGAGATCGAGAACCGTGTTCATAGCGGTATCAAAGCCTACCGTGTAGTCCGTGATCGTTATATCATTGTCTATCGTGCCTGTAATACCAATGGTGGGGATGCCGTGATTTGTAAGATCCGTAGCACCTCTGAATGTGCCGTCTCCGCCGATAGCGACGATAGCGTCTATCTGATGCTTTTTACACGTTTCAAGTGCAGCTGCCATACCTTCTGCGGATTTGAATTCAAGGCAGCGGTCGGAGTAAAGGATCGTACCGCCTCTTGTGATGATGCTGTCGGTGACTGCGGATGTAAGAGGGAAGGTCTCATCGAAAACAAGACCGTGGTATCCGTTTTGAATTCCGACTACCTCAAATCCCTGCTCGAGTGCTTTTCTTGTTACCGCTCTTATGACGGCATTCATACCGGGGGCGTCACCGCCGGATGAAAGAATACCGATCCTTCTGAATTTTGCCATATTGATTAACCATACCTTTCTTTTAACTGCATCGGGTCATATTATATAGTATGCCCCGATACCTTGACATTTTCAAACGATCATACGGAATTATCGTTTGAAATAAATTTTTAACTACTATATTTTAATACATATGCCGCATAAAATCAAGTGTTTTATGCAAAAAAAGCGTAATAATATTGCAATTTGTCGAAAGTCTTGGACTTTATCGTCCGATAATGTATACCGTTACGATAAATTGCGCAGAACTTTGAGTAACGCTCTTCCCGCCGCGGCCTCTCTTATAAACGAACGGCTCCTCATTGATGAGTACGAAAGGCGCTCGAATTCCTCGCCCTTATCGGTGCTTATTCCTATATAGACCGTGCCGCAAGGCTCGGATTCTGTACCGCCGCTCGGTCCTGCATATCCCGTTGCGGATATACCGATATCGGTACCGAGGAGCAGACGTGCTCCTTTTGCCATTTCCATCGCTGTGTTTGCGGATACCTCTGTATACTTTTCGAGTGTCTTCGGATCGACTCCAAGCACGGATTCTTTGATCTCGCCGCAATAGCTTACGATACCGCTCTTGAATACCGCCGAGCTTCCGGGAACATCTGTCAGTCTTTTGGCTATCAGCCCGCCCGTGCAAGATTCGGCGGTGGCGAGGGTCTTATGAAGCTCCGCAAGCCTCTTTATGACCGCCTCTTCGACGGTGTTAACATCAATTCCGTATATGTATTTGCCTACCTCGGTTTTTTCGATACGTTCTATCATATCAAAGCACATACGGTCGGCTTTCTCCACATCATCCGATCTTGCTGTGATGCGTAAGCGTATTTCGCCGAGCTTGGCGTAGGGAGCGACTGTAGGATTTTCGGAGCTCATCATAATATCTTTGAGTACGGTCTCGATCTTTGATTCACCCATTATCATAATATTTATATTATGACTTACGATATGCTCACCGGTATATTTCGACAGATAGGGAATGACCCGTTCGGAAAACATAGGCTCAAGCTCGTTCGGAGGACCCGGAAGCAGTATGGTGATACAGCCATCACTTTCCACCGCGATGCCGGGCGCCGTTCCGTAATCATTTTTAATCGCCTTTCCGCCGAGAGGGACATAAGCTTGTTTTTCGTTGTTCTTCGTCATCTCTCTCCCGGTCGCGGCGAAATATGCTTTTATACGTTCGAGGGATGCCTCGTCGCAGGTCATAGGAAGTCCGAGCGCTTCCGCAACGGTTTCTTTGGTCAGATCGTCATAAGTCGGTCCGAGACCGCCGCTAAGAACGACCAGCTGACTTCTGCTTATTGCTTTTTTGTATACCTCTGACAGCCTTGCGGGATTATCGCCGACCACTTCCTGATGATATACGCATATTCCGAGCGATGCGAGTTCGCGCGCGATAAACGCCGCGTTTGTGTTTACTATCTCTCCAAGTAAAAGCTCCGTACCGACGCATATGATCTCGGCGTTCTGTATTTTGTTCATAGACGTTTCACTCCCTTTATTTTATCTTATCTCTTCACTTGATGTGACGTTGCGGCAAGTGTCTATTTCTCCCCACATAATGGCTTTGTCCTCAAATTCCGCCTCTCCGCTCTGATTGTCATATGGGTCGCGACGAAGATATTTTTTCTCGGGTACGAATTCCTGCATAAAGTCAGTGCAACAAACGAGCCTGTCGGGATCGAGATTTCCGAAGTAATGCGAATGAAGGATATCATCTCCGTTTCGCTTTGCTCCTCCGCCGTATGAGGGGTCAGCATATAACCAACCGTACGGTGCTATATAAAACATTGCCCAATCGTGACTTCCGATTCTGTCGGGAGTTACGGCGCTGCCGGATTGCCAACGCGCGGGTATACCGCATATCCTGCAAAGCGTTATGAACAGCAACGCCTGAACGCCGCAATCGCCTCTTCGGTTGAGTGCGGCGAACATAGGAATGTTGTTGATGTAAAAGTATTCGCGCATATAAGAGTACCTTACGTTCTCGGTTACCCATTCATACATCTTCTTTGCGATTATGTACGGGTTCTTCTCGCCGCCCGCTATCTCACGCGCAAGCATTTTTAAGAACGGTGTAAAGACGATCTGAGGATACATCTCATCCGTATATGCCCCATAACCATACGTAGCCTCGGCATCTACTTTTTGAGGATCTACCTCTTTGTATACGGCTCTGTTGATGTATGAATAGTCTATACTGTACTTTTTACCCGGGGTGTAGCTGACTTCCATATACGCGGTCCTATGCTTTGCCTCGGAAATAAATACGGGGTCGCTTGAGCCGAGCAAGCTTATTTCGCTTTGCTCGTCGCATATCGCGGGGTAGGGAAAATAGAGCCTGAGCTTTTGTCCTTTGTAAGAGTCGAATTTTTCGGGGAGAGATATTTCGTGATGCACGGTATATTTGAAAGCGCGCGAGCCGTTTTCTTTCATAACCTTAATATTTTCGTGTCTCCGAGTATTAAAATAAGGAGATGAATCGTGCGAGCCGGCGGATATGTAATTTAAAAATTTTGAATGTGTTGAGAGTATATTTGAATATGCGGAATTTTGAAAGAACTCTTTGCCGTTTCTGTAAATGAGATCGACATTGCCGCTGTCTACGATGCTTCGAAAATCTGACTCCGAAAGGGTTGGAAATTTTTCTTTTAGCCTTGAGTAGAGCTGTTCTGCTGTCGTGTTGTAGTCGTTTTTCATTCCTTCCGCGATCACAAGTTCAAAGCGCAGACGTGTGCGCAGTGCTTCGGGCATAGGTACGGTAGCAAGCTTCTTTTGAATGAGAGCTATCTCTCCGTCAAAGTCTCCGTTAAGCCTGTAAGCATCGATATCGCTCGGAAGATCGACCGATATGTATTTCAGATCATCGTATGAAAATAAAA
>CAZZFP010000047.1:0-7090 GCA_964653575.1 uncultured Lachnospiraceae bacterium
TTTGCTCGCTTCTTTGGTTCGTTTCTTGCCGAGCGGCAAGAAATGAACGAAAAACCTTGTTAAACGGCAAGAAGCAAACAAAAAAGATATCGCGTTGGCAACGCGGGCGGATGATATCCGCCCCTACCGGGGAAGAGAAGATTTTGTGACGTTTTTTCGCTATTTTTTGCCTTTACGCGGACTTGTGCCAAAAGAAAAAGTGGCTAAGGAATTTAGTCGAAATTAAATCTCTGTATGCCGATTAAAATTTTTATCTGCCTTTTTGTTTGTTTCTTGTCACTCGACAAGAAATTTTGTGCGGCGAAATGAGATAATGTGAACAACGCAATAAAGCAACACGGCGGAGAGGAGTAAAAATGTTTATAGACAGAATAAAAATATACGTAAAGGCGGGCGACGGTGGAAACGGCGCCATCTCCTTCAGACGTGAAAAATACGTTTCTCACGGCGGACCCGACGGCGGCGACGGTGGAAACGGCGGAAATATAATCTTCCGCATAAACGAGGGAATGAACACCCTGCTTTCATTCCGATATAAGAGAAAATTCATAGCTCCGAACGGCGCGAACGGCGCGGGCGCGAAATTTCACGGCGCGCGCGGCGAGGACATCATAATAGACGTTCCCGCAGGTACACTTATAAAAGACGCCGAGAGCGGCAGGATACTCAAGGATATGTCCGACTGCGACGAATTCATCTGCTGTCGCGGCGGCAAGGGCGGCTTTGGAAACAGACATTTTGCTACGCCGACAAGACAGGTGCCCAACTTTGCAAAGAACGGTACCAAAGGCGAGGAAAGAGAGCTGCAGCTTGAGCTTAAGATGTTGGCGGATGTCGGACTTGTGGGATTTCCGAGCGTCGGAAAATCGTCTATACTTGCGGCGATAAGCTCGGCGCGTCCGAAGATAGCGGAATATCATTTTACCACGCTTGAGCCCAATCTCGGAGTGGTGTCGCTTGACGGAGAGGGCAAGGGCTTTGTTGCGGCGGATATTCCCGGACTTATCGAAGGCGCGGCAGACGGCGCGGGGCTCGGACACGAATTCTTGCGTCACGTGGACAGGTGCAGACTCCTGCTTCACGTCGTCGATATCGCAAGGACCGAGGAAAGAGATCCCGTTGAAGATATTATCAAGATAAATACCGAGCTCGAGCGTTACAGCCCCGAGTTGGCAAGCCGTCCGCAGATCATAGTCGCAAACAAATGCGATTCGCTCGACCCCGAATTTACAGATATTGAGGCGTTTGAAAGCTTTGTAAAAAGCAACGGCTGGGAGCTTATATACGTCTCCGCCGCAACGGGCGAGAATATGAAGGCTATGGTAAGACTTGTTGCCGAGAGACTTCGCGAGCTTCCACCGCTTAAAATATACGAGAGCGAACCCGATGAGGAGATCTCCGAGGTCAAGCCCGACGTCAGCGGTACCATTATCAAAAGGGAGAACGATACCTACGTGGTCGAGGGCGAGTGGCTCTACGATCTTATGGGGCGTATTAACTTTGACGATTACGAATCCCTCAACTATTTCGGCAAGATGCTCCAGAACAGCGGGCTCTATACTATGCTCGAGGAAAAGGGCTGTAAGGACGGGGATACCGTATCCATCTACGGCTTTGAATTTGATTACGTTAAATAATTTGAGAACGGAGATATAATACCGATAGGCGATTGTAAAACTCCGTTTTACAATCGGGACGCGCTACGCGCTTTCCTCGCACGCTTATCGGATTTTTAAAATTTTTAATTTTAAAAATCTTCCCTCGGCGTGCGGGCTCGCTTGGCTCGCCTTTAAGGTGTTTTTTCGTCGGCAAAGCCACCGAAAAAACAGATTTTATTAAATTTCCCGACTTTTACAATCGTCTATATAATACCGAAGAAAGGAGTGAAGTCTTGAAGAATTCAAACAATTCAAATATAGGAAAGATATTCCGCGACTTTGTGGGAACGCTTATGGTGCTCATACCCGCGATAATAGTCGGCGTGTATCTGGCGTTGCCGAACGAACGTTTTGACACTAAAGCGATATCTTATGTGTTGCTTGCGGTGTCGTCGTCCTTGATCGGACTGTCGCTCATTTTCGGAATCGTCACTCTGCTTTTTATTCCGGAAAAAAGAAAGAACGAAAAGATAAATGTCACGAAGGACAGGCAAAGGATCTGGAAATATACCGAAAGGTGCGATAACGACCTGCCCGGAGAGATGAAAAAGATAAAAAAGCTTGTCGCATTTGAAAAAATATATTTTTTGCTCATTTGCTTGTGTGCCGCTCTGGGATTTGCATCGTGCGCGGCACTCGGATATTCGGGAACATCGGTTATATTCGGCTTTGCCGCTTTTTGGGCGGTATGCTTTAAAAACATTACCGTGATAGATACCGACGAGCTCGGTCTTGTGCCGGACGAGGAGAGCTTTCCGACACTTCGGTCGGCGGTGATCGAGGCGGTGAAGCAGTGCCTTCCCGAGGCGGAATACGGCAAGGATATACACACGTTTATCGTACACGGCTCGGAAGTCAATACGGCAAGATGGAAAAATTCATACGCCCTCTGTATAGGCGTATCCGCGGTCGGTCTGCTGAGCGAAGAACAGCTCAAGGCGGAGATCGTTAACAAGCTCTGTCACATAAAGAACGGCGATTGCGATTTTTCCGCCGACGTCGTGGCACTGTATACCAAATATTCCGCTCGTACAAGGTTTTTCTCTATGGGGATAGTGCTTATGAGCCTTCCTATGCTGATAGTTCGCCGCAGGATTCCGGATTTTATGACTGCGTCGTCACGCGCCATCGAGCTGCGCGCGGACAGGACGTTTGCGGAAACGACAGATCACGCGCAGAGACGAGCTTACATAGGAGCTGTGGCAACGGTGCGTATGTTCGATTACTACCTTACCGAGACCCGCGGACCTGCCGATATATACTCGGACAGCGAGCCGCCGTTCGCGTTTGAAAGTGACCTTGAAAGCGGATTCAGAGAAGCCTTGCAGACCCGTGAGAGCTTCTGGCGCGAGCTTATCGAAAAGGAGCTTGTCGCCAAAAATGCACCGTATCCGACGTTTGCCGCAAGGCGTGAGACGCTTGGAATAGGATCGGAAGATTATGATATCTGTCCCGATGACGACATATATTCTTATAACGTAGAGCGCGATGTGATAAAACGTCACGCGGATAAGGTCATCCGAGAGGGAATGGCTCTTACTTACGAAAAGGATCGCAAGGGAAACTACCTTGAGCCTCTCGAATTTTACGAAAAATACCTAAAAAGACTGCAAAACGGTGAAAAGCCCAACCTTTCCGAGAGCGTCGATGCCGCCTTTGCCGCGGAATGCGCCGGTAGGATCGCGGAAGCCACCGCGCTGTACGATAATATTCTGAAAGATCATCCGGATAATCCCAACGCTATGTACAGGAGAGGTCTGCTTTACCTTTCCGAATATGACGAGCGTGGGGTTGATATGATATTTGCCGCTATGAAGGGCAATACCAACTTTGTCAACAACGGAGTGCAGGCGGTAAATGACTTTTGCGTCAAGATGGGACTTCGGAACCGACTCGAGGAGTGCCGAGAGCTCTCGGCAGAGCTGTTCGAATATCGGATAAACAGGTATTCCAGAGCCGTGAGCGTGGATAAAAACGACGTTTATCGTCCGGTACGGCTTCCGAAAGAGGTTCTTGACGAGATCATTGCCGAGATCAGACGTCAGTGCGGAGAGGCACTTGAAAGCATATATATGGTCAGCAAGTCCTACGAGGACGTAACGGCGACGCTTATCTTCATTGTGCCGACGGCAGATCACGATTCCGAGGCGTGGAATACGGCGTATCACAATATCTTTACTTTTCTTGATGTAAGGGAAGAGGATTTCCTTCTTGACAGCTGTACGGAGGAGAGCAAATATATGGAGAAGATCAAAAAAACACCGGGCTCTCTCGTGTACAAAAGAAACACGGATACCGACGCTCCGAGCGGTGGAGCGGACAAATAATAAATAAGCTTAAAAAACAGTAACGGAGGCAGCAAAAATGAACATTTGGCACGACATTGATCGAAAGCACATCAACCCCGATGACTTTGTAGCCCTGATCGAGATTCCAAAGGGTTGCAGTTGTAAATATGAGCTTGATAAAGAGACCGGACTGCTTAAGTTGGACCGTGTGCTTTATACCGCGACTCATTACCCCGCAAACTACGGATTTATACCCGCGACATATGCCGACGACGGGGACCCGCTCGACGTTCTGGTTTTGTGTTCGGAGCCCGTGTATCCTATGACTCTTATCAGAGTATATCCCATCGGCGTTATGCGTATGAGCGACGGCGGAAAAAGTGACGATAAGATCATAGCCATTCCTTTTTCGGATCCGTCCTATTTCGGTATAAAGTCGCTTGACGGACTTCCCGCACACATATTTGATGAAATTATGCACTTTTTCAGTGTATATAAGCAGCTGGAAAATAAGGTCACTGCGGTAAAAATGCTGCTCGGAACCGAGGATGCCAAAAAGATTATCGCCGAAGCGATAGAAGGATACGACAAGACCTTCAGAAAAGAATAAGCTTTACCGATCGCCGACGCGTTTTGACACCGCGTCGGCGTTTTTGCCGTTTGGCAATTGTAAAGAATATTTGAAGGCACAAAAAAATATTGACATAACGCCTAAAATATGATAAAATGAGAAGGTTGGAAAGATTATTTCAGTATATGTTTTGTGTTTAGAAAGGAATTAATTATGTACGATCTGATCATTGTCGGTGCAGGACCGTCCGGTATATTTACCGCTATTGAAATGTTGAAGCGGGGAAGCCACGCAAAAATGCTTATTGTCGAGAAGGGTAAGCCTGTCGAGAAGAGAAGCTGTCCCAAGGCTAAGGTGGGACATTGTGTCAACTGCAAGCCCTGCTGTGCGATAACTACGGGATTTTCCGGCGCGGGCGCCTTTTCCGACGGAAAGCTCAGTCTTTCAAATGAGGTCGGCGGGGATCTGCCCACACTTATAGGAGAGGATTTCGCACAGGAGCTGATCGATTATACAGATAAGATATATCTTGAATTCGGCGCGGATCCGCACGTCGAAGGCGTTATCGATACCGACGAGAAGAAGGAGATACGCAAAAACGCCATTAAAGCCGGACTCAAGCTCGTTGACTGCCCGATAAGACATCTCGGAACCGAAAAAGCGCAAAAGCTCTATTACGACATTCAGTGCTATCTTGCGGATAACGGCGTGGATATGCTCTTTGAAACAGAGTGCGAAAACATAATAATCGAGGATAACGTGTGCCGCGGTGTTGTGATCCGCGAAAAGAACGGTACTCAGCGCGAGATCTATGCCCCCGAGGTCGTTATCGCGACGGGCAGACGCGGCGCGGATTGGCTCGATAAGCTCTGTGAGGAGCACGGTATAGCGCACAAGCCGGGCACGGTAGATATCGGTGTGCGCGTCGAATGCAGAAACGAGGTAATGGAGGTCATCAACCGAATACTCTATGAGGGCAAGCTCATAGGATATCCGAAGCCTTGGAAGAACAAGGTGAGAACCTTCTGCCAGAACCCCGGCGGATACGTTACTCAGGAAAACTATGACGGGGATCTCGCTGTCGTAAACGGACACAGCTTTAAGGATGATAAGAGCCCGAACACCAACCTCGCGATCCTCGTGAGCCATAACTTCACGGAGCCCTTCAATCAGCCTATCGCTTATGCTCAAAAGGTCGGCGAGATGACGAATATGCTCGGCGCGGGACATATCCTTGTTCAAAAATACGGAGATATCATTGACGGTAAGCGCACCTGGGAGAAGGATCTTACGCACAGTAACGTAAAGCCCACGCTTAAGGATGCGGTAGCGGGCGACATTACCGCCGCTATGCCGTACAGAGCTATGACGAACATAGTCGAGTTTATCAGAATGCTTGATATGGTCGTACCCGGATTTGCGTCCGAGGAGACCCTGCTTTACAGCCCCGAGCTTAAGTTCTATTCGAACAAGGTCAAGATGGATCAAAATCTTGATACCAATATCGCAGGCTTGCATTGTCTCGGAGACAGCAGCGGATGGACGCGCGGTCTTATGATGGCGAGTGTTATGGGCGTTCTTATGGGCAGAAAGCTTATGGAGCGCGAATAAAACGCGAAGTTCAATTCACGTAGACGGCAATAAAACGTGAAGCTGTGCATCAATGTTCACAAGAATCATTCCTTAAAAAAAGTAAATTTGTAACAATATACAAATTTGCTTATTCGAAAAGTCAAAGGTTGAAAATATTCAATCCTTATGATATAATAATCAGAGAAAAAATAAATCCTGTAAGGAAGGTAAATCAAAATGGCAAAGACAAACATAGTCGATTGGAAAACAATCACAAATTTCGTAATTGACGCGTTCGTAGGCTACGGAATTCCCCGTGAGGATGCCGAGATCTGTGCTGACGTTCTTCTTGAGAGCGATAAGCGCGGTATCGAGTCCCACGGCGTAAACCGTTTCAAGCCCATCTACCTTGACAGAATCAAGGCAGGGATCCAGAATCCCGTAACAAACTTTGAGATCATCAAAGAGACAGAGACAACCGCGGTTGTTGACGGTCACGACGGTATGGGTCAGGTTATCGGTTACAAGTCTATGAGAATGGCTATCGATAAGGCTAAGAAGTACGGTATGGGTATGGTAGTTGTACGTAACTCCTGCCACTACGGTATCGCAGGCTACTATCCTTGGATGTCCTGCAAAGAGGGATGTATCGGTATCACGGGTACAAACGCACGTCCTTCCGTTGCTCCTACATTCGGTGTTGAGGGTATGTTCGGTACTAACCCTCTTACGATCGGTATTCCTACCGACGAGGATTTCGACTTCCTCATCGACTGCGCAACCTCCACAACACAGAACGGTAAGGTTGAGTACTATGAGAGAATAGGCGAGAACGTACATCCCGGTACCATCATCGATATCGACGGTTCACCCGTTTCGGGCGACGCAGGCGTAGCCCTCAAGAAGATCCGTCAGGGTACAGCAGCTCTTACAACTCTCGGCGGTATCGGCGAAGAGATGGCAGGCTATAAGGGATACGGATACGCTATGGTAGTTGAGCT
>CAZZFP010000048.1:0-7035 GCA_964653575.1 uncultured Lachnospiraceae bacterium
GAGTGGAATAAAAACAATAATTCTCCGAGGCTCTCGGTTGATGCAAAAATAGTTGATAAACGGATGTCAACGCATCATCATAACAACAACGGGCATCATTATCATACTCATTCGTACCATGTTACCTTCGAGGTCCAAAGCGGTGATCGAATGGAGCTTCGGGTGCCGCGTGATGAATACGGCTTGCTTGTTTGCGGAGACGAGGTAATATTATCATTTCAAGGAACGAGATATCTCGGATTTGAACGGCATATATAAAGCGCCGAATCCGATAAACAAAAGATCACTTGCAACATTGAATGTGCAGGTGATCTTTTGTTTATATGTTCTTAACGGCGTCTTTTAAGCATTTTCATAGAGACTGAGCAGGTACATTCCCACCTCGTGTGCGAACCTTCCGGCTCTCAGACGAAGGTCATCTGGTATCTTTCCGAAGAAGCCGTGTACTTCGTATGTAAAGTCTCCGTCGTATTCGATCTCCTTGAGCAAGGGCATAAGCTCTTCCCACGGCGTCGTTCCTCTTACAAATGGGAGAAAGTGGTCATCGCTTTTACCGTCACATTCCTGAACGTGCGTCGCCTTGAGACGCTTACCGAGCTTGCGGAGCGCGGGAACCTGATTTTTGTATACAAGCTGTGCGTGCCCGAAGTCCCAGCAACCGCCGACCGCGCTGTCGTTAAGGGCGTCGATGATGGCGATCTGCTCGTCTACGATAGCGGTAAAACGATGCTTGGTCTTCACGGGATTGAACTCAGCCATATTTTCTATGGCGATACCAGTTCCGTACTGCTTAGCCCATTCAACGAGAGGGGTGTAAAATTCGATATTCGTTTTCAAATTTTGCTCAAACGACATCTCGTCGGAAAGCACGTCGGTCTGTGCGTGTACGACTACCCACTTTACGCCGAGCTTTGCGCTCGCCTCGATAGAACGGCGTACACTTTCAAAATACCAAGCGCGTTCCTCATCGGTCATCTTTCTGTCTGCGCGCCAAAGGTTTGAGTCGTATGGCGCGTGCGATTGTGAGAAGGTAACGCCGAGCTTTGCCGCCGTATCTCCTATCGCATCGATATTTGCCTTCCAATCGTCGCCGCAGATCTCGCAGCCGGATTTCGGGTTACCGCCTGCGCAGAAATTAAGGTCAATGACCTCAAATCCGCACTCGCGGCACATAGTCATAGACTCAATAAGCGGTGTGCGTCCGCCTTGACGTCTTGTCGGAAAAATGCAGGTTGAAGTTGCTAATCTCATATCTTTATTCTCCACAGTTAAAAAAATCTTTAAAATTGTTATTTTGGTACTTGACAAAAAAGCAAAGCCGTTGTAGAATTATAAGCAGATGGATATTTGCGAACATAGTTTAGTGGTAGAACTACAGCTTCCCAAGCTGTTGGTGCGGGTTCGATTCCCGTTGTTCGCTTTTTTGTTTGCCCATAGAAAAGTATAACACACGCCGACATTTTTGTCAACAACAACGCGAAAACAATTTAAAAAATCAAGTAAAAAAGTGAGAGCTGTACCCCTTGAATCGGTAACTCTCACTTTTTTGATCTAACCATTATCCAAATATCATAGGAAGTTTACCTTGGATTTCTTTCTTTGGCACCGATCGCCTTTACAAATTTTAAGAAGCCCGTGCGTCCGTCCGCAGTGCGCTTGTAAACGCCGGCATCTTCGAGCACCTTTACAAATGTGCTTCCTATCTCTTGATAGAGGATGTCGAGTGCGTTGTCGCTTGTAAATGTATATCGGCTTGCAAAGCCGTTAAACCATTTTGTGTGCTTTTTGAGCTCTGCATCTGTTGACGGGTCAAGCCCTTTTGCGGCAAATTCGGCAAGCTTTTGCATCTCGGATTTTAGCCTTGCGGGGAGCACGGCAAGTCCCATAACTTCAATGAGACCGATATTTTCTTTCTTTATGTTATGGTGCTCGGTATGCGGGTGATAAAGTCCGAACGGGTGCTCCTCCGTCGTTATATTGTTTCGGAGTACAAGATCGAGCTCGTACTTACCGTTTTTTAAACGCGCTATCGGGGTTATTGTGTTGTGCGGCTCTCCGTCGGTCTCGGAAAAGATGAACTGTTCTTTGTCATCGTAGGATCTCCAAGTCGAGAGTATTTTATCCGCAAGGTCTATAAGCGGCTCTTTGCTGTGGCAACGCAGGCGTATCACCGACATAGGCCAGCGAACGATGCCCCCCTCAACATCACCGTATCCTTCGAATTCGAGTGGTATCTCTATCGGAGCTTTTTCCATTGCAAAAGCATAGTGACCGCCTTGCATATGATCGTGGCTGAGAATTGAGCCGCCGACTATCGGAAGATCGGCGTTTGACCCTATAAAGTAGTGCGGAAGCCATTCAACGAAATCGAGCTGCTTTACAAAGGTTGTCCTATCTATCCTCATAGGAGTATGTTCACCGGAAAGGACAATACAATGCTCGTTATAGTATACATAAGGCGAGTACTGCATATACCACTGTTTTCCTGCCATAGTGACGGGTATTATGCGGTGATTTTGCCGTGCGGGATGCGACAGCGTTCCCGCGTAGCCTTCGTTTTCTCGGCAAAGCAGACAAGCAGGGTATCCACTCTTCGGGGCAAGTCTTGCCGCGGCGATTTCGGCAGTCGTTTTTTCGGGCTTTGAAAGATTTATGGTGATATCTATATCGCCGTATTCGCTTGCATATGTATACCTTACGTCACGGCACACTCTGTACGTCCTTATATAATCCGAACTTTTAGCCAGAGAGTAATAGTAATCGGTTGCGGCTTGCTTGGAGACTTCGAGAAGAGAATTGAATTTATCTATCACGACAGATGGCGGAGGTGTCAGTAATCCCATAATTTTTGTATCGAAAAGATCTCGATACGTTGTTGTATTTTCGGGAAACAGACCATTCTCAAAAGCGTAATCGTCTATTCCGCAAAGGATCTCCTCAAGTGAAAGTTCGGTTTCTGCATCCGGAATACTGTATTCATCGAGTCTCAATGCTTCAATGACTCGGTTCGTGCAAAACACACGGTCATATTCATTGATAAGAGAGTTGCTTACGGCATAGTCTATCAGCGCTTTTATGTATCGGTTTATGCTCTTCATTATAGGTGACGCTCCGTCTTTATATATTTTTAAAATGTTAAATTTTCCATACCCATTAATTATATTACAATTCTTGAAATTTGTAAATAGTTGATCGTCGATTTTTTAGGGAATTTAATACGATTTTAGTTGCCGACTTGACACGTTGAGCGTTTTATAATATAATATGTGTGAATTTAACGCTAAAGGAGCGTCTTTTATGAAAAACTCGATCGGAAATAACGTAATATTGACTCTGTTCGGCGAAAGTCACGGGGAAGCGATAGGAGCGGTTCTTGACGGAATGGCTCCCGGTATAAAAGTGGACGAGGCATATATCGCAAATCAAATGAATAAGCGGCGGTCTGTCGGAGCTATTTCCACTAAACGTCACGAGCCGGATAACGTAAAGATAGTCAGCGGCGTTTATAACGGCAGGACGACGGGAACGCCCATCTGCATTCTTATTGAAAACAAAGATACGCAGAGCGTTCATTATGAAAAGCTTAAGGATCTTATGCGACCGGGACACGCGGATTACACGGGCTTTGTGAAGTATCACGGTTTTAACGATTACAGGGGCGGTGGGCATTTTTCGGGAAGACTTACCGCTCCGATAGTCGCCGCGGGTGCGATCGCGTTGCTCGCACTTCGATCAAAAGGGATAGCTATTGCAACTCACATAAAAAAATGCGCGGGGATATACGACACCGATTTTTCTTGCGATACGGCGGGTATGATAAAGGATGTCGAATATCTGAACAAACTTGATTTTGCCGTGCTTGATCACGACCGAGGAAAGCTTATGATCGAGGCAATCGAATCTGCTTCAAATGAAGGCGACAGCGTTGGCGGAGTGCTCGAAACTGTCATTCTCGGGGTTCCCGCGGGTATAGGCGAGCCATGGTTCGATACGGTAGAGGGAATGCTTTCTCACGCACTGTTTTCGATACCTGCGCTCAAAGGTGTTGAGTTTGGCCGCGGCTTTGACTTTGCCGACATCAAGGCAAGCTGTGCTAACGACGCTATGTATTATTCCGAAAACGGAGCCGTAAAGACTCTGACCAACAACAACGGTGGAGTGAACGGAGGTATCACTAACGGTATGCCGATCCTCTTCCGCAGCGTTATAAAGCCCACTCCGTCAATTGCCAAGAAACAGAATACGGTAAATATCGCAACAGGGGAGAATACCGCCATCGAGATCGTTGGTAGGCACGATCCCGCGATCGTTCACAGGGCGAGAGTGGTGGTTGACAGTATTGCGGCTCTGACCGTTTGTGATATGCTTGTTTCAAGATTTGGCACAGAATATTTTATTTGCAAGTAATAGGCGAACAAAATATTTAAAAGATATGTTGTTTTTAGTTATAGAAGTTATACTTTGATTGTGGTATCATATAAATTAACTTTTGGCAAAGGGGTATACTTTATAATGAAAAAATTTTCTGATAAGATAGCGGCTTTTATGTACGGACGGTACGGTGTTGACGAAACGTATTATTTGTTGCTCGTACTATGGTTTATAAGCTCTGTTCTGCACTTGATATTTGACGGATGGATCAGATGGATGCTTCTGGCGTTTCAAATCTTTTTTATCGGCTTTGCGATCTTCAGAACTATGTCCAAAAACATTGCAAGGCGCAGAAAAGAAAACGAGTGGCTCAGAAAGATAACGAACAAACGCAAGGCGGCAAAGGCTTTGAGAAAGAGCAAAAAGCGCGACAAGGCTACTCATATTTATTGCAAATGCAAAAAATGTAAGGCGGTCTTGAGATTGCCTCGTGTCAAGGGAGAGCATACAGCAGTATGCCCAAAATGTCACGAAAGGATCAAGGTTAAGGTTAAATAAAGTAATAAGGCTTAGACGCCGGATAGGAATATATGAAAAAATACACGCATATTATCTGGGATTTTAACGGAACGATACTTGATGACATTCAGATCGGTATCGATAGTATAAACTGCCTTTTGCACAGACGCGGGATCGCTCCGATAGAATCGACAGAGCATTATCGTTCGTTATTCGGATTTCCCATAATAGATTATTATAAGAGACTCGGCTTTGATTTTGACAAAGAGTCTTACGACGACGTTGCTGTGGAATGGGTGGAGCAATACAACAGCCGCAGAGGAAAAGCTACCGTCCACGGTGATGTAAAAAGACTTCTTGATAAATTCAAGGAAGAAAATATAAAACAGCTCATCATTTCCGCTACCGAACGTAATATGCTCGGCGAACAGATAGATGAGCTGGGGCTTACATCGTATTTTGACGAAATATTGGGAATAGATGATATAAAGGCTACAAGCAAAACGCACGTCGCTGTGGAATGGCGAACGGCACATACGGATGCTTTGCCGCTGTTCATAGGTGACACGGATCACGATATGGATACCGCACGTGCTATGGGAGCCGACTGTGCGCTCGTGGCTTGCGGACATCAGAGCTATGATTATCTCAATACTCTGGGGGTTACCGTCTATCGAAATATGGATGAGCTGTATTGCGATCTTTTCGGCGTTTGAATTTCGGTTAAAAAATATTACCTATATTAAATCTGTCAAGGTGACATATATCCGACAGCACGGATACGAGCAGAGATTTGGCGTTTTTGAACTCCGAAAAGTCGCGGCTTTCATAGTATGATCGAACGGACGCTACGAGCTCGGTTATCCTGTTTGCATTGGGGTGCGATATTGACATTTCGACAAACGGACGGTTTCTTTCCCAGGTATCTCCGAGTTCTATGATGCTTTTGAGCGTTTCCTCACTGTATATTTCCGATTCGTCGATCGCCAAAGCTTTTTTATAGATCATATCACACGTATTGTTGACGTATACGATATTTATCGCTATGATGGCTATCATTACGGTGAAAAGGATCAATGACAATTTTAAAGTTTTTATTTATCTCCCCTCCTTTTTGATCACGGTCTCATTCATATCGTCATCGATCGTCATAAGCAGCACATCGTCGATATCGGTGTGCTGCTTTTTCAATCGGTTGCGGAGCCATTTCGCATCCTTGCCGATAAAATTTAGGTTGGGCTCATTGATCATACCGTTTGACACCATAATGTGGGCGATACCGCTTTCCTTTTCGCTGATTTTTAGATCTCCGAGCGTTACCGCTCTGTAAGCGACTTTGGGTATGACAGTGATTTTGCCGCCTGTTTCGAGGATCGCGTACTGAACTTCGTTTATTCCCGAATATCCCGCCTGACGTATTTCCGAGATCAACTCTTCAATAGATATTCTGGATCTCTCAAGCTCTTTTTGGTCGAGCTTTCCCCGGCAAACGAGCATATTCGGATTTGAATTCAGAACGTTGCTGACCTTCGGGCATTTTTTTGATACCACCGATGATACTACTTCGATTGTCAGAACGGTTATTATCGGAATGATCGAAAATGAAAGGGGAATATCACTGTTTTCTATGGGGAGTGTGGCGATCTCGGATAAAAGCAGTGTGGTGACAAGATCCGACACCTCGAGCTCACCTATCTGCCTTTTCCCCATAATACGCATGGCCCCTATTAGCACGACGTAAATTATTAGTGTGCGCAGAAAAACCGTCAGCATATATAAACCTCTCAAAAGGATGTTATTTTACTATATATTTTGTCACCATCGCTATGATTTATGTTTGTAAAATGTTTGGAATAAAAACCTTTGATAAAAAATAGTGATTTTTTTTAAAAAAGGGGTTGACAAGCCTTGATTGTGGTGGTATAATGTGCAAGCATTCCGAGAGAGGGTCAAATGCAAGGTTAAAAATAACTTATTTGCAAAAAAAGATACTTTTTTGCGAAAAAGTACTTGACAAGTCGTTTGACGAGTGATATAATTAACCAAGCTTGACAAGTTTGCTTGGAAAGTGGCACATATCTCTTTCAAAATACCCCGAAAAAAGTTCAAAAAACTTTGAAAAAAGGTATTGACAAAGGCGAGGAG
>CAZZFP010000049.1:0-7007 GCA_964653575.1 uncultured Lachnospiraceae bacterium
GAGCTTCCTTGATGGCATCATAAGGGAGAGCCGGATTCAATTTTCTGATGCTTTCATCGAGGACATCGTGATAAAGAGGGCTATAAAAATCCCTCTCAACCGAAGGGCCGTACTTGTAATCGTAGCCCATATTCTCGAACAATTCGAGTAATGAATTTTCGTAATCGGCTTCTATAAATGCCATAATTAATTCTCCAACACTTTAGTCGTTATTTGTGTTCATAATTTTGATACATCAATTATGTAACCGTTTTTTTGCATTTCCTTTGCCAAAGAAAGTTTAGCATCTTCAACATTATCCTTGAACGGAATATAAATAAGTCCGTGTATATCCGAAGGCGACTCCATATCTTCAGATTGAGATAATAGTATGGCAACCTTTTCTCGTCCTTTTGAGGCAAGCAACATACCGAGTTCTAATACTACATTTTGACGAACCCTATATTTTTTATTTGCTTCATTATCTTTAGCGTATCCAATATCATCGGGGGTAGCAAGAACAATGCCAAAGTCAGCTTGTGCTGTATATTCTTCCAATTTTTCAATAATTGTTGCTCCTGTAGATGGCAATTGATCAAGAATTAATGGCTCTAAATCCCAACGACGAAGCATTGCTTCTAATTGTGTCCTCGCATCTTTATTGTGACCGTATACTACAAATACTTTATTGTTTTTAGGCATTGTATCGACAGAGGTATTGCTTAACAATTGCTCTATAATGTCCTTGTTCCTACCTTGGCAATTGACTGTTCCTTTGTCCCAGCAATTTACATTACAACCGTTTTCCAATTTTAAAACGATTCCCAAACCATTACCCGCTCTACTTTCAGAAACGATGTTGTGATTTGCTTTTTTCAAAATTCCTTTTACTGTTTCAAGTTTCATGTTGATAGACATTGTTCTACCTCCTTAAAAATATATTATTTCTTTGATGTTCGAAAACACCATAATGTCATTGGGTTAATTTGGCATTATATTTTTTCAGCAAACAATAAACGATAATTTAGCGGCTTAGAGCTGGATGTCGGAGACATCGATCTCGCCGGACATCAGCTTTGGTAACAGGCTATCTCTGAGAGCAGAAAGCCGTTTATTCTCCATTCTATTAGAATAAATCTGCTCAAGAACGGGGAAAGCAATGGCATTGAAATCTTCCAACTCATTACTTGAAGGAAGTACAACAGGGTATCTCATGATCTGTTGTTTATCTCCACGAGGCATTTTTGTTCCTTTTGAGCCAGCAACCATGAATGCGAAGAAGTTGTCGGAGTATAGAGTGCTGAACAGGAATGCTGCGTAATGTGCTTGAAGTGGCGTAAAACAAAGAACATCTGTTGAACAGCCACACTCATTCTCACAGTAGACTATCTTCTTAAAATAGGGACGAATATTGGATACTAAGGTATCGCCCCTATGACAAGCCGTGGTTTGTGGTGTGGTTGGAAGGCTCGTGGCATTAGTCGATCCAGCTTTCCCCGGCATCATATTCTCCGTTGAGAAATAGGTGCTGACATTCAACTCGGAAACAGCCACTTTGTCTTTGGAATACGAGCAAATATTCGAGAGGATTCCCCAATCAGATGCCTTGCCGACATCACCAAATCGATCTTGATAAATCGTTTGCAGGAGATCAGCTAAATTATCGTTTATCTCATTATTAGCTTGCAGCCATAAGTCACCTCAAAAAATACATTTTCACAACTATATTATATCACACAATCCTCTGAAAAAACAATGGGAAAGTCGAAATATTCGTGCGATAATTGGAATTACTCGCGAAAGCACCATTCCTCGCTAAATCTCTTGAAATCTCGCGTTTTCGCAACAAATATAATGGGCTTGTTCTTCCCTGTTTCAAGGGTTGAACAAGCCCATTTTTGACCTTTGACAACAGGTTTGACTGCTTACGGAGAAGAAAATAATGTTTATAGACTATACGTTATGCTTTATTTATCCCAAAACTTACAGCTTTCAATGAATACGGGAGTCTTAAAATCATCGAATATTTTAGTTGTTATAAATGCGCTATGGAGTGAATCATACGATTTCTTATCATGAAAGTACACTTCCCACTCTGCATCCCCGGAAACAGAATCGCGAATAACATTTAAGTATGGTATATCTACTTCTCCTGCCGCCCATCCAAATATTATAACTTTTTTTACAGATTTCAAGCGATTGAAAAACCACTTATTAATACCTATATAATGTTCAGTATCTTTATAAATTGCTGTTAAATAATCCACAACAGCCTCGTGAATACTTGTCTCTCCTTCATTATCCAACTCAAAAGCTTCCTTCGCATACTGTGAGTGCTCATCTATTTGGTTTTGGTTGCAGTGGCCCATAACCGGTGAATAATCCGCATTGCCACCAATACTACCGTGAATATGTATTACATCCTCTACATCATAAACATCTTCTAAAACTCTAGTATAATTGAAGTTAAAGAAATAATCATCTGCATTATTCATCAAAATTGACTTTTTCGGAGCAACAGTGCTTATATCAACGTTTGAAATCCATTCTTTAACATATTTTTGTAAATCTCTTATAAATCCGAACTCACTTCTCCAATATTCGTCCATTGTTCCTTTTATACCATAGTTACCACCATCCAAATCCATATCATCCAATACCGATGTGGAAGTATCTAACATCTCTTGAACATTGGGGAATCCCATAAATTTTTCAAATGAACTCCATAACGTATCATAGACTCTGTTATCCCATTGCTTTTGAACTTCTATTGTATATCCATATTCCGATGGATCTAATTGTTGTATGTTATACATTCGTTCAAAAGCCAATAAGAAATCTAAATGGTTTCTCTCCAGATAAGTTCTAAACGCCCAATAGCTAGTATCAAGTCCGTGGGCTATGTCAAAACCATTACCGATAATATACAAGGTATTCATATTGTTCCTCCTTTGCTCTTTAAACTTCCGAATTATATCACGAAATATACTCATCCAATGTTTTTTCTATGTATTACGTATATTCAGTTAGTCTTTTTGTCATAAATCCGCTCCACGATGATGGCGAAAAATCTCGACATTCAAATCTAATGTATACGTACCTATGTGCCACGAGCTTCCTCGTAAAATAATTGCGTAATTATTCACAAATACTCCTTCATAAAGTTTATTTATTACACTCCACCGCGACCTTAATAACTCCGTCCCGCTTGTTTTCAAACAATTCATACGCCTCGTCGATCGACGCAAGCGGATAAGTATACGTGATCAGCGGCTCGGTATCGAGTTTACCCTCGGCAATGAGCTTCAGCGTTTCCTCGCAATCGCAGCCGTCAACGCCACCGGTCTTGAAGGTGAGGTTCTTGCCATACATATCGGGCAGAGGCAAAGTCTGTACCTTGTCGTAAAGTGCCACCACCGTGACGATCGCATTCGGACGAGCACACTGCCATGCAAGCTCGAAGGTGTTCTCCGCCCCGGCAACTTCAAGCACCACATCCGCACCGCCGCGATCGCTGTTCTCGCGAACAAAATCGAGGCATTCTTCGGGCGTTACCGTCAGCACATCGGGATAGTGCCCATTGACAAACTTGATGCGGTTCGCGTCCTTCTCGCACACGATGATTCGCTTAGGATTTTTCAGCATTACGCACAGGAGCGTGCAGATCCCCGTGGGGCCTGCGCCGATGATGAGAACGGTATCGTCCTCGGCAATTTCGGAGATCTTCGCCGCCCAATATCCTGTGGCAAGAATATCTCCAACAAACAGAGCTTGTCTATCGGTCACGGTATCGGGAATCTTATTTAGTCCCTGATCTGCAAATGGCACGCGAACGCTTTCCGCTTGACCGCCATCGATGCGACAGCCAAGCGCCCAACCGCCGTTCTTATCGATGCAGTTGTTGACGAATCCCCTCTTGCAGAAGAAGCACTCGCCGCAGAAGGTTTCCACATTGACCGTAACTCGGTCTCCGGGCTTTACGTGCGTAACCGCAGATCCGACTTCTTCTACTATGCCGACCATCTCGTGACCGATCGTGATTCCTTCCACTGCTCTCGGCACGCTGCCGTGCTTGATATGCAGGTCGCTCGAACAAATGCTCGCAAGCGTAACCTTGACGATTGCATCCCTCTCGTGCTGTATTGTAGGCTTCGGTTTCTCAACCAAGCCGAATTTCCCTTTTGAAATGTATGTGTAGGTAAGCATAATTACCTCCTAAATTTTGATACCTTAAGTTTTATCGCTATTTATTGAAAATATATTAACTATTGTAGCGCACGCTCTTTAGTTTCGCCGGGCTCAACCTTACCACCGACGCTCCCAAAGCAAACCTCTCGCCTTGTGCGCCGGGCGTTGGCAGATCATAAATTTATCGTTATCCCATATAAGGGCTGCTACTGCTTCGGTCATCATATCTCCTCAATACCTATCCTCTTAAGATACTCGTATGTGCCATCATAATATTTCGGCAACCGTGTACTATCTTCCCAAAATCCGCTTGAATTCTTATTTGGATTGCCCGATGGAACGCAAATAACCATGCCGGCTCTTGCTCTTGTATATCGAGGTCGAATCCATATTCAAAAATGTTGCAAAATTGCTGTTATATAAGCAACGTGACATACGCGATGCCGCCTTTCTTTTAAAGATTTCCTTTATTTGCTGTCCGGAATAAATTCCATAATATCCTCAACATTACATTCAAGTACTTTGCAGATTTTACCGAGAGTATCTGTGGTTACATTTTCGCCCTTGCTCATTTTTGTAATCGTATAGCTGCTCACATCTGCGAGCTCGGCAAGGTCTTTCTTCTTCATGTCTTTGTCGATAAGCATCTTCCAAAGCTTCTTGTAGCTTACTGCCATTTTACACCTCTTAATACTCGTTTTTCGAGTTTGTAACTCTACATTTTACATTATACCAGATGTTTCTGAATAAATCAAGCAAAAATCCAGCTTTATCTAAATTATTTTTAGCTATTCCAACTTCTAAATTGCACAATATGACTCTTATATTAATGTCGGCACCACTTCGCTTGCTTACCTATCAATGATCGCTGCTCCGCGTGCATTTTCTTTATTTACTGTATATCGGTTTTTGAGTTTGGTCAGGCGTGTTGATGCTTTTAAAAGAAAAACGCGACCATCTCCATCACATGTATAGAAAAGATTAGCGCCTTGACGATGGAGATGATCGCGGCGAGACTTTTCTTTGTTTACAGCAAGCCAAAATTTGAGTACCGAGCGTCCTTTTCGGGAAGCTCGGCACTTTTTATTTTTTCGCTCAAACAAAAAGGGGAATGATTGTCGCCCACCATTCCCCTTGTTTTTTCATCATTTACTTAATTGCCGCTCCAATCGCCGGACGAGGATACGACGCGGTCTGTCCAAGCCGCAAAGATATCTTGCACCTTGCGCTTATTCCTCGTATTGAAGGGCGCCTTTTTTGTCAACACGTGTGTATTTTTTACTTCTTACGTCGTTTTCTATTTCAAACTATCCTCGAGTTCTTTCTTTATCATCTCGCAAAGCTCGGTTGTCCTCGTGCGAGAGACTTGCTCGGCAGGAATCACATCGACCACCGTCAGCTCTACACGAGAGCGACGAAACGGATAATTTTTATGTATTCTTTCTGTTCCCTCGATCGCAACAACGGCAATCGAGGTATTTCCTTTCTGAGCGATGCGAAAGACACCGCTGTGAAACGGCAACAGCTCGCCACTCTTTGAACGTGTCCCCTCGGGATATACACCGATGGAGACTTCTTGTTCTTTGAGCAGCTCCGCGGCTTGAGATATGGTCTTGATCGCTTGCATCGGACTCAGGCGGTCAATACTCAAAAAGCAGCACCGCCTGATAATACGCCCAAAAATCGGAATTTTGAAGTTTCCGGATTTTGAAATATATGAAATCTTCCAAGCTCTGAGAGCATACCAAGTAATGATCGGATCGAAGTTTGAGCGATGATTACCGACAAACAAAAGTTTTTCGCCTTTCGGCAGCTTTTCAATTCCGGAAACGTGCACCCTTACACGCATAAACCAAAGCCCGATCGCGCTTGCCGCATTTAAAATAAAGCGGTACAGCTTGCTCTCCCGTTTGTATTTCTTTTTCGTATTGACGAACAACGCAAAAAAGCCGGGGATCAAAAAATACAGCAGAGCAAGTCCGAAAATAATTATTACAATCCACAGTATGATATTCATTGTTTCTTACTCTTTAAAACAAATTTGGATTCGGTTCCGTTCAACAGTCTTTTGAAGTTTTCTTTGTGTCTGAATGCCATAAAGACGGCGCAGAAGGCTGCCATTAAGACAACGGGCATCGATGCGCCGAACAGGGCAAGCAGGATCGGACAAAGTATCATCGCAAGCGTAGTGGAGAGCGACATATATTTTGTAACGAGCAGCAGAAGGATCATAATTCCCGTTGCGATAAGTCCCACGCGCCAATCGATCACATACATCGTGGAAAGGCAGACGAGAAAGCCCTTGCCGCCCTTGAACTTGAATTGAAGCGGAAAGGCGTGACCGAGCATACAAAACATTCCCGTATATGCCGCGCCAAGCTGAAAGTCAACGCCGTGAGAGGACAAAAGCCACGCAAAAAGTGCTACAACAACGGCGGCTTTGGATAGATCGAGCAAGAGGACCCACCAAGCCCATTTATTGCCGAAGGTCCTTTTGAAATTGGTAAAGCCGGGATTTCCGCTCCCGCAATCGCGTATATCCTTGTGGTAAATTGCTTTTGAGATAGTAATAGCGGGATTCATTCCTGCGACGACATATCCGCAGATCGCCGCCGCTATGTAAAGAAATATTGTCATATTTTCCTCCTGCGGTATTGTAATCTGAGTATCTTTCGATTTCAGCGCTTGTGCTGAAATGTATTTCATTCGGTTCACTTTTTGACTCTTGTCCAAAAGTATTGCTCGAGCGGCAATGATTTTCTGTCACTTTCTTGTCGCTCGACATTTTTTCGTTCATTTCTTGTCACTCGACAAGAAACGAACCAAAGAAGCGAGCAAAG
>CAZZFP010000050.1:0-4193 GCA_964653575.1 uncultured Lachnospiraceae bacterium
CCGTGTCATCCTCGAGCGAAGCGAAGGATCTCGGCGGATGGTGCACTTCAATTTTTTAAGTTCCCATCTATGGGCTCTGCCCCGACCGCGCTCAAGGAGCGCTGACGCCATTTGAAAAGGCGGGCGAAACTTTAAAAGAAAGACGGTGCGTCGCCTCTTATCAATCGTCGCCTTTCATCTTAATAACGAGCTTTATCGGTGTTCCTCTGAAGCCGAAGGTCTCGCGCAAGCAATTCTCAATATATCTCTGATAAGAGAAGTGAAACAGTTCCACATTATTACAAAACAGCACAAACGTAGGCGGAGCGACAGACGCCTGTGTCATATAGTAGATCTTAAGTCTTCTGCCCTTATCCGTCGGAGGCTGTACCCTCATCGTCGCATCCGCAAGCACGTCATTGAGCATACCGGTGGTTATTCTCGTCACGGACTGATCATATACGTATTTTATATGATCAAACAGATTATTTACTCTTTGCCCCGTCTTAGCCGAAACGTATATCACGGGAGCGTACTGCATATATCCGAGCGCCTCATATACCTTTTTCGTATATTCCGTCACCGTACTGTTATCCTTTTCGATGGTATCCCATTTGTTGATAACTATGATGCTTGGCTTACCGGATTCGTGAGCGATGCCCGCGATCTTCTCGTCCTGCTCGGTCACGCCCTCGTTGGCATCTATCATAATAAGGCAAACATCCGCCCTCTCGACCGCCATATGAGCACGCAAAACGCTGTATTTTTCTATCTTGCTGTCGATCTTCGACTGACGACGTATTCCCGCCGTATCTATAAATGTGAATTTGCCGTATTCGTTTTCGACGTGCGTGTCTATTGCATCTCTTGTGGTTCCCGGCATATTTGAAACTATGAGCCTTTCGGATCCTACGATACGGTTGATGATGGACGATTTACCCGCATTCGGTTTGCCTATGACGGCAACTTTTATGGAATCATCTTCCTCGTCCGAATAATCAAATTCGGGCAGGCAATCGATAACGGCGTCCAAAAGGTCACCCGTACCCGTGCCGTGAACAGACGAGACCGCGATCGGATCGCACGCGAAGCCGAGCTCGTAAAATTCATAAAATTCAAGCGGCAGGTCGCCGATGCTGTCGCACTTGTTTATGCAAGGGATGATAGGCTTTCCGCTCTTTTTGAGCATTATGGAAATATCGTGGTCGTTTGCCGTAAGACCCGTCCTTACGTCGCACATAAACACGATAACGTCCGCGCTCTCGATTGCTATCTCGGCTTGCATACGCATCTTAGCCATTATCATATCCTCTGTCTTAGGCTCGATACCGCCCGTATCTATCACGACAAAGCTTCTTCCGCGCCATTCGGTCTCTCCGTATATGCGGTCGCGCGTAACGCCCGGTGTATCCTCTACTATCGCACGCCGCTCTCCGATAAGCTTATTGAAGAGAGTGCTTTTACCTACATTAGGTCTGCCAACTATTGCTATAATTGGTTTTGACATATCAAAATTCCTTTCAATCTATCATCTATCGTATCGATCGCGACTTATAAAAGTCCCGACGTCATTCTCCGAGTATCGCCGTCAGCAAGCCGACGCCGCCCTTTCCTTCATCGGAGAAGGTTATCTTGACCCCGAGCTTTTCCGAAAGCTCCGCGGGGGTCATTCCGCAAAGGAAAAGCTCACCGTCGGACGAGACTGTGTTCGAGGAAAGTATGAGCTCCTCGCCAAGCTCCTTGCCCGCAAGCTGTTCCGAAATATCCTTGCCGGTAAGCAAGCCCGTAACGGTTATCTCCTCGCCGAAAAAGTGATTTATTATCTTATAAACGTTGATCTTAAGTCCCGGATAGGCATCGCTCGTTTTTTGAGCAAGCTCGGCTATCATAGGATACGCCGCCTCTCCCGTAGCTATTGAGACCGTGCGACCGTTCTCTCCCGTGAAATCGTGCTCGTGCTCCTCGGGATAGCTCAGCTCTTCCGTCACGTCATGCTCCAGCGAGGTCAGCATTCCGACGCCGTTGTTATACTGCGTATAATTTTCGTAGTACTCATCGGCAGGCAATTCTCGTCCCGCCTTAAGATACAGCTCGTCCGAGCACCAAACAAGGTGCGTACCGTGTTCTCGGTAAAACCGTTCGGCAAACTCCTCGACCATATCGATTATTTTACCGCATTCTTCCTCGGTATACGGCGAAAGCGGATAAAGTCCGTCGCGGAATTTGGTCAGCCCGGACGGCACTACCGACACACTTTCAAGGGAAGGATAGTATTCGGCAAGATCGTTCAAGGTACGCATAAGCTCGTTACCGTCGTTTATACCGCGGCAGAGAACGATCTGTGCATTAAGACTTGCTCCGCCGTCACGCAGTCTGTCAAGATAACGCAAAGACTGTCCCGCAAAGCGATTGTTCATCATCATACAGCGCAGCTCGGGATTTGTCGTGTGAACGGAAATGTTGATCGGTGAGAGGTGCATCTTTATTATGCGATCGACGTCGCCGTCTGTAAGATTGGTAAGCGTTATATAATTTCCGTGCAAAAAAGAAAGTCTTGAATCATCGTCCTTGAAATACAGCGATTCGCGCAAGCCCTTAGGCAATTGATCGATGAAGCAGAAGATACATTTGTTACGGCAGGAATGTTTTTTATCCATCAACGGAGTTTCAAATTCAAGTCCGATATCCTCGTAAGTATCCTTCTTGATCTTTACGTCGAAATTCTTACCGTCACGGCAAAGCGTCAGCTTTATTTTTTTGTCGGTAAGGTAGTATCTGTAATCGAAGGCGTCGTTTATCTCGTGTGAATTGATAAAGCAGAGCACGTCTCCGCTTTTTATACCGTGTTTTTGCGCGATACTTCCCTCGTCTACGTCGGTTATCTTAACCACAGGGCACGCCTCCTTTACTTAAACTTTCATACGGGCACACTTCCGTATCGTACTATTATATCACACCTTTCCGATTATGTCAACCGAAAAAAGCGGGATTTTTCCGAAGCGGCATCAGCCGTTGCTCTTATTCTTGTCCTTGATCCTTGCCCAATACTCCGCGGCGGCGTTTTCCGTCTTGTTGTCTCCGAATTCGTAGTATTTTTTATTTCTTTTCGCGATATCTTCGGGCAGATATACCTGATCTACGTAATGGAACGGGTAATCGTGCGGATATTTATACCCCTTGAACAACGGACTTTGAAGATGCACGGGCGGCACCTTACCGAAGCCGGCTTCTATATCTTCAGAGGCACGGTGAAGTGCCATATACGCGGAATTTGACTTTGGCGCGGTTGCAAGCAATATAGCGGCATCCGCCAGCGGTATCTGAGCCTCGGGCATTCCCAGCTCTCTTGCCGATTCACAGCAAGCACGAACGATTGCGATAGCCATAGGATAAGCCAGACCCACGTCTTCCGCCGCGATGACCTGTAAGCGACGTATTGCCGAGAGCATCTCGCCCGATCCGAGCAGCTTCATAAGGTAGAACACCGCGGCATCGGGATCCGAGCCTCGGATGGATTTTTGCAATGCCGAGAGCAAGTCATAGTGCGTATCGTCGTTGAAGTTCACAACGCCGCTGCCGAAGCTCTGCGCGTCATCGATCGTGATCTCGCCGTCGGCAACAAAATATGCGTTTTCAAGCAACACGAGAGAACGTCTGACGTCGCCCTTTCCGAGCCTTGCTATGTGTATCAGCACCTCATCCGTACAGGTCTTGCTCTGCATCGTATCATCGTTTAAAAAATCAAGCGCGCGTCTCAGCGACACAGCTACATCCGCAGGCTCGACGGGCTTAAATTCAAACAATGACGAGCGCGAGATGACTGCGTTATACACATAAAAATGCGGGTTCTCCGTAGTTGAGGCGATGAGAGTTACTCTTCCGTCCTCGATATATTCCAGCAGAGTCTGTTGCTGTTTGCGGTTGAAATATTGTATCTCGTCTATGTAGAGCAATATCCCGTCGTTTCCGAAAAGTCCCTGAGTCTCGGCAAGCACGTCCTTTACGTCGGAAAGCGAGGCGGTCGTAGCGTTCAATCTTCTGAAGGTCATTCCCGACATCTCGGCTATTATCGACGCCGCCGTCGTCTTGCCCGTGCCGGGAGGACCGTAGAATATCATATTTGTTATTCTTTTATTTTCAAGCATACGGCGGATCACGCCGTTTTTGCCGAACAGGTGACGCTGCCCGACCATCTCATCTATCGTTTTGGGGCG
>CAZZFP010000050.1:4293-6865 GCA_964653575.1 uncultured Lachnospiraceae bacterium
TTATTTCACGAGAGGTAGTTCTTATGAACGAATTCAACACATACGAATACGTCGTCGCTCAAAAGAGCGAGGGCAAATGGAAAACGAGGAAGATACTTCTCATCATCGGATATATCGTCTTTGTCGCAGTAGTCCTCGTGCTCGGAGTATTTTCAAGACTGCTCGTCCCGCTCCTTGCGCTGACCCCCATTGCCGTGTGGATACTCATATTTTGCACGTGGCGCTACGTCAGCGTTGAGTACGAATACAGTATAACCTCGGGCATATTTACGCTTTCCAATGTCTACGGTGGAAGATCCAGAAAGAAGCTGATCGAGATCCCCGTAAAAGAGTTTTCGACCATCGCGCCCTACAATCACGAGCTGCCCGAAACCGTCGAAAAGGCAGAGCAAACGATACAACGATTTGCACCCCAAAAGGAATATATCGCCATTTCTTTCCACGACTCACCCGACGTTTATTACGCGCTTTACACAGACAAAGAAACGGGCGAAAAATCGATAATATGGTTTGAAGCGACCGACAAGGCACTGAAGATATTCAAATTCTACAATGCTCCCGCGACGGTGGTATCGGAAGTTAGGTTTTAAATGAGATACAACATACGATCAAAAATAAACAGATGAAAGGATAAAGGTAAAAAACAATGTTCTCAATATTCGGAAAGAAAAAGAAAACGGCAATTCTTGAAGTCGAGGGTATGGCTTGCTCTCACTGTGCCGCAAAGGTAAAAAACGCACTTTCAAAGGAAAAAGGCGTCAGTGATGTCACGGTAGATCTTGCGCAAAAAAAGGTCACCGTCGTCGGTTCGGATTTTGATACCGAGGCGCTTGCCGAGGTCGTAAACAGCATCGGCTTCAAAGCCGTCCGCGTGGAAGAAGCAGGAGAAAAGATATGAGCGATATCAAGGATATTTCCTTAGCGCCTTCGGGAAGAGACAAAATAAATTGGGTAGCATCCTATATGCCCGTGCTGAATCTTATCCGCAAGGATTTTGAGAAAAGCAAGCCTTTTGCGGGCAAAAAGATAGCTATGTCCATACACCTTGAAGCGAAAACCGCGTATCTTGCGCTGACACTTCGCGCAGGAGGAGCCGAGGTTTATATCACGGGTTGCAATCCTCTATCCACTCAGGATGATGTTGCCGCGGCGCTTGCGGCAGAGGGGCTCGAAGTCAACGCTTGGCGAGGAACAGATGATGAAACGTACAAAAAGCATCTTATTGCCACGCTTGCGTGCTGTCCGGACCTTATGATAGACGACGGTGGCGATCTTACTTCCCTTCTTCACGGAGAGTGCCGCGAATATGGCAAAAATCTCATAGGCGGTGCCGAAGAGACTACCACGGGAATACACAGGCTGTTTGCGCGTGCGGCAGAGGGCAAGCTGGATTATACTATGATAGATGTAAATGATGCCGACTGCAAGCACCTTTTTGACAACAGATACGGTACGGGGCAATCGACCCTTGACGGTATTATGAACACTACGAACCTCGTCATCGCGGGAAAGACCGTCGTTGTTGCAGGCTACGGTTGGTGCGGCAAGGGCATCGCTATGCGAGCCAAAGGTATGGGAGCTGTCGTTGTCGTGACCGAGATCGACCCTGTCAAAGCGATAGAGGCGGTAATGGACGGATTCAGAGTGATGAAGATGGCGGATGCCGCGCGGATCGGTGATCTCTTTATTACGGTAACGGGATGCCGCGATGTCATCACAAAAGAGCATTTCAAGGTAATGAAGGACGGTGCCCTGCTGGCAAACAGCGGTCATTTTGACGTTGAAATAAACAAGCTTCATCTTGCCGAGCTTGCAGACGAGGTATTTGAACGCAAGCCGAACATAACGGGATACCGGATGAAAGACGGGCGAATACTCAATCTTCTGGCGGAGGGGCGGCTCGTAAACCTTGCCGCAGGAAACGGACATCCTGCCGAAATTATGGATATGTCGTTTGCAATACAAGCGCGTTCGCTTGAATATCTTGCAAAGCACGAGGGCGAGCTGGAGCATAAGGTATATGCGGTCCCGCGCGAGATCGATGAGGATGTGGCACATCTTAAGATCCGAGCTGTCGGCGGCGCGCTCGACGTGCTTACCGAGGAGCAGAAGAAGTATCTTGCCGCCGCAGAATAAGCGGGGCGAAAACGGACTATTACAACAGACCTGCGTTTTGAAAAAATACGCAGGTCTGTTGCGTTTGTTTGCAAGATCCGGGCAGGTAAAAGCAAAATTGCTCTTGATTATATGGAGATAATATGGTAAAATATATTAGTACATTTATTATTCAGCCTTCCGCGTGTCGGCAACGGACGGGCGGATGATATCCGCCCCTGCAAGATTGATCAAATTTTTCGATGCAGGGGGATATTCGCCCGCGGAAGAAATTTTAAAAAATTCAATTTTGTAGGGACCGGCGTCCTCGACGGTCCGTGTAAAGGGCAAAAAATAGCAAAAATCCATCGCAAAAGCGAAAAATTACCGCTTATCCGGTAGTACACTGTTAGCGCTAAAACTTTATTTCCGGATAAAGATGTTTCAGCTTAATACGAGCGTCTTCGGCTGTAAACTG
>CAZZFP010000051.1:0-6790 GCA_964653575.1 uncultured Lachnospiraceae bacterium
AGCGGCACCCGTTTGTGTCGGGTTTTGCTTTAGTCCTATTATAACAGGGGCATCGCCGAAGAGGTACACATTCTTTAGTCCGTTGCAACCGGAGAACACGCCGCTGCCAAGCCTCACATCGCCGTTAACGGTAACGCTTTCCAACTTTTCGCAACTTAAAAATGCGTTCCGATTAATCTCCGCATTTCCGAAAAAAACAACGCTTGTCAAGCCCGTGCAGCCTTGGAACGCTTTATCGCCGGTGAATGTATCGCCAAAAAAGGTAACGCTTGTCAAAGCGGTGCAGCTGTAGAAGCACTTCTGAGCCAAGGTCGTGTTGCCAAGGGAGGTGACCTCTTGCAAATTTGTACACCCAAAAAACGCCTGTTGAGAAATTTTCGTCACGCCGTCCTCAATAACTACCTTTTTGATCATACCGAGAAGGTCTTTCCAGGGTCTTGTGTCGTTCGTTATGACATAATTATAGTCAGTACTAAGATTAAAGAATTTCATTTCCCCGACACCGCCGATGGTCATAGCTCCGTCGGAGGAAAGGCGCCAGGTGACATTGTTTTCATCTCCGTCGTCACTGCAATCGCCCTCCATGGGAACGAAGGTTATGCCCTTGGCAGTCGCATACGTCTCCACCTTTGAGCCGCTGTAACCGTAGAGCTTGAAATCGCTCGCGCAGTTGAGAAAATTGCCGTCGTCGATGTCTGCGTCACCGAAAAAGACCGCGCGCGACAGCTTCGTCGTGCCGGAGAACGCTTCCGAGCCGATCTCCACGTCGCCACAGACGATTAAGTCCGTCATATCGTCGTTACCATAAAACAGTTGATCCGGAATGGTTATCTTCTCCGATTCATCGACATAAATCGTTAGTTTCGTGACATCGAGCCATTGGCTCGATGTCGCAGTTGATATGTCGTTATCTTTAATTTCGCCCTTACCGCTGATGACAAGCTCATGTGTGTCAGGATCGAAGGTGTAGATCAGATTTCCATTTCCGGACGGCGTCGTGACGATTTGGGTGGCGGCAAATACCGTCACCGACAACAGCGCAACGGCGCAAAGTACGATCAATAGACTTGTAATTCGTTTTTTCATAGAGGGTTCCTCCTTAAATAATTTCTTGGTTGGGGGGGAAGGGACGGACCGTCGAGGACGCCGGTCCCTACATTTATATGCAGCATAATATGTATATGGTTTGGCATAATCACATAACTTTCAACCGAAAGATCACTATAAAAATCGCTTAATTGTCGGATGTATTTATCCGCAATTTGCCCGTATTGAGTTAATTTAACTTCAGGAACATTCAAAGCGCCGTCCCCGACGATGCGTGAAAGAACACATCGTCGTTTTTCCGTGCATATCGTTAAAAAAACAGCACCGTTGCGATTATAATCTGCGCAACGCAATCGCATCGTTTTGCGTTTTGCAAATTCCTTCATCTTTCACACCCTTTCGTAGGATTTGCGTTCTTGACGGTCCGCGCAATATCAATTTCCACTATATTCCCGCGCAAACAGGGCAAGGCATTCTCGAAGCAATCGCACCTGCTCCTGCAAATAAAATTCATCCTCGTAAAGAGCAAAATGCACACACGCGCGGACGAAGGTGAAAATCATAGGTCGCACCACGTCGGCGGGCAAGCCTATCTTTTTTGCGACCTCGTCGGCATATTCGGCATACCGCCGATTGACGCCCTCAAAGAACTCTTTGCCGTGCTCGCGGTATTTCGGGTGGGTGTAGACCTGATACATCAAGCGGTATTTTTTGCCGTGTTTTTCGGCGGTCCAATAGGGGACTTCTCGGAGAAAGCGTTCCAGATCGGCAAAATCCTTCGGCGCGACCTGCATAAAATCGTTCTCGACACGGCTCATACAATACTCCGTGGACTGCACGATCAGGTCATCAAGGTCCTTAAAGTAGGTATAGATCATAGCGGTCGTACATCCGCAGTGCTTCGCCAGAGTACGAAGCCCCGTACCGTGAAGCCCGAGCTCGGCAAATCCGGCGTAACATTTCTCCATCAAATCGACCTTGATGGCGTTCCAATGTTCTTCCGTATAAATGGCCATATTCTTCTCACTTTCATTCAAATCGTTCGTTATCTATTATAGCACAAACACACAGCGATTGCAATAAGTTTTGCAAAAAAATCGCTGTGTGTTTGAAATTTATTTGATTGGTTTTCTCTGATTTTGTTACTCTGTTTCGATCTATTTTTTATCCCACGAATTTTTGTTTTTCAATATTCCGTAAAGCTCAAGATAGCTGTCGTGCCGACTTTTCGGTATCTTTCCTTCCGCAACCGCGCCGAGAATGGCGCATCCGTCCTCTTTTGTATGGGTACATTTGGTGTACCTGCACTCTCCTATATATTCGCGGAATTCGCGGTACGTGCCGACAAGATCCTCTTTACCGAAAAAGTCAAAGTGTTCAAAGTCCAGCATCGAAAATCCGGGGGTGTCGGCGATATATCCGCCGTAGAACCCAAAGATCTCGACCTTCCTTGTGGTATGTCTGCCGCGCTCGATCTTGCGGCTGATATCCGAGGTTTCAAGGACAAGTCCCGGGAAAAGAATATTCATAAGCGTGGATTTTCCCACGCCCGAAGCCCCCGCGAAGGCGGCAAGCTTATGCGGCAGGACACCTTTTATAAATTCGGATATCTCATCGATGCCCTCGCCCGTTTTACAGCTGAGCACGAAGGTCTTGTAGCCGGCGGCGGAATATATATCCGAAAGCTTTTTTGCGTTTTCGGGGGCGAGCTCGCACTTTCCGATGACGACAACGGGCTCGATTTTATTGTATTCTGCTATGCAGATGAGCTTATCTACGGTGGCAAGCACGGGCTCCGGGGATGCCGCCGCCATAGTAACGAACATATAGTCGAGGTTCGCCATAGGCGGGCGTATCAAGGCGTTTCGGCGCGCGATTATCTCTTCTATTACGGCATCCGTCGCCATATCGCCTCGCTCCCCTTGGCTTTTGCTTTCGCTTTTTTCACTTTTTTCGTATTTTTCATATGTAGCCACGGTTCCGTCGGAGGTCACGGCATATTTCACCGCGGCGATATCGCCGGGAAGCGGCGACATATGCTTATGGCGAAAGCTTCCTCTTGCGCGACATTTGAGCGTTTCGCCGCTGTCGAGGCGGACGGAATAGAGTCCGCCTTGGCACATAATTATTCTTCCGTTTTGAATCTTGTATTCAAGCTTGTCCATTGGGTTTCCTTTTCTTTCGAGGTGTTTGGTGGGGCTTTTGTGAAGTTTTCGCCTACCGCAACGGCGTGCACGCCGTCTTTCTTTTAAAATTTTTGCGCAACTTTTTTAAAAGTTGCCGCAGTCGAGGGCGCGCAGCCCTCGTCGCCGCCCGCAGGCGGCGAAACCATCCACGGCGTTTCTTTTTTCTTAGCTTTTTTCTTTGCGCCTCTTGTGCCAAAGAAAAAAGCGGCTACGGAATTTAGTCTGTTTAAATCTCTGTATACTGATTAATTTTTTGTCTGTCTTTTTGTCGCTCAACAATCTTTTTCGTTCATTTCTTGCCGATCGGCAAGAAATGAACCAAAGAAGCGAGCAAAAAGCCGTCTACGAAGCGATAAATTATCGCTCCCCGGTAGGAAGGCGACCTATGGTCGCCCGCCATATTTACGATATTTTCAACGGATTTGGCACTAACACAGATAGTGCTCACTTAAAAGCTCTAAGCCTCTCCACCGCTTACATAAAGTCTGACTGTACCGCCTATGCGGGCTCCAAAGCTTTCTTCCGGCACGGCGTAGACCGTTCCCTTCGGTATACTTTTATTATATCTGACGGTCCTATCGACCGTTATATTATATCTTGCAAGCAGGCTCTCTGCGTATTCTATATCAAGCCCGAAAATTCCGAGCGATTCAAGATCCACCTCTGTGCCGCTGACGTTCTTATCCCGCAGTACCGTTATCGCTATGCTTGCCTTATTTTTCCCGGGTATTGTCTTTCTCGTCAAGCTTGCCGCAGGGCATTGTCTTAAGACAGTGCCGTTGACGGCGCCATCCGCAAAGGAAAGCTCGTCCGAAATATCAAAGCTCGACTGAAATTTAAAGTCCCGATATTCATCAGAGCCCGACACGCTGATATCGAACACGTCCGCATCGAGTCTCATCTCGCCCCCCGCCCTATTCGTCAAGATATACACATTATTTTCGGCGTCGTATCCGTCGTAGACAAGCCCCACCAAAGAAGGGATATCCACGGTGCGAGGGGTATCGATGCCAAAAAGTTTTGCGTCGAGCATAATATATCCCGAAAGCAGTACCGCCAGGCAAAGGAAGCACACGGTCGATGCCGCTCTTACGAACGCTGTGCGGTGTTTGGGTTTTAACGGCATCGTTGCGTTCTTTTTTTCTTTGCGGACCTTACGGGTATTTTCGGATGCTTGCGACAGACGCGACTGTGATTTGATCCGTTTGAGAGTTTGCAGTGCCGACAAGAGATATCGGCGTTTGCGCGATCTGCGTCGTGCTTTCATTCCAACGCATCGGTCTATTCTTGAAAGCAGATCCGACACCCTTTCCGCGTCGTCGTCGAAGGATATGTCATCATAAACGCCAAAGCCTTGGACAGCGTATGAGACCTCGTCCGCATCGCGGCGGATCGTTATCATCCGTTCGGACAAAAGACCGTGAAATATACCTATATCGGCGGCATATATCAGTGTATTGACGACGCCGAGCAACGCAGAATACGCAACATCGGCATCAACGTCGGAATCCGAAAGATATTCGCCGAGCGTTACAGCGCAGGGATCGCAGGAATAGACGAGATAGCCGAAGCAGTCCGCGTCGGCATCCGCGATATGTGCGTCAACAAGCGTCGGCACGGTCGCGTAGTCGGTTCTGCCGTCGCCGACGGACTCAAGCGCGGAAACGACGTCCGCCTCGCGCATAAGCCTTTCGTTATCCTCCGCGGAATAGATATGGAGAATGACGCTCTTGCCCGTATAGGCATCGAGCGCTCTCATACGACTTACCTTGCGAATACCATTCAGTTCGTTTTTGTCTTTTGACAGAAGCTTATATCTCTCTCCGACCGTGACATCTTCGAAAAAGCAGCCGCCGTCACGGCGATCCTCTTTATTGAGCCTTCTTTTTCGCATACGACCTCCCAAATAAAATGTATAAAATATATTATTTATAAGGTTATATGCTTATTTTGCACTTCAAAGCGCGGTTTATTCGTATTAAAGTTTATTTACAACGCATATGAGAATCTTTTTCAAATTTTTATACAGGATCACTCCTCAACGGGTGAAGTGAATCGTGCAGGATCAGCTGTCCATAGTTTGCCTTCTCAGCTGACCGCAAGAGGCGTTTATATCCGGTCCGAGCTTACGGCGAACCGTCGCGCGTATTCCTTTGGACTCGAGCGTAGCCGCAAATCTCGCGACAGCGTCCCTTCCCGAGCGTGTAAAGCCGCTCTCGGTAACGTCATTTACGGGTATGAGATTTACGTGTATGGGCATTCCCGCCTCGCCCTTGCGGCGCAGAGAGCCGTTCAGCAGTCCCGCGAGCGCAAGTGCTTGACTCTCGGAGTCATTTTTGCCGGATATAAGCGTATATTCAAAAGAAATTCGTCTGCCGGAGTGCGCATAATAATTTCGGCACGCATTCATAAGCGCGGATATATTATACGCGTGGTTTATTGGCATTATCTCGGATCTTGTTTTGTCGTCGGGCGCGTGCAAAGATATCGAAAGAGTTATCGGCATATTCTCCTTTGCGAGCTTCTCTATTCCCGGGACTACCCCGCAGGTCGAGAGAGATATATGTCTATAACCGATATTGAGTCCTCTTTCATCATTCACGAGCCTCAAAAATTTTACGACATTATCGTAATTGTCGAGCGGCTCGCCGATGCCCATCATAACTATGTTGGAAATTCGTTCGCCGGAATCCTTCTGCGCCGCTATGACCTCGCCAAGTATTTCACCCGCGCTGAGGTCACGCACCTTGCCGCCTATGGTAGAAGCGCAAAATTTGCATCCCATACGGCATCCGACCTGCGATGAAACACATATTGTGTTACCGTGATTATATTTCATAAGCACTGCCTCGATGCAGTTGCCGTCGCGAAGCTCAAATAGATATTTTACTGTCCCGTCCAATTTTGACACGAGCTTTACCGCTATTTTTGGCAGATAATAATACGCGTTTTCCGCAAGGCGCGCCTTAGTCGCCTTTGAAAGATTGGTCATATTTTCAAACGAAGTGCCGCGTGACATTTGCGTAAATATCTGCTCGGTTCTGTAAGAAGGCTCGCCGAGCGATGAAAGGAGCGCGGAAAGCTCGTCGTATGTAAGTGACAAAAGCTCGCAAGGCTCATTATGTTCGATCTCAATTTCAGATACCATATTTGTCTCCTGTACGCCGCCAAGGGCGGCATGGTTATTTTTAAGGACGATCCGGCGGGGCGCTACCCCCAAGGTTTTCCGGGGCTCTGCCCCGTGCCCCAGTCGCTTTCTTGAAAGAAAGCGACACAAAGAACTTCACAAAAAAGAAAGCAATTGTTTTTTTGAAGTTTTTGGAGTTCTTAGAACCTTCTTTCAAGAAGGTTCTAAGCGGGTTCGGGCAGCGCCCGAGGACCTGCACCGTCAGCGGTGCTCCGCCACGCGCCCCGGTAGCTTTTTGAAAAAAGCTGCGCAAAAACTTCAAAAAAGAAAGCAATTGTTTTTCTGAAGTTCTTGGAGTTCTTAGAACCTTCTTTTAAGAAGGTTCTAAGCGGGTTCGGGCAGCGCCCGAGAACCTATGCCACAAGCGAGG
>CAZZFP010000052.1:0-6430 GCA_964653575.1 uncultured Lachnospiraceae bacterium
TCTCTGATCTTTTCGATCTCCGCCTTAACGGACACGACGAGAGATGCGATATCCGTATTTGAGCACTTTGAGCCGGTGGTATTTATCTCGCGATTAAGCTCCTGAAGCAGAAATTCAAATCTTCTGCCGACGGGTTGATCCTGCTCCGTAAGCGCGCGGAGTGCACTTATGTGCGTACGCATACGCACGATCTCCTCGTCGATGGCAACGCGATCGGCAAATATCGCACATTCGGTAAGTATCCTTTGCTCGTCGGCTTTGACGGAATATTCATCGAGCACACGGCGCAGCTTTTCCTCAAGTCGTTTTCTGTACGACGCGATATCGTTTACGGATATCTGTTCGATCGCATTCACGTGCTCGGAGATGCCGTCAAGCTTCTGCTCGATATCATTCATCAGCGCCTGACCCTCGCGAGATCTTGCGCCGTCGTATATTTCAAGTGCTTCATCAAGGACAGAGAGAACATTTTCGGCGGTCTTTGCCATATCATCCTCGCTCTCCCCCTCTCCCACGATGAAGATATCGCGATTTGCCGCGACCCGCATAACGCTGATGTCGTCCGCAAGTCCGAATTTTTCGGCAAGCTCGCGAAGCGCTTTTATATAGCTTTCGGCGTAAGCCTCATCCAGCTTCACCGTCGCGCCCTTGGTATCGGAAGCGAGTATTGAAATATTAATATCAATTTTGCCGCGGCTTATGCCGAAGGCGGCAAGTCTCGGACGAATATATTCCTCTATATACGAATATTCTCTCGGAAGCTTTACTGAGCAATCGAGTGTTTTTGAGTTAACGGACTTCACTTCGACGGATATTTCCTTGCCATCGAGTATTTTTTTGCCTCTGCCGAAGGCAGTCATACTTTTGAACATCGGGCTCCCCTTTTCTTTTCGGTCTGCGAACATTGTAAGCATAAATATACATAGTAATTATACCATATCGATAAAGGGTTTGTCAACTTTTATTTTTGAAATTAAGCGGAATGTGCAAAAAACTCTCGGTGCTTAACCTGACGGGGGTCTTCAAAAAGTTCCACGACCGCAAAAGTCTTTCAAAAAGCCTCACACAGCCTTATACAAACGCGCCTCCGCCGCAAAAGGGCAGAGGCGCGTAAAGCGAGCAAGCCGTCATTTTTGAGCACGGCAAACGCTATCTATTCTCTTATCTCTTACTTTCGTAAGCTTTTTTACTTTTCTTGCCATATAAAGCCGAAGCAACTACAACAACCGCGATCAGGGCAAAGAAAGCCGTAGCCCAAACGATATCGGAAGGATCGGTGACAGCCTCATTTGACTCAGCCGCAAAAACGATACGCCCGCTTCCGTTTACGCTTCCGTAATCGAGTTTGAGATTTTTATATTTTTTAGCCAGCGGCGAATTATTTGCTCCGACGGAGCCGTTCTCAAAGCCTTTGATATAATTTGCAAGCGCCATATAATCTTCCATCACGTAGTCGAGCACGTTTGTACTGCCGGCAAACATAGCATATCCGTCTCCGAGATCGCGAAGTGTATAATTATATCCCGCCAGGTTATATGAAGCCTCAAGATCGAGGTCGTCCCATTCCCCGGTCTCTTTGTTATATATTTTAACGTCGTGTACGCGATATTTTCCCGTCGGCGCGCCTATCCAGATGCCCTTATCATCCTTCTGTGTCGTATCGGAGATCGATGTATCTATCTGATAGGTCAGACCCGACACGTGAAGAAATCCGCCGCTCTCATCGACGCCCACGTCGCGTGCGCCCCATTCCAAAGCATCCAATATCTGCTGTCCGCTGACCGTCTGTAAGCAAGCCACGTTTCCGAAGGTATGTATCTCTTTACAGGTTCTGTAAGTGATATCCCCCGTAATGGATTTATTTCGAATTCCGCCACCGTTCATAAAGGCAACGTCAACGTCCATTCCCATATTATCGAACAAATAGTAAAGTGCGTCGGCGGCAAAGTCTCCGGTGTTAGTCTCCTGCTTACGAACGAGACGATTTCCCTCGGAGTCATAGTTATCGAATGTCACGTCGGAAGATCCTATAACTTCACCGAGTTTTTCTTCTATTTCGGAGATCCAGCGGTCTTCAAGAGACTTAATCTGCTCGTCGGGTGTGATATCCGAAAAGCTTTCAGCCGCAAGGAGCTCGGTTTTAATCTCATTTTCCGAAATCGTCATTTTACCGACTGCACCGAAATATTCTCCCGTCTGCGTCAGCACGACTGTATTTCCGTCTTTATCGGAGACCTGTTTCATCGGAACGGTTGAATGTGAATGACCGTCGATAAACGCATCGAGTCCCGAGGTATTTGCAATAACGTCTTCAGAGCGCCAAGGAGCGGAGGCAAGATCGTCTCCGAGATGTCCGAGCGCGATAACAACATCGGCTTCATCGGATGCCGCATCTATCGCGTCCTGGACGGCGTTGTAAAGTTCACTGCCGTCATCGCCTCCGGCGATACCGTATATATAATCTCCGTTCTCATCTTGAAAATATGCGGGAGTTGAGGATTTGATGGATTCGGGCGTGGTTATACCGATAACGGCTATCTTTACGCCGCCGACCTCAAATACGCGATACGCATCGAGCACCGTGTCGCCCGCGACGCCATCCTTTTCGTGATAGAAATTGCAGGAAAGGTAGGTGTACTCCGCGCGCTCTATATTTTCAAGGCACCCGGTCATACCGTAATCGAATTCGTGATTTCCGAGCGTTGCCGCATCATACCCCACGGCATTCATCAGCTCCACCATCGTCAACCCCTTGTCCATCGAGCCGTAAGCGGTGCCTTGAACGTGATCTCCCGCATCAAGCAACAACGAGTTCTTATACTGCGCCTTCAGCGTCGCAAGCTTGGAATACGATATGTCTCCGTCTATGTACGTATGGATATCGTTGGTATAGAACACCACGATCTCGTCTTTATCGGCATCTGCCGCATACGCCCCGGACACAAAGCAGCTGACAAAGCAGATGACCAAAATAATACTTAAAAATCTTTTTTTCACTTTAAAACCCTTCCCTTTCAAATCGTATCGGATCATATCAGATCATAAAAATGCGGAAGTCGCGCATTTGGATGACGTTTACCGAAAACTCAAAAACATCAAAACGAAGACTTCCCCTTTCACGAAAATATAGTAATTTTTCGACAGTGATATTATACTACAATCTCCCGCAAGAGTCAACACAAGCTTGAAAAAATACGGAATTTTTCAAGCGGATCGCGCACGAAAACGGCAGAGCCGTACGCTGTTGAGGGCGTCGATCCTGCCGTTACTGTATTAGGTTACTTACGTGATCGGAATACGCGAGGCATCACCGCTTTTGTACATTTCATCCGCGCGAGCCTCGCCGAGCTCGGCGAGCAACGTGCAAACAGCGTTCTCCGCCGAAAAGGTATCCCCGCAAAGCTCCGAGATCCTGTCTTTCAGAATTTCAAAGCAAAAGGCATACTTTCGAGCAATCTCTCGCCCGTCGGGGGTCAGATGAGCCAACCCGTACGATCGCTGTTCGACGTAGTCCATTTCGGACAGATATTTTAACATATTATGCACGCTCGGCTTGCTGAAGCCGAGAGCCTTGGCAAGATCGATGTTCTTTACCCCGACGCCGTCGGAGGAAAGCTGATACAGCTTTATCAGATACCTGATATGAGAGGCGCTGAGCCTTTTTTTACTATCCACAACTTACCTCCGGATCGTGTCGATCAAAGCCGCGAGCCGCGTCTTTAAATTATTTTTTATCATTACCGTGCTCTGTTTTAGCGTCGCCGCAACTGCAACCGCAACCGCATTTGCCCTTGCACTGCTTTGCATAAGGACAGCCGATGCAGGTCTGACCGCGCTTTTTGGCACGGTACAAGTACCATATGATACTTCCGGCGATAGCAACAATAATCAAAGTTACGATAATATTTACAAGGTAATCCATATCGATCTCCATTCCGCCGCGCAAGGCGACTCAAATATCCCGATGCGAAAGGACTTGCCCTCCGCGTTCCGATGTTGAAAACCGGTAACTGTTGTCTAAATAAATCTTACGCTTTAGCGCCGTTCAACGCGTATTCGGATTTAAGCTTCTTATTGGTGTGCATTATCAAGCCAACGAGCACGCCTACCATAGCAAGGACTGCTATGCCGCCGCCGATTGCCGCGCCAACATTGAGGAGAGACGCATCGGTGATAAGAGTGCCTATCGTATAAACGAGGTATGCAACGGTGTAGCCCGTGCCGAGCTGAAGCCCGATGCCGCCCCAGAGCCACTTAGCGCTCTTCATTTCGGAGTTCATAGCGCCGATTGCCGCAAAGCAAGGAGGTGTATAAAGGTTGAACATAAGGTATGCAAGCGCCGCTACCTTTGTGATAGCCAAGATACCTGCGACCTCGGCACCTGCGCCCTCAAGCATTTCAAGCTCGTCAAGGTCTATGAGATTTTCAAGACCTACAAAGCATACTGCAAGTGTACCGACAACGTTTTCCTTTGCAATGAAGCCCGTAACGGCTGCTGCCGCGAGCTGCCAGGAGAGAACGCCGACGATCGGAACAAGAAGATATGCAAAGGGAGATGCGATGGATGCGAGAATTGACTGATCCGCCGATTCCGCAACCTGGAAGCTCCAGGTAAATGTCTGCATAAGCTGAACAGCCATATTACAGAGAAGGATGATAGTAGCCGCTTTAACTATGTAAGCCCATCCGCGTGCGCACATCGATTTGAATGCGCCCCAGAGTGAAGGAACTTTATATTCGGGGAGCTCGATGATAAAGAAAGACTTTCTTGCTCTGTAACCGGTAACAAGGTTTACGATCAAAGCGCCCACGAAGATGAGTGCGATACCGACAAAATACATCAGCGCGCTTACCCACCAAGCCTTATCAAAGAAGGCACCGGCAAAAAGCGAGATAACGGGTATCTTTGCGCCGCAAGGCATAAAAGGAGTCAGCATAGCCGTAGCTCTGCGCTCACGCTCGTTACGAATAGTACGGGATGCCATAATACCGGGAACGCCGCAGCCTATACCGATAACGAAAGGAATAACGGATTTACCCGAAAGACCGACCTTTTTGAATATAGGGTCAAGCACAACGGCAACACGTGCCATATAACCGCAGTCCTCAAGGAGAGCGATGAGGAAGTACATAACCATTACGAGGGGCAAAAAGCCGACGACAGCGGCAACGCCGCCGATAACGCCGTCAACGAGTATTGCCGAAAGCAACGGATTTGCGTTTTCGAGAAGTCCGCCGACCCACTCTTGAAGCATTTCGAGCAGTGTAACAAGTCCCGGAATAGTTGTTCCGCTTTCAAACTCATAGCCGTTGGCGATCCAATCGCCGAGAGTTGACTGCGAAATATAGAAAACGAGGAACATAACTACGGCAAATATCGGAATACCGAGCCATTTGTTCGTGAGAATGGCATCTATCTTATCGCCGAAGTTTTTAGTTTTGGTAAGCACCTTACGTGTCTCTACCTCTTTTACTATCTTATTTACAAACTCAAAGCGCTTACGGTCTGCCGCTTCGACGACCGCCTTATCCGTAAGGTCGATGTCGCCCTGCGTGTAAGGAGCCTTTTGTATGTCTTTTGCGTGAGCGGCTGCCGCCTCAACGACCGCCTTCAAGCCTTCAGCCGAGATGGAGACCGTATTTATAACGGGGCATCCGAGCTTCTCGGACAGTGCCTTTGCATCGATCTTGGTATCCTTTTTTTCGTTGATATCGCTCTTGTTCAAAGCAACGACAACGGGAATACCGAGCTCGAGCAGCTGAGTGGTGAAAAACAAGCTGCGGCTCAAGTTGGTTGCATCAACGATGTTGATTATGGCGTCCGGGTTCTCTCTCTTTACATAAGAGCTTGTGATACTCTCTTCACTCGTGAAGGGAGACATTGAGTACGCGCCGGGAAGATCGACCGCGATAAGCTGATCGTTACCCGCGTAGGTTTTTTTGATCGGGTGTTCTTTTTTGTCTACGGTAACGCCCGCCCAGTTTCCGACCTTTTCGTTTCGACCGGTCAAGGCGTTATACATAGTAGTCTTGCCTGAGTTGGGGTTACCCGCCAAAGCAATTCTCATGTTTGATATCCTCCTCTGTGTTGATCCTTTCGGATAAAAAATGTGATCCTTTCGGAAACAAAGTACCGAAATATGCGGTTAGCATACGCTAACCATATGTCAAAAAAGCAATCAGCTTGCTTTTGGCTTTTATGGCATACGGTTATAGTTATATTATTATATAATTATAGCTTGAGCAAGCTGATTATCGATATTGTATCTGCCGTCCTTGATAGCAACGACACATCCGCCTTTGAGATGACGCACGACCGTTATCTTCTCTCCGCTGTAACAGCCGAGGGAAAACAAGAAGGCGTCAAGCTCCTCGTCATCAGTTTCGATCTTGCTGATAACGTATTCCACTCCGTCAAGCGCTTCCTTCA
>CAZZFP010000053.1:0-6384 GCA_964653575.1 uncultured Lachnospiraceae bacterium
CATATTATACCATATTGCTTTGGAAATGTAAAGCTTTGGTTTTAACGGGGTACTACCGAGGAAGAAGAGATTTTACGCCTGGATTACAGTGAGAATGTTTGATTAAAATTCTTGTTTATTCGGCGGACGTCCGCCGCATCAAAAAATTGTAGGTGCGAACATAGCAAATAACGTCAAAGAAAAATTTAAAATAGCTATTGAACCTTTATATAATTTGTGGTATAATTATTTCGTACGATATCTGTACATATATCTTATTTTCAAGAGGCTGAGATCATGGAAAATGCGTCGAACATTGAAGCTGATGTAAGAGTCATGAGCAGTAACATCTGGGGCAACTGCAAAAAGGAATGTCCCATAGCGGATCGAGACGATCGTCTTGCCGTGGTGTATCACAGGTATCTTCCCGATGTTATCGGAATGCAGGAGTGCTCGCCGAAAAGCCGCGCCGAGAAGCCGAACATTATGGAGCTTATCTCGGATCGCTACGCAGAGGTCGAAGTCGAACCGACTAATGAGCGCCGTAATAATTATACCCCGCTCGTTTATCTTAGAGATAAATATAATGTTATCAATAAGGGGTGGCACTATTATTCGGGACTCAATGACCACGGGTCCAAGAGTGCTACGTGGGCGGTGCTGAAAAACAAAGCGACTTCAACGTGTTTTATCGTAATAAACACCCATTACTTTTGGACTCAGGATGATGCGGGACGGGAAGCGAGAATAAACAATTCGCGAGAGATATTGGAGCTTTATGCGAAGATCCGCGAAGGATATCCTTATCCCGCCTTCTTTACGGGAGATTTTAATTGCCGAACCGAAGAGCCTCCGATCCGGGCACTGCTGAAGGCGGGTCTTGTCGAAGCCCGTGACACGGCGCCGAAAAGCTCGCCGTATCGTTCTCATCACGGATATCCGACGTACGACGCCGACTCGGATACATATAATACGCCGATAACTCCGAGCCTTGAAAAAGAGCTTTCAATAGACCATATATTTACGCACGGTTCGGTAAAAGTGCTAACTTACGAGGTGGTCACCGACGTGGAAGCGTTGCTTGCCAGCGATCACTGTCCGATCTATATCGACGCAACGCTCTGATTTTTCCGAGAGCTCATCCGAGAACGGCAAACGTGATATCATATGATAATAAAAAATTAAAATATATATTTTTGAAAGGAACAATCAAATGGAACAGGCAAAGATCAACAGACTGAGAACCTTTGCGTCTCAGATACGCCTCGGTGCTCTTGAGGGCATTCACGCCGCCGCATCGGGACATCCGGGTGGCTCTCTCTCGATCGCCGACATTATGGCATATCTTTACGCAGAGGAGATGAATGTAAATCCGAATGATCCCAAATGGGCAGATCGCGACAGGCTCGTGCTCTCAAAGGGTCATACGGCTCCCGCGCTCTACGCGGCTCTTGCACATATGGGATATTTTCCCACGGAGGAGCTTAAAAAGCTTCGTCAGACCGACTCATTCCTTCAGGGACATCCCGATATGAAGCACACGCCCGGCGTCGATATGACGACAGGCTCGCTCGGACTCGGTGTTTCCGCGGCTTGCGGTATGGCACTCGCCGCTAAGATCGACGGCAAGAACTATCGTACCTACGCTATAATCGGAGACGGCGAGAGCGAGGAAGGACAGGTCTGGGAGGCGGCTATGTTCGCTTCTCACTATAAGCTTGACAATCTTTGCTTTATCATAGATTGGAACGGTCTTCAGATAGACGGTCCCGTTGCCGAGGTAATGAACCCCACGCCGCACGACAAGAAGCTCGAGGCGTTCGGCTTTAACGTAATCTCGATAGACGGTCACGATTTTGAACAGATAGAGGCTGCTTTCAAAGCGGCAAGAGAATGTAAAGGCAAGCCCACCGCCATTATCGCCAAGACGGTAAAAGGGAAGGGCGTTTCGTATATGGAGGATCAGGTCGGCTGGCACGGAAATGCGCCGAAGGACGACCAATACGCACAGGCTATCGAGGAAATTATGGACGCGGTTCCCGTGTGTACATGCAGTGAATGTCAGAAGAACGGAGGTAACAACTGATGGCTGAAAAGATCGCTACAAGAGAAGCGTACGGAAATGCGCTTGCTGAGCTTGGTGAAAAATATGATTTTGTAGTGCTTGACGCAGACCTTGCCGCCGCTACAAAGACGGGCGTATTCAAGAAGAAATATCCCGAGAGATTTTTTGATTGCGGTATCGCCGAGGGCAATATGGTAACCGTTGCCGCAGGCATCGCTTCCACGGGTAAGATACCGTTTGTTTCCACATTTGCTATGTTTGCCGCAGGCAGAGCCTTTGAGCAGATAAGAAACTCTGTCGCATATCCTCATCTCAACGTTAAGATCGGCGCAACACACGCAGGTATTACGGTAGGCGAGGACGGCGCAACCCATCAGTGCCTTGAGGATATCGGCACTATGCGCACGGTTCCGGGAATGGTGATTATCAACCCCGCCGACGCTGTTGAGGCAAGAGCGGCAGTTGAGGCGGCACTCAATCACGACGGTCCCGTTTATATGCGCTTCGGACGTCTTGCGGTTCCCGTATTCAATGACGCGGAGAGCTATAAGTTTGAACTCGGAAAAGGCATTCAGCTCTGTGACGGTAACGACGTTACCATTATTGCTACGGGAATTATGGTAAATATGGCAGTTGAGGCGGCAGAGCTCCTTAAGGCTGAAGGAATTTCCGCAAGAGTTATCAATATTCATACCATCAAGCCCATAGATCGCGAAATCATTACCAAGGCAGCAAAAGAGACCGGAGCTATCGTTACGGCAGAGGAACACAATATCATCGGCGGTCTCGGCTCCGCAGTTGCCGAGGTCGTTTGCGAGGAATGTCCCGTTCCCGTCGTTCGTCTCGGCGTTGAGGATCAATTCGGCAGATCCGGTAAGGTTCCCGCACTTCTCGAAATGTACGGACTTACCAAGGAAAACATCGCAGCTAAGGCTAAAAAGGCAATTGAACTTAAAAAGTAAACAGCTCAAAAACAGCCCGAAAACATCATAGTATAGCGAAAATACAAAAAAACGGGGCTGCAAACAGCGTTCACGATTTGTCAATGCTGCGTTACAGCCCCAATAAAAAAATCAAGGGAATTCAACGGTGTACACAATAGCGGTAAATTGAAGCTCAATTTACGCTGTTCCGAAGAGATGCCCTTGATTTTGTTTTTTTAATTTTTTACCGAGCTTACGATTTTGTCGCAAAGCTCGTCGTATCCGATGCCGACCGCGGCGGCTTCGAGCGGCAAAAGGCTTGCCGGTGTCATTCCGGGGAGCGTGTTCGCCTCAAGGCAATAAAATCTGCCGTCATCGCGGCTGAGGATAAAATCTATCCTTGCGTAATTTTCAAGTCGCAGGGACTTAAAGACCGCCCGCGCGCACATTTCCAGCTCGTGCGCCTCTCCGTCTGTCAGCGGAGCGGGGCATATCTCCTCGGTCATATCACTCTGGTACTTGTTTTTGTAATCGTAAAATCCGGATCTCGGCACGATCTCAACTGCGGGAAGCACGCACTCGCCGAGTATTCCTATCGAAAATTCCCGTCCCGTGATCTTTTTTTCGATCAGAACGTATCTTTCGTAGAAAGAAGCAAACGCAAGCGCGGCTACGAGCTCGTCGTAGCTCTCGACCATCGAGACGCCGACGCTCGATCCGCAGCTGCAAGGCTTGACGACGCAGGGGAGTCCGATCGTATCAAGAATGTTTTTGGCACATTCGGCAGGATCGCGGGAGGTGTCTACCCTTATCCAAGGCGGCGTAACGATGCCGTCAAATGACATAACTCGCTTTGAAAGATCCTTGTCCATTGCGAGCAGGCTTCCGATGTACCCCGAGCCCGTGTATTTTATCGAAAAATTGTCAAGCGTTGCCTGAAGCTGACCGTTTTCACCCATATCGCCGTGCAATCCGATGTAAACGACGTCGGCGCGGCGACAAAGCTGAAGCACGCACGGTCCGATAAGCTCGCGCCTGCCGCCGTTTCGCGCACGGATCTCGTCAAGTGACGGAACGCTTTCGGCGACTTTGTAAGAATATTCGCGATCCTTTAAAAACAGTTCGGCGTCGGGAATATGCGAGAGCTTTTCTTCGGTAAGACTTGTGCCGAAGCGGTCGAGAGGGATACCCTCGTATACGTCCACAAGACAGACCGCGTGTCCTTTGCGCTGAAGCGCGTTGGCAACAAGGGAAGCCGATGTCAGGGAGACGTCTCTTTCGGGAGAAAGCCCCCCGGCAAGTATGGTTATGTTCAAATCAATGTACCTCTTAAGTGAATTTTAGCTGTTTTTTACAGTATATGCGCCATCGCTTCGGATGTTAAGCTTCAGACGTCATCAGAATTCAAAAGGTCAAACGCGCCGAGTCTTCTTTCGTGCTTTCTGACCGTCGGAGCATCTGCATGCGGAATTTCTCCGCCGTCGATGCTCATCTGCTCGTTCGCGTCGGGCTTTTTGTCGGAATATCTGCGTACCGTCGGTCTTTCCGATTTGGCTTCCTCGCTTCCCGCCTCGGCAAAGAAGGCGATCTTTTCCGCCTTGACAGCGCGGCTTGCGCGAAGCTCCTCGAGTTCTGCACGCAACGCGGCGTTCTCGGAATTCAGCGTTTCAAGCTTTTGATTTTTGACTTTTATGTCCTCGGCAAGCTCGTCGGCGCCGCTCTCAAGCAACGCTATACGTTCAAGCGCATTCGAAAGTTCCGCGCTCTGCTCATCATTTTGCTTTTCTTCGGCTTTTTTTAACTGTTCCTTGAGAACTTCGGCTTCGGCTTCCGATGCTTCAAGGCGCGTTTTCGTTGCTTCGAGCTCGGCTTTTACATCGGCAAGCTTCGATCTTGCGTCAGCAAGCTCGCGCTCTGCGGCTTCAAGCTCGGCATTTGACACGTCCGAGCGCTCCTCGGGCTTGACAAGATTTGCGATCTCTGCCTCAAGAACCTTGACTTTTTCGCCGAGCGTCAGCTTGTCCGCACAGTAATCCATAGCGCAAAGCAACGCGGATTCGGTGCGTGAACAACGTGGGCTTCTGAGATTGATCTCGCGAATGCGTCTGTCTATCGTTCCGACAATGTTCTCGACCATCTCGGGAGCCTGGTCCGTTATGATGTTGATATCCATTCCCGCAACTGTTATCGTGTATTTCTGCTTCATGGCTGTACCTACCTTCCGTGTGTTGTATCTTATATGTAATAAAAGCGTATAACTATCCTTATATATTATACAACAAAATTTTTAATTTTGAAAGAGGATTTTATAGAATTTTGCAAATTTTTCTGCCGTGCCGAGAGGCAAAGCCGTTTTTGGCACTTTTTTGCATATTATACTTGACTTTAAAGTGAATATTGGGTATAATACAGTTGAAAATTACGGTTGCCATTTTCGGCGGGGCGGCATTTAATGATAGCAGTGCCGTTAAGATCACACGGAAAGGTAATCGATAAAACGTTAAATATAGGTATGAGTATGAACAGATCTGCACAAAAGGATGCTAAAATCGTGAGAGGCGGATCGCTTAAGGGTATTAAAGAGACGCTCGGGGCGATCGGAGAAGAGATAAAGACCGACATCGGCTCAGTCAGAGAGCGAGACCCCGCCGCAAAGAGCAACGCCGAGGTGGCTTTGCTTTATTCCGGCGTGCACGCGCTTATGGCGCATCGCGTAGCGCATAAGCTCTATCAGAAAGAAAAATATTTTACCGCAAGAATGATAAGCCAAACGGCAAGATTCTTTACCGGTATCGAGATACATCCCGGAGCTACAATAGGGAAGGGGCTTTTCATCGACCACGGAATGGGCGTTGTCATAGGCGAAACGGCTGAGATCGGCGATAATTGTACGATATATCAGGGCGTAACGCTCGGCGGAACGGGTAAGGACGTCGGAAAACGTCATCCGACGCTCGGCAATAACGTAATGGTGGGCGCGGGCGCGAAGATATTGGGTCCGTTTAAGGTCGGCGACGGCGCAAAGATCGCCGCGGGAGCCGTCGTGCTTAGCGAGATCCCGCAGGATTCGACGGCGGTCGGAATGCCCGCGAGAGTCGTCCGCAAGTGCGGAGTCAAGATCGACGAGCTCGACCAGGTGCATATACCCGATCCCGTGTCGCAACAGTTGTGTATACTTGAAAAACGGATATCGGAGCTTGAAAAGCAGCTTGAGAAGAAGGATTGACGGGATTTTTTAAAAATTTTTCCGCGGGCGGATGTTCCAAAGCATTGAAAAATTGATCAATCTCGGTAGGCGGGAGGAGCAAGCTCCATAGCTGGGAACTTAAGGCGTATTTAAGAAACGATTTTTCGCCCGGGATCTTTCGTCGGGTTCGACTCCGAAAACGATATTTAATCGTTTTCTCCGCTCAAGAT
>CAZZFP010000054.1:0-6371 GCA_964653575.1 uncultured Lachnospiraceae bacterium
TTCTTTGGTCACTTTCTTGTTGAGTGACAAGAAAGTGACAGAAAATCATTACCGAGCGGCAAGAAATGAACAAAAAATCTTGTTAAACGATAAGAAATAACGAAAAAGATATCGTGTTGGCAACGGCGGGCGAACTTCGTTCGCCTTCCTACCGAATAGGCTCGGGAGGAGCAAGCCCCTCCCCCTACCGGATAAGCGATAATTTTTCGCTTTTGCGATGAATTTTCCGCTATAACACAAAGCGGGGCCGCTTCACTTACGAAAGACAGCCCCTCTTTATACTATATAGCCTGATATCTTATTGAGTAAGCCCTCTGCGGCGTCTCATTTGATCCTTCATACGAAGCTCGTTGTTGAGTATCTTCTTACGGAGTCTGATCGACTTCGGAGTTACTTCGATGAGCTCGTCATCGGCGATAAATTCTATGGCTTTTTCAAGCGAGAATATTACCGGGGGAACGAGCAAGAGCTTTTCGTCCGCGCCGGCGGAACGAATGGCGGTAAGCTGCTTCTTCTTGCAGGGGTTGACCGCGATATCCTCGCACTTGGGGTTCTCACCGACTATCATTCCCTCATAAACGGGAGTTTGAGGACCCACGAACATATTACCTCTTTCCTGAGTGTTGTAAAGTCCGTATCTTGTCGTCTCGCCGTCCTCGCTCGCTACGAGAGAGCCGGTAAATCTCATCTGTATCTCGCCCTTATACGGTGCGTAGCCGTCAAAGATCGAGTTCATAATACCCTCGCCTCTGGTGTCCGTAAGGAATTCCGAACGGTAGCCGAAGAGGCAACGAGAGGGAATTGAATAGATTATTCTTGTTCTCGTCGTTCCGATCGGGTTCATTTCGATAAGATCGCCCTTGCGCTGACCGAGCTTGCTTACAACGGCGCCGACAAAGTCCGCGGGAACGTCAAGCGTTACTCTCTCCATAGGCTCGCATTTTACGCCATCGATCTCCTTGAAGAGTACTCTCGGATTGGAGCAGCAGATCTCGTAACCCTCGCGACGCATCGTTTCTATGAGGATCGAGAGGTGCATCTCGCCTCTGCCCGCGACCTTGAACTCATCCGTGGTGTCTCCGTCGGAAACACGCAGTGAAACATCCTTAAGAAGCTCGCGCTGAAGTCTTGCGCGTATTTGACGCGATGTTACAAATTTACCCTCGCGTCCCGCAAACGGACTGTCGTTTACGGCAAAGGTCATTTCCATAGTAGGTTCCGTGACCTTGACAAACTCAAGCGGCTCGGGATTTGCCATACTTGTGATCGTGTCGCCGATCGTGATATTCTCGGCGCCGGAGAAGGCAACGATGTCGCCGACCTTGGCGCCCTCGACAGCGACTCTGGAGAGTCCGTCGAACTGATATATCGAAACTATTTTAGATCTCTTCGGAGGTTCGTCCGAGTGCCAATTGCATACGAGCACCTCTTGGTTTTGCTTTATGGAGCCGCGCTCTATACGACCGATTCCTATTCTTCCCACATAGTCGTTGTAGTCGATGGAAGAAACGAGAAGCTGAAGGTCTCCCGTGTCGTCTCCCTCGGGGGCGGGCATATAGTCAAGGATCGTGTCGAAAAGGGGACGCAGATCGGTTCCGGGCTCGTCCTTGGAGAAGGAAGCCGTGCCGGATCTTCCGGAGCAGTAGAGTATAGGGCTGTCGAGCTGCTCGTCGGAAGCGTCAAGCTCGAGAAGGAGCTCAAGTACCTCGTCCTCTATCTCGTCAAGTCTTGCGTCGGGACGGTCTATCTTGTTTACCACTACGATAACTCTGTGATTGAGCGCCAGAGCTCTTTCAAGCACGAAACGAGTCTGCGGCATAGGTCCCTCTGCGGCGTCAACAAGAAGAATAACACCGTTTACCATTTTGAGGATTCTTTCGACCTCACCGCCAAAGTCAGCGTGACCGGGGGTGTCGATTATATTGATCTTTACGTCTTTGTAGTGGACAGCGGTGTTCTTGGCAAGGATAGTGATGCCTCGCTCTCTCTCAATGTCGCCCGAGTCCATAACACGGTCGGTCGTTTCCTGATTGTCGCGGTAAACGCCGCCCTGCTTGAGCATCTGGTCTACGAGCGTTGTCTTACCGTGGTCAACGTGGGCGATGATTGCAATGTTTCTTAGATCCTCTCTTACCATTTTATAAGCATTCCTTTCTTTTTCCTCGGCGCTGTATCGCTTTTGGCACTGCGACAAGCTCCTCAGATGCTTCGGATTTTTTGATTTTTATTAACTAACATTTTATTATATCATATTTTTTTTACCTAAAAAACATTCTTTTTTTACCGATTTATAAATATGTGTGATTTTTTATGTATAATGTGCCGTATACGTTCAAAATAACGCCCGCCGAGATGAAAAAACTTCATAGCCTTTGCCGCAACTATTGACGTTTTTTGAAATATGTGATATACTGAACGTAGGATATGATCGATCGAAAGGAAAAAGTATGGAACAAAAAAGGTTTACGAAAAATGACAACGGGTTCACGTGCGCCCATTGCGGCAAATACGTCGAGCCGCTGGGATACAGCTCGAGAAATCACTGTCCGTTTTGCCTTTGGTCACTTCACGTCGATATAAATCCCGGGGATCGCGCGTGCGAATGCGGCGGTCAGATGGAGCCGATCCGCGTGGAGCCGGACCCGCGAAAGGGATATATCATAGTTCACAAATGCACAAAATGCAACGAGATCCACCGTTGCCGTGCGGCGCACGAGGCAAAGACTATGCCGGACGATATAAGATTGCTCATAAAGCTGACGGCAGGGAAATCGTAAAAAAGCGTAAAGAAAAAGAGAAAGAGGAGAATACAGAATGTCCGACGGAGAGAATATTCGGATAGCAAGCATAGAAGAGATAGCAAAAACGCAAGGGAAGATACTTGCCGTGGATTACGGCGACGTGCGAACGGGTATCGCGGTCAGCGACGAAAGGCGCGCATTCGCTTTCGGAAATTGTACGATAAGCGTCGGGGGCACCAAAAAGACCGTGCAAAAGATAGTTTCCATCGTTAAGGAAAAGGGCGCGGCGGCTGTTATCGTCGGTCATCCCGTGAATATGAACGGCACTCTCGGTCCTCGTTCGGAAAAAGCGGCGGCGTTTGCCGAGGCTTTGGCAAAGCAGCTTGACGGCATTCCCGTGGGGCTTTTTGATGAAAGAATGACCACTATGGCGGCGTCGAGGTATCTGAATGAGACCAATACACGGGGAGATAAGCGAAAGGGCGTCATCGACACCCTTTCCGCAGAGATAATCCTGCAAAATGCCTTGGATAGGATCAAAATGCTTGCTCGATGAATGTAGGGCTGATGATAGCTTGATGATTTAATTAAAATGAAAAAAGTTTACCGTAAGAACAAGAACGGCGCGCGTTTTAGACTTTGATCGAATTGATAGGATTTGATCGAGGCCGCGCCGTGGACGGTAAGCTTTTTTGCTTTCACGGACGGTTTTTCGCTGTTTTTTGCCCTTCATCCGGACCGTCGAGGACGCCGGTCCCTACAAAAATTGATTTTAGAAAATTTTTCATAAAAAGCAAAAAATTTCAGCAAACATCCCGTTACAATCCAAACTACGGATTTTAGCTCCGCAGTAGCCTGCGGGGTGTACTTATGACCCGCAGGCGGCAACTTTAGTCTATACAAACGACTCGCGTCGGCAATCCCGCCGACGCGCCGAAGGGAGAGTTCAAAGAGGGGGAACGCCTCTTTCGATTTCAGCGCTCGCGCTGAAATGTACTTCATTTGGTTCGTTTCTTGTCGAGTGACAAGAAATGAACGAAAAAGATCGCGGGCGGATGATATCCGCCTCTACCGGATAAGCGGTAATTTTTCGCCTTCGCAACGGATTTTTCATTATTTTTTGCCCCCTTACGCGGACCGTCGAGGACGCCGGTCTCTACAAAATTCGCATTTTGTAAGATTTATCCCACGCCAAAATCAAATTCATCTATACCCAAATCTGACAAGCAATACCGAAATATCGGCGGGATTTACGCCGCTGATCCTTGACGCTTGTCCGACCGTCAAGGGCTTTACCTTATTCAGCTTTTGAGCCGCCTCAAGCCGCAATCCGCCGATCTCGGTGTAATCAATATCACTCGGCAACGGCTTGTTCTCGAGCCGCTCGTACTTTTTGACCTCGGCGTATGCACGCTTGACGTATCCCGCGTACTTTATGTCCGCCTCGACCGTCATAATGACACGCCTCGGCAGGGAAGGGCGCGCGGGATCAAGCTCGGCAACATCCTCATACGTGATCGTCGGTCTGCGGATAAGATCGGCAAGCGACAATCCACTTCCGACGTGTTTCATTCCTTTAAGATCAAAGAAGGGATTTAGATCCTTCGGCGAGACGAACGTGCTCTCGAGGCGCTCTTTTTCCGCGGAAACGAGCCGCTGCTTCTCGAGAAACGCCTCATATCTTTCATTATTTATAAGTCCGACTCTGTGACCGTACGGTGTCAGCCTTACGTCGGAATTGTCCTGACGCAAAAGAAGCCTGTATTCCGAGCGCGAGGTCATCATTCTGTAAGGCTCGTTCGTCCCCTTGGTCACGAGATCGTCGATAAGAGTTCCGATGTAGCTTTCCGAACGCGCGAGAATGAGCGGTTCCTCGCCCTTAAGCTTCAGCGCGGCGTTTATGCCGGCGATAAGTCCCTGAGCGGCGGCTTCCTCGTATCCCGATGTGCCGTTAAATTGCCCCGCGCCGTAAAGTCCCGATATTTCCTTAAATTCAAGGGTAGGGAAAAGCTGAGTAGGATCGGCGCAGTCGTATTCGATCGCGTAAGCGTACCTCATTATCTCGGCGTGCTCAAATCCGTCAAGCGAGCGGAGCATTTTGTGCTGAACATCCGGCGGCAGGGAAGTCGAAAAGCCCTGCATATACATCTCTTCATTGTTCTCTCCCATAGGCTCAACGAAGAGCTGGTGCCGTTCCTTGTCGGCAAAGCGCACGATCTTGTCCTCGAACGAGGGGCAATAACGCGGTCCCGTGCCGTGTATCAAGCCCGAATACATAGCCGAGCGGTTTATGTTATCGCGAATTATCTTGTGCGTCTCGGCGTTGGTGTAGACTATGTGACAGACCTCTTGGCTCTTGCCGTCGAAAAAGCTCTCGTCGGTCAAAGCGGAGTAGGGAATTATATGTTCCTCGCCTTCCTGTACCTCAAGGCGCGACAGGTCGATGGTGCTTCTCTTAACTCTGGTCGGTGTTCCCGTCTTGAACCTCATAAGGCGTATTCCGTTCTCTTCCAGCGATGCGGAAAGCGAGCGGGCAGGCAACATTCCGTCGGGACCGCTTTCATAGGTCTTGTTTCCGACAAATACCTGACCTTTAAGGTAGGTTCCCGTCGCGACGATCACGCAGTCACACGCCCACTCCTCTCCGAGCGAGGTGCGAACTCCGACGATATGTTTTTTCGGCTCACAGGATTCGGCATTCTCATCTGCCTCGGTCAAAATGTTCGTTATTTCCGCCTGAACGAGATGCAGATGCTCGGTCGTCTCGATCACGTGCTTCATAAGGAGCCGATATTTGTTTCTGTCCGCTTGAACGTGTTTTGAATGTACCGCCGCACCTTTTGAGAGGTTCAGTGTCCTTGATTGCATAGTGACCAGATCCGCACCGCGTCCCATTTCGCCGCCGAGCGCGTCTATTTCATATACGAGGTGCCCTTTGGCGGTTCCGCCTATCGACGGATTGCAGGGCATATTCGATACGGCGTCAAGTGAAAGTGTGAAGAGGACGGTATCTATTCCCATTCGCGCGGAAGCGAGCGCGGCTTCAACGCCCGCGTGCCCCGCTCCGATCACGCAGACCGATGTCTTATGATCCATTTTTGTTATTTATCTCCTTAAAGCTCTCCGCCAAAGCTGCGGCAAAACGCATATGCGGATAAAATTTCAGATAATATTCCATTTTATAATTATAGCTTAAATGGGCAGAAATGTCAAGAGCTTTGAGGGCTTGGAGCTTTGCGGATTTTTCGTTCGTTTTTAACGCTCGGGCAACGCTTTTGAGCAAGAGCCCAAAAGGGATGCGCGCGCTGAGACAGCGTGAAATTTTCTCTATCCCAGTGGGGGAGGACGTCGATTCGCAAAGCGAACATCAGCCTGAAAAAATTTTAAAAAATTCAATTTTTGCAGGGACCGGCGTCCTCGACGGTCCGTGTGAAGGGCAAAAAACAGCGAAAAATCCGTTGCGAAAGCGATAATTTACCGCTTATCCGGTAGGGGCGGACGACTCTGTCCGCCCGCGTAAAAGGGCAAAAATAGCGAAAAATCCGTTGCAAAAGCGATAATTCACCGCTGATTTTGTAGGGGCGGATATCATGTCAAGAGTAAGATAGTTTACAAATTGTGTAATGACAT
>CAZZFP010000055.1:0-6284 GCA_964653575.1 uncultured Lachnospiraceae bacterium
TACGCGGTTCATAAAATCCGTAAAGGTCGAACTCCGGTTCAAGTCTTACGTCGTGGAACTTTATATCGGGCTCCTCTATCGAGGAAGCAACTATCATATTTTTGTCAACTTCGACATATTGTTTGCGATCCGTCGAAGCCTGTGCGGTACCTTTTATCTCTTCTGTACTCATATTTTTTCCTTTCCGATTTTTGGCTTTCTCGGGGCTCCGCCCCGTGCCCCAAAGGCTTTTCTCGGGGCTCTGCCCCGTACCCCAATGTTTTTTCGGGGCTCTGCCCCGTGCCCCGGCAGCTTTTTGAAAAAAGCTGCGCAAAAACTTTCAAAAAATAATTATTTTTTTGCTTTTTCTTCTGTGAAGTTTTTTGGCTCCACCTTTTTTTCAAAAAAGGTGGAAAAATAAGAAAACCTCTCGTCACCACTTGCGCATTATGCGGTTAAGCATAGCGCCGACGCTGTCGGCGAGCTTGAGAAATCCGACGTCATTCGGATGCTTGCCGTCTGCGGTGCATTCGTTTTCATCCGCGCCGCGGAAGATGCCCTCGCCGTCTATGTAGTAAACGTTTTTATCTCCGTTGGCTCTTGCGTAGCGGAAGGTATCCATTATCACGTTGCGGCGCTGTTCGCTCTCTCTGTAAGAAACGTCAAAGTCGGGACGCGAAAGCATAAGATACGGCAGAGTCGGATTTTTTTCACGAATGATCTCATAGAGCCTTTTATGCGTATTGAGAAGATGCTCGGGATTCGGCGCATTGTGGTCGTAATCGCAGACGAACGCGGACATAGAAAGCTCGGACATATATCTCGCTATGATCTCCTCGCCCTTCGCGTTGCCCGAGAATCCGAGATTTATGTAATCAAGGTCAAACCTTCTTGAAATTATATTTTGATAATTCATACCCGGTCTTGACGAACAAGCACCCTGCGTTATCGACGAGCCGTAGAAAACCACGGGACGTTCGTTTTTGTATTTTTTACCACCCTCAAGGCACGCATCGGCTTGAAGCCCTATGTAGAGCTCATCAAGATGATTATACGGCGGCATATTGACGGTCAGATGCCTCATTTTTCTGTCGGGAAAGGTCAGCTCCGCCTCGTAGCCGTTCGTCATATCGACGCTCGGAATGAAGCTGCCGTGATAGCGGCTCTCCACGTGCGGCTCGTCAAAATCGACGTAAAGATCGAAGCCCGACGTGCCGAGAAGACTCATATGCGCCCACCTGCGCACATTCGGCATTACCGCTTTTATCCTTATATATTGCGAGTCGGTCGAAAAACGTACTCTTCCGCCCGCGGTGTCAAGATACAAGCTTTTTACACCTTGGTTTACGTTCTGACCGATCTCGTCGGGTAAACGTTTAAACACCGATTCGTTTTTTGCATTGTAAAGACCGTATATTTCAAACGGATTTTGTCTGACATCGTAGAAAACTATATCATTTTCCGTAGATATTGCGTTTAAAGTCATATATGATATACCTCCGAATATATCCATTTGGGTATATTTTAGAATATAATTATCAATTATTAAAGTCAAATCAGGTAAAATATATATGAATGTTTGAATAGAAGTCGTCGCATTCAACATTTTAAGGCGACAAAAAGGCAGACCAACGTCTCCGCGGGTCCGCCAAATTCCGTGCGCTTTACGCACAAAGCTTAAGATATTGATTTTTAACCTTTAAGAAATCTCGAAAGGAACTCACGTGTACGCGGCATACGAGGATTACCGAAGACCTCCTCGGGGGCTCCTTCCTCAACTACGACGCCGCCGTCCATAAATATGACTCTGTCCGAGACCTCGCGCGCAAACGCCATCTCGTGGGTAACGACTATCATCGTAAGTCCCGTCTTTGCAAGCTTTTTGATGACTTCAAGCACCTCGCCGACCATCTCGGGGTCAAGTGCCGACGTCGGTTCGTCAAACAAGATAACATCGGGATTCATCGACAGCGCACGCGCGATGGCTATACGCTGCTTCTGACCGCCCGAAAGCTGCGCGGGACGCGCGTTGACGTAGGCGGACATTCCGACCTTTTCAATGTATTCCTCGGCTATTTTTTTTGCCTCGGCTCTCGTCCTTTTCAGAACCGTAACCTGAGGACGAACGCAGTTTTCAAGAGCCGTCATATTTTCAAACAGATTAAACTGCTGAAAGACCATACCGACGTGTGTGCGATATTTTGAGAGATTGAGGGTCATAATATCCTTGCCCTCATATTTTATCGTTCCCCCCGTCGGCTTTTCGAGAAGATTGATGCAACGGAGCATCGTGCTCTTGCCCGAGCCCGACGATCCGATGACGCTGATGACCTCGCCTCGAGCTACCGAAAGATTTACGTCAACAAGCACGCGGTGGTCGCCGAAGGTCTTTTCAAGATGTTCGATACTTATTACCTGTTCCATATCTCTTCCTCCCCGCTCTTCTTGTTTTTGACGTGTATCTCGGCTTCGGGATCCGACTGCGAGCCGCAAATAGTGTAATTTTCACTGCCGTTAAGCTTCTTTTCCACCAAACGCAAGATCCTTGTGATCGTGAAAGTTAAAATAAAGTAGATCACAGCACAAATTATATATGCCGGAACGAACTGTGCGTACGTACCGCCCGCCTGCTTTGCCGCAAACATCAGCTCTGTAATGGAGATGACGCTGAGCACCGAGCTGTCCTTGATATTTACGACAAATTCGTTGCCTATCGAGGGCATAATATTGCGTATCGCCTGCGGAAGGATAACATATATCATCGTCTGCATATGCGTCATACCGACCGCCTGTGCGCCCTCGGTCTGACCGGGGTTTATCGACATAATACCGCCGCGGACGATCTCCGCCATATATGCACCCGTGTTGACCGAAATTATTATAAGCGCGGACACGAGAGGCGGCATACCGATCTGTTGAAAGAGGCTGTAATGTATTATCAACGCCTGAACGAGCATAGGGGTTCCTCGGATTATTTCGACGTAAGCCGAGAGAATGAAATTTACGACCTTAAGCAATATCCGTTTTGCCAAGGAGCTCCTATCGGATACGGGAATCGTACGCACGATCGCGATGCCGAGACCGATCAAAAATCCGACCGCCGTACCCACGATCGCCATAATGAGCGTATTGAGGGTACCCGAAAGAAACTGCTGTGCGTATTCGGTACCGAGCTTTATGATCCAATCAAATGTATTCATAAGTTAATTCGGATAGCCTTTCCCTTTAATTAGTCCTCGCTGAGAGGCTGACGCGCGATAGCAGCGTCCATCATAGCTTCCTTGTCCTGTGCTGTGAGGGAGGAAAGGATCTTGTTGAGCTCAGAGGTAAGTGAGCTGCCCTTGCGGACGCCGATGGAGATCGAGGATTCCGCGGGGTCGCAGGTAAATCCGTTGCCCTCGGCAAATTCGACGTATGTGAAATCGGTGTTGGATGCGACTGCGGAGACAGCGCCGGGCTTTTCGCAAACGTAGCCGTCAACGGCGCCGCTTGAAAGTGCCTGCATAAGAGCGGCAAAATCCTCAAGAGCGGTCTGCTTGCTTACACCGCTTATCTGATCGATAACATCATAGTGGAAGGTATTGAGCTGACCCGTGATCTTTGCACCGCTGAAATCCGAGATCTTGGTAGCGTTCGCATAGCTCGAGTCCTTCTTTACTACCATAACAAGGTTACTGTCAAAATAAGTATCACTAAAATCGATGCTGAGCTTACGTTCATCCGTGGGGCTCATGCCGGCGATTATCATATCAATTCCTCCGCTTTGAAGCGCGGAAATGAGTCCGTTCCATTCGGTGGGAACGATCTCGAGCTCGACGCCGAGCTCCTTTGCAATCAGCTTTGCGATCTGTACGTCGTAGCCGTCTGCATATGCGCCGTTACTTATCGGAACGGTGTATTCGCTTGAGTTTGCCTGAGTCCAATTGTACGGTGCGTATGCGCATTCCATACCTACGACTATCTTGCCCTTTTCCTTGATGGAGTCAAGATCCGTCGAGGGATCGACCTTTGAGCAGGACGAGAAGCAGCACAACGAGGTTACTGCAAGTACGATAACAAGTACGAGTGAGAGAATTCTTTTCATTTTCTTTTTTCTCCTTAAAAAATTATTAAAAACAGAACGGTCGAAGCAAGTGCTCCGACCGTTACGATATATCCATAGCCGATGCAAAAAGCAAAACGGCTGAATAAAGCAAATACGCAAACGCAATCGAATGTAGCACTCCACAAGAATCCTTGTGACAGTTGAAGGGATATTATCCCGACCCCCAACGGCTCACGCTCCGGAACGCGCCCGTTTCGGCAACAGCACCTTTCACCGTTCGGTATGACCCCGGTAGGCTTTCGTCACAGCTCTCGCTGAACTTCCGCCGGCTACTCTTTACTGATGCGCCTCTAACTATTCTTTGATTCGACTATTCAATTTTTCGTAATTATATCACACATATACGCTTTTGTCAATAGCTTTTTGAAACATTATTTGCTTTTTTAACAAAACACTCTCGAGCGGCTTTTGCGTGCGTTATTCTTCGAAGATATATCCATTTATTACCTTCAACGTGTTGAGCACGCCGTCGATATGGCTTCTTTCGTAGCCGTGGCTTGCGTAAACACCGGGACCTATGAGCCCGTGCTTTATATCGACACCCGAGCGGAGCGTTGCCTCAACATCAGACCCGTAATGAGGATATACGTCCACGGCGTAGTCCGCGCCTTCTTGTTTTGCCGCGTCAATAAGCTTTCCCACAACTTCATAGCTGTAAGGTCCGCCGGAGTCCTTCGCGCAGATCGACACGTCTCTTTCCGTACAGGAAAGTCCGTCGCCGACGCATCCCATATCCACGCTTATCGCCTCCGTCACACCGTTCGGCACGGATGCGGAGCCGCCGTGTCCGACCTCCTCGTAGACAGTAACGTGAACGTATACGCGACGTTTGGGAGCGAGCTTGTTGTCGTTGATGTATTTTGCAAACGCAAGCAAAACAGCGACCGAGAGCTTATCATCGAGAAAGCGGCTCTTTATGTATCCGGACTCCGTAATTCTCGTTCTCGGCTCAAAGCAGACGATATCTCCGACTTCGATTCCGAGCGAGCGGGTCTCTGATGCGTTGGAAACATCCTCGTCGATGACCACCTCGGTCGTATCGAAGCTGCGTTTGGTGTCGGAATAGCTTCCGTTCACGTGTATGGATGCGTTGCAGAGCTGAAGAGTTCCTTCAACGATCTTGCCGTCTCTCGTGTATATTCTTACGTTTTCGGTTTCGCCGTTCACGGCGGACATTCCGCCAAGGCTCGTGAGACGAAGTCTGCCGTTCCCTTTTATCTCGGCTACCATAGCGCCGAGCGTGTCCGTGTGCGCCTCGAGCAAGAGTGCATTTTCTCGATCTGCGCCGCCGAGATCTATGATAACTCCGCCCTTGACGGTATATTCGGCTTTATATCCGAGCTCCTCAAACCGAGCCTTGACCCATTCCGCCGCCTTTGCGGTAAAGCCCGTGGGGCTATCTATCGAGAGCAGTTCTTTTGCCGCATCCGCGGCGTATATTGCATATTTTCTGTCCATATATGGAAATCTCCTTTACTGTAAGATACAAAATAATCGAATGTTATGCGTTAATTATATCCCAACACGGCAAAAAAGTCAATACATTCGGCGATCCTGCTTTAAATTGGAGCAAAATATTGACAATTGCTCTTGTATATGATATAATTGAATGTATTATGGAAGATCTGTCCTGTTATTTACCAGGGGAACCGTAAAAACAAAAGCGAATAAAAGAGGTAACATTATGAAAACCAACTCACGCACAAATATAAAAAAACTCACATATCTTGCGGTTATGACCGCTATGGTAATAATTCTGCAACTGCTGGGATCTGCCCTTCTGAGGCTCGGACTCTTTTCGGTATCTCTCGTACTTGTTCCGATAGTCCTCGGTGCGGCAATCGGCGGTCCGCTTGCGGGAATGTGGCTCGGTATCGTATTCGGCTTTACCGTTCTCATTTCCGGAGACGCGGCGTTCTTTATGGGATTTGACGTTCTCGGAACCATCGTCACCGTGCTTGCCAAAGGAGCACTCTGCGGACTTTGCGCGGGACTCGTTTTCAAGCTTCTCGAAAAGATAAACAGATATTTGGCGGTCGTTGTTTCGGCTATTGTTTGTCCCGTGGTGAACACAGGTGTGTTCGTCCTCGGTGTGCTTGCGTTCTTTATGGACGATCTCGCAAAATATGCGGCAGACAGCAATATGAGCACCTTATCCTATGTTTTCCTTGTTTTGATAGGCGGAAACTTTTTCTTTGAG
>CAZZFP010000056.1:0-6234 GCA_964653575.1 uncultured Lachnospiraceae bacterium
AACCATGTCATTACACAATTTGTAAACTATCTTACTCTTGACATAATATCCGCCCATACCGAATAAGCGGTAATTTATCGTTTTTGCAACGGATTTTTTGCCCTTTACGCGGACCGTCGAGGACGCCGGTCCCTACAAAATCGGCGGTAAATTATCGTTTTTACGGCGCGCCGAGCCCATATTCCTTTGCAAGCGCCGAAAACGCAGGCAAGGAACGCTCTATCCGGTCCGGCTTCACGCAATACGCGATCCTTACATACCCGGAATATCCGAAATCGTCGCTCGGTACGAGCAAAAGCTCGTACTTTTTCGCCCTCTCGCAAAAAGCGCACGCGTCAGCTTCAGGCGACTTTACAAACAAATAAAATGCTCCCATCGGTCGAACACATTCAAATCCGAGTCCGTCAAGCGCCGAATAAAGCCGATCTCGGTTCCGCGAATACACCGACAGATCCGACACAAGTCCGAGGCATCGTGGTATAAGATATTGAAAAAGGCTGTTCGCACAAACAAAGCCGAGCGCTCTGCCCGCGCCCAGCACCGCCGAATAGACGCGATGTGCTTCACACGCTTCGGGACTGACGAGAATATAACCTATTCGCTCGCCCGGAATGGACAGCGACTTGCTGAATGAGTAGCAAACGATGGTGTTTTTGTATATGCTCGGAATGTACGGCACACAAGCTCCGTCATAAACGAGCTCGCGATACGGCTCGTCCGAAATGATATATATCGGATGACCGTACATTTCCTCGGATTCGCGCAGAGCTGCGGCAAGTTCATTCAGAACCTCGAGGCTGAATATCACTCCCGTGGGATTGCACGGCGAATTGACTATCACCGCTCGCGTTTTCTCTGTGATCGCGGCGCGTACACGCTTCACATCTATTTGAAGATCATCGGCGCGGCAGGGAACCGACACGAGTGTTCCGCCCGCTTTTTCGACGAATACCTTGTATTCGGGAAAATACGGGGCAAGAGCTATGACCTCTCCGTGCTCTTTGTCGGGGAGCAGTGCGTTCAGCGTCACGGTAAGTGCCGCCGCGGCACCGGAGGTAAGATAGATCAGCGACGGGTCGGCGTCAAAATCAAATGTGCGTCTTACGTACTCCGCGACAGCCGCCCGCACGCCGGGGTCTCCCTGCGCGGATGTGTAGCCGTGAAGCGTCGTCGGCGACGTTTCCGTCACCAGCTCGATCAATGCGCGTCGAACCTCGGGTGGCGGATCTATGCTCGGATTGCCGATGCTGAAATCGAACACGTTTTCCTCGCCTATCTCGGCTTTGCGTGACTTTGAATATTCAAATATTTCGCGAATAACGGACTTTTTGCGTCCGAGCCGTTCCATTGACTCCGAAACCATAACGCTCTCCTTTGTATTTCACTTTGCCGCCGTACTCCAAAACGAAGATGCGGCGGCAAGTATTGGTATGATTTATTCTGTTACGATAATGTACGGGTAGATATCCTGACCGCCGTCTACGTAATAAGCTTCGACCGAATTATGCTTTTCGTCAAGGTATTCCATTATTTCGGATTTATCCTCATCCGTTGCATCCTTGCCGAAAAACAGCGTTATCATTCCTTTGTCGCCGCTCTCGAGCATACCGTCAACGAGGGCGCGTACCGCCTCGCCCTTGCTCGGCGCGGAGACTTTTATCTCTTTTCCGACGATGCCTATATGATCGCCCTTGTTTATGTGAACACCGTTGAGGTCGGCGTTGCGTATCGAGGGGGAAACGTATCCCGTAACGACGTTAGCCATAGCCTCAAGCGCCGCGTTAAATACCGACTCGGGCTCGGGATCCGAAAGATCCATAGAGGACAGCGCCACGTATCCCATACCGAGATCCTTGCTCTTGATAACGTACACATTGGCGTCTGTGTATATATCCGCCGCCTGTTGTGCCGCCATAACTATATTGCCGTTATTCGGGAAAACGAATATGTTCTCGGCAGGCGTCTTTTTGAATGCGTCAAGAAAATCCTGCGTGGAAGGATTTTGCGTCTGACCGCCGTTGACTATGCGATCGGCGCCGAGCTCAAGGAAGAGCTCCTCGACACCCTCTCCGTTGCATACCGTGACAATGCCGTACTTTTTCTTCGGCACGTCGGTGGTCTGTTCGATCTCCGAGGTCTTTGAAGTCTCGGCGGTCTGTTCTTCGGCATCGGTGCTGTCGCCTGTGTCGGATTCCGTATGTTGTACCGACATATTTTCGATCTTTACCGTAAGAAATTCTCCGAACTGACGAGCAAATCCGAGTACCTTTTCGGGTGTCATCGTGTGAACGTGCACTTTGATTATGCTGTCGGTCTTAAAGGCAACTATCGAGTCGCCCACCGTGCGCAGAAAATCCGTTATCGTGTTAACGTCAAAGGCGTCGATATCGACCTTTCCGCGCTGAAGCTGGAGCAAAAACTCCGTGCAGTAGCCGTATTCCATCATACTGTCGGGACCGAAGCTTGTAAATACCGAGGTGCTCGCTGTCGGAGACTTGAGTTCCTTATCTGCGGTATTTTCGATCTCTTCGCCGTTCAATACACGGTTAAAGCCGTTTATTATATGGAAGAGTCCCGCCGCGCCGCTGTCAACAACTCCGGCATCCTTCAGTACTTTGAGTATGTCGGGTGTGCGTTGAAGGGATGCTTGCATTTCCTTTACGAGATCGCCGAAAAGCGAGCGTATCGTACTGTCGGGTGTGAGCCTTGCGACGGCATATTCGACCGACTCTCTTGCGACCGTGAGTATGGTGCCCTCGGTCGGCGTCATTACAGAGGCATACGCCTGTTTTACGCCGAAATCAAGTGCTGCGCCGATCGTTGCCGGGTCGGCTACGGGAGATGTGCCGAAGCCCTTTGCCATTCCCGCAAAGAACTGCGAGAGGATAACTCCCGAATTTCCTCTTGCTCCGAGCAACATTCCTTTTGAAAGCATTTTCATAACATCGGCTAAGTTGCTCGTGTTTGTGTTTTCGATAGCGGCAATACCGCTTTCGATGGTCATTCTCATATTGTCACCCGTGTCTCCGTCCGGAACGGGGAATACGTTGAGTTTGTTTACCTCATCGGCGTTTGAGCTGAGCTGAGCGGCACCGCCGCGTGCCATTTTGGCAAGCAGTTTTCCGTCAAGAAGATTTGTCTCCTTGGTGCTTTCCTCGGATGCAGACAGCTCTTTTTTCTTTTTATTTTTCATTATTATATAGATTCCTCTCTGTATTTGTCAGGTATAAAAATCGCAATCGGTTTTACAATTGGCTATTATCTTTCTTTTCCCAAGAAAAACAGAGCGATCGTGCCGGGGCCCGAATGAGCTCCGATAACAGTTCCTACGTTGGTGGAGAGGTCAATGCCTCTTCCGTATTTTTCTCTGAGCATTTTGTCAAGCAGCTCGATGTCCTCGGGGCAGTCTCCGTGCGAAACGAACACGGGCGAGCTTGCCGAGGTGTCGTACGCCAGCTCTCCGAGCTTGTCGGCGAGCGCCGCGATCGAGGTCTTTCTGCCTCTGACCTTTGTTATATTGATGAGATGTCCCTCGTTGTCCATATGGAGCACGGGCTTTATGCCGAGCACGTTGCCGACAAAGGCAAGTGTCGGACTGATCCTTCCGCCTCTCTTGAGGTATACGAGATCATCCACCGTGAACCAATGGCAAAGGTGAAGCTTGGTGTCTTCAACGTACTGTGCGTTTTCTTCTATGGTCGCGCCTGCCGCTTTTTTGTCAACCGCAAGCTTGAGAAGCAAGCCAAAGCCCGCCGAAGCCGAAAGCGTGTCGATGGCGATAATCTTTCTTTCGGGATATTCTTCCTTTAATTGCTCCGCCGCGAGCTTTCCTGCCGCGTACGTGCTTGAAAGTCCGGAGGAAAATCCGAGGTAGAGAATGTCCTTGCCCTCTTTGAGCTCGGCTTCAAAGGCGTCAACAAAGCTCTGCGCGTTTACCGCCGCGGTCTTTATGACGTCACCCTGACGCATCCGATCGTAAAACTCGTGCGCGGGGACTGCCCCGTCGATGTATTGCGTCTCATCTCCGTCAAAGCGGAAGGAAAGACTCTTGTATTTGACTCCCCATTCGGAGAGTATATCCGGCGACATATCACACGCCGAATCGGTAAAAATAACGTAATTACTCATTTTCGTGACTATTCCTTTCTTAGGTGAATTGTACTCTGCGTGTGATCAGTCAATAGATTTGTCTATTTTAAATCTTACTATCTTCTTTAATGTGTTCTTCGGAAACTCATCGTATCGTATCTTAAGCTTGCCTACCTTTTTGTAAGCAATTGCGGTGCGATTGTAGTCCTTCAGATGCGCGTCGAAATATTCGTATGCGTCGGTAACTCCGATCGTTTCGAGATATGCCATATCGGGATATATCTCCGCGACGACGGCGTTGTGCTCCGATCCGCGTGATGATACGCCCTCGTAGACTACGACCTCGCATACTCCCGGTATCGCCGCGAGCACGAGCTCGATCTCTTCGGGATAGACATTCTTTCCGTTTGAAAGTATGATGAGGTTCTTGAGTCTTCCCGTGATGAAGATGCGTCCGTCGTCGCCGATCTTGCCGCAGTCGCCCGTTCGGAAGTATCCGTCCTCGTCAAATGCCGCCTCGGTCGCCTCGGGATCCTTATAGTAGCCGAGCATAACACCTGTTCCCTTAACACAGATTTCACCCTCGCCGTTTTCGTCGGGATCCTTTATCTTGACCTTCGCGGTCGGTATCGCTTTTCCGCAGCTGCCGCCCTTTGTGCCGTTCTCGCCGCCTACGTTGGGGTTGACGGATATGAGAGGGGAACATTCGGTGATGCCGTAGCCGTTGAGCACGGTAATGCCTATTTGATCGAAAAAGTCGATAAGCTCCTGCGATACGGGCGCGCCGCCGCAGATGACGAGCCTCAGCTCGCCGCCGAAGCTTGCGTGTATCGAGGCAAAGAGCTTGCGCCGTACGTCTATTCCCGCGCGGCGGGCGCGGTTGCTGGCGGCAAGCATATATTTGAACACCTTTTCCTTGCCCGTGCTCTTGATGGTGTCCATAATTTTCTTGTAAAAGCTCTCAAGATACAGCGGAACGAGCACAAGATGCTCGGGGTGCTGTTCTTTGAGCTCTTTGATAACATATCTTATGCCCGAGGAAATGTACATTTCGGAACCCTTTACGAGGTTTCCGAGAATGCTTACCGTCGAGCCGAAAGTGTGGTGCGGAGGGAGAAGTCCCACGGTCTTTTTGTAAACCGACAGGTATTCAAGTCCGGAGCAGATGTTTCTGACTATCGCGGTCTGCGAGAGCATAACGCCCTTGCCTTTACCCGTGGTGCCTGATGTAAACACGAGCAAGGAGAGCTCATCCGGGGAAATACGCGCGGTCTCATAGTAACGTTTTCCGTTGTCTCTCAGTTCCTTTCCGTAGGATATAAGGGCGCTGACCGTGTGTCTGCCGTCCTCTTTATCGAGTCGGTATGTCTTGTCAATGCCTGCGGCAGAGCGAATAAGGTCTACCTTATCCTTTTTCAGTTCTGCGGAGCAGAACAGCGTTTTGCACTCTGCAACGCGCACGGTATCCGCAAGCTCCTCGGCGCTCCAATTTGGGTCGAGCGGAACGAGTACCGTACCTACGGATAAAAGCGCAAGATAGGTCACGATCCAATCGTAGGAAAGCTTACCGATCAGTGCGACCTTGCCGTTTGTCAGTCCTTTATCGACTGCGGCAGTGGAAAGGCACCTTACGTCCTCAGCCAGCTGAGGGTAGGTGACCTTGACTATCTCCGTGTCTTTCGGAGATTTGCGGAATGAGTACGCGACCCTGTCGGCGTATTTTTTGCTTACGCCTTCGACAAGCTCGCGTATGTTGACATAGGTATAACGTTCTGCCAACGGGGGATGATTCATAATAGTACCTCCATTCGCGCACACAGCGTACCGTGTGCGGCACTGTTTTTTCTTTGGATAAGTCCGAGGCTTGCGGCTTCGTCTTATCACGGCTCGGCAAGTCGAAAAAAGCGTCGTTTGATCTTTAAGGGGAGAACAAAAGAGTCTTTTCGGCGGCATCGAGTCACGTACCGAATTGCAATTATAGTGTATATATTGTAATTGTAGTAAACAATGTTAATTTAATTTAAATTTGCTTGTTGTTTTTTTGTCATTTAACAAGGATTTTCTGTTACTTTCTTGTCACTCAATAAGGCTTTTCGTTCATTTCTTGCCGCTCGGCAAGAAACGAACCAAAGAAGCGAGTGAAGA
>CAZZFP010000057.1:0-6214 GCA_964653575.1 uncultured Lachnospiraceae bacterium
TGACTCGCTCTCTGAAGTTTTCCTTCTCTTTCGCAAGCTTTCATATTCTACCACATCTTCCCCTCTTTGTCAATACCCTTTTTTAAAGTTTTTTGACTTTTTTGCAGGTTTTTTGAGATATTGCCGAGCAATCAGTGCGGCACGTATCTTTTTTACTCAAAAAAGCTCGCAAGAATCTTATATCGGTATTGACTTTTGTTTTTATTTAATTTAAAATAAGGTATACAAACCACTTGAAAGGAAAATTCAAATTATGAAGATACTCGTTATAAGCTCGGCGAACATGGATCTTGTGCTCAATATGAAGAAAGTTCCGAACGCGGGTCAAACGATCACGGAGGATCTCGGCTATGCGTACGTTCCCGGCGGAAAGGGCGCAAACTCCGCGCTGGCTTTTAAACGTCTCGGAGCAAACACCTTGTTTTGTGCTTGCCTCGGAGACGACGCCAACGGAAAAGCCTTATTGTCGTTATACCGCGATGCGGGTATAGACACCTCGAAAGTAAAGATCTCGAACGATGCACCGACAGGGCTCGCGACGATTATGGTTGAAGAAGACGGTGCAAACCGAATAGTAGTCTATCCCGGTACCAACCTGCTATTATCCGAGAGTGACGTTGATCGTGCACTCGAATGTCGCCCCGATGCGGTATTTATGCAGTTCGAGATACCGTTCGACACAGTCGTGTACGCCTCACGCCGCGCCGCAGAGCTCAATATCCCCGTTTTTATAGATGCGGGCCCCGCAAGCAAAGGGCTGCAATTGCAAAAGCTCGCAAGGCTCGTCGTGTTTTCTCCAAACGAAACCGAAACGAAGGAATTCACGGGAATTTTCCCCGACAGCGAATCCGACTGTCTCAGAGCCGTGCAAGCGCTTGAGGGCTTGGTTGACGCCGAATATTATGTATTGAAGCTCGGCAAAAGAGGAGCGTACATATATAATGATGGGATCGGAAGGTTGATTCCCTCTTTTGACGTAAACACCGTCGATACCACGGCGGCGGGTGACGCCTTCACGGCGGCATTGACCCTCGAATATCTGCGCACAAAGGATATGGAAGGTGCGGTCAGATACGCAAACGCCGTCGGAGCGATAACGGTCAGCAGACGCGGCGCATCAACTTCGATACCAAACGCGGAAGAAGTAGCGGCTTTCTTGAGAGAGCGGCTCCAATAAAAAACCTCGAGGCGAGCGTCTCGAGCAAAACAAAAAATCAAAAACAAAAAAAGAAGTGACCGCCGAGTGCCTTTTCATCAGCTCTCCAACGGTCACTTCTTATGGTTCTTGATATCTAACATCTTTCCTTATCCTCTCTTTCTTCAGTCTGCCTTCCTTTCTCAGCACTCCAAACACATCCACAAAATCCGCGCCGTGCGCCATACTCTAATGAGCATCCATTCGATATTTTCGTGCTTTCCCTCAAAAGGCGAATTCTTTTCGTTGCTTTGAATATTCGTCCGTCGGCTTATATCCTATCTCCATCTACCCGACCGTTCGATCGCACCGATACCGCAAGTTCTCCTTTCGCTCGCGCTCTACCTATCGGTCTACCTCGGAGCTCATCTCTCACGCCGACTGCTTTATTGTTGGACATTCAAAGACTTTTTTCAGTTGTACATCGGACTGTACCTCCTTTGTGACTTAATTATATCATACGATGATACATTTTGCAATTGGCAGATTGGCAGAATTTCAGACAAAATTTTTGTACATAAAAGAGAAAATAAAAAATACGTTCAAAAAGCTATTTACTTTTTCCGATTTGTGTGATATACTGAAAAAGTGGTGCGCGTCAAGTTCTCGGGACTTGACGCGCTTTTTTGATCTTCAACCGCAGATCTCGGCGGGAATGTTTTAATCCAAAAAAGTTTTGTTTTTTTGTAAAGCGCTATTGACTTCGGAGCACATATGTGATACAATATCATTGAACGAACGGTCGGTCAATGATAGGGCGTGTCAAGTCTGCGATCCCCGTTTGTGTAATGGCATATCATATTATAAAATTATGAAAGGAAAAATATATGCGAATAAGAGATGAGGCGGCATTCGAGCAACGCAAAATTCAAATAATGGAAGATTGCTTTGATTGCTATGCCGAAAACGGCTTGCAAGGCACGGGAGTCGCGGCTCTCGCCAAGGCAGCGGGCGTGTCAAAGGCGGCACTCTATACATATTTTAAAGATCTCGACGATCTGATCATTCAATCAACGGCACACTGTATGAGCCGCGTTGAGGACGATTTTATGTCGTTGGCTCCGAAAAGCTTCGAGGAGGTAATGGAGTTTATTCAAAACATCCCATATTGGACGGCGGAAAAGCACGGCAAAAAATACAGATTGATGTATCAAGTATACACTCATCCGAAATATAATGAATACGGTAAAGAATTTTTTAAAGGCGTTGACAAACGGTATACCGAGTACGCCAAATCACTTGAAAGCAGCATAGGTATTCCCTACAACGTCATCACACCGCTCATCTTTATACTCATACGCGCATGCGTTCATTACGCCTTGTTTGAGGATGAATTTTATCTGCAAACACAGCTCGACGTATTAAAAAGCGGTATACGGCTATATTTTGAGCATTTTAACCGACAAGCGGGAGCTCCGCTCACAAACGCAAGCATCGATCGCAACGAAGGCTGATATAGTCGTTCGACATCAAGTCTCATCCGCAATGCGGAATACAATATCAAGGTCACCGATTAAACAGATAACATAAATAAATATCAAAGGAGAAATCTTATGAAGAAAGCCAAAAAAATAATACTCATCGCACTTTTAAGTCTCCTCGCGGTCATTGTCGTGATCGTCGGGATATTCGCCATTGTTTATTCAAGTCGTTTTAAGACCATCTCCACGATCGAGCCTATCACAGATTACGACGACGGTCTTAATTTGTATCGTATGAATATCGAATACGATTACAGTCTCGATGAAATAATCGATCGCGGCATAACCGACACTCAATCGTTTATCGATGCCGTCGTCAGCGAAGCTTTGCCATTGCTTCCCATCAAGATCAAAGCTCCCGATTTCAGTTGCAGTGCCTTTGGCATCACGACCACCGACGGTGACAATATTATGGGAAGAAATTACGACTTCAGATACGATACGTCTGCCATGCTCGTTTATTGTGCACCCGAGGGCGGATACAAGTCCGTTGCGTTTGCCGCGCTTGATAACGTCAGTGTAAGCGTTGCCGACGAGAGCCTTAAATCAAAGCTTGCCTGCCTGACCGCGCCCTTCATCTGCCTTGACGGTATGAACGAAAAGGGTGTATCCATCGCAGTACTTACTCTCGACTGTGACCCCACGGCGCAGGATACCGATAAGCCCAACATCTGCACGACTCTCGCTATACGCCTCATACTCGACAAAGCAGCTTCGACAGAAGAAGCCATCGAACTGCTCAAACAGTATGATATGATCGCAAGCTCGGGCAGAGATTATCACTTCTACATCAACGACGCCTCGGGCGACGGAAGAGTTGTTGAATGGGATTGCCACAGCGAAACGCGCGAGCTCGTCGCAACGCCCGTCCGCACCACGACCAATTTCTTCAATATTTACATCGACAAGATCACGGTGACGGATGGCGAAAACGGCATATACGGACACGGCAAAGATCGCTACGACAAGATCGAAAACGTGTTCGAGACCGCCGAGGGAAAATTCACAAACGAAATCGCTTGGAACGCACTTATCGAGGCTTCTCAAACGCCAAAGAGCGAGGACCTGACCAGCAACACACAGTGGTCGATAGTATTCAACAACACGGACAAAACACTTGAGTTTGTGCTTCACAGAAATTGGGATGATGTTGTATACTACGATCTCGGAGCTAACCGCGCCACATTCGGATCCGCGGAAAAATAATTTTTATACGAGGTATCGTGTTATGAAATTTATGAAGAAAAAAATCGTCATTAAATGTTTATGCTTGATCCTTGCCGCTGTGTTTATTTGCGGTTCCGCTTCCGGATGCTCTTATAAAAGCGAACCCCATATCACAAGCGACGTCTCGTCTGTCCCTGCGATGCAGAAGGATGTCAGCATAACCTTCAGCGCAACCAACGCAAAATTCAGCAAAAAGATCTCCGCAGACGATATCACGCTCTCGGGTGCGTTTGAAGGAATGACGGCAGAGGTGGAAAGCGTCGGTCAACGTAAGTTACAGTTGTCGCTTAAGGGAAATATCAAACGCAACGAAAATTACAATGCCTATGACAACGGATCGATCGTGTTTAATGCAGGATGCTTTTCGAACAAAGACCTGTCGCTCGATGCTTCCATAGGGATCGAATGTCCGAGCATATCGCTCGATAACAGCTCCGTAAAGCTTGAAAACGGTACACTTTCGGCAAAGATCAAAACATCGGGATATATGCTGTCATCGGATCTCTCGGTAAATGACATAGTAATTCAAGGTGCGACCGTTACATCAGCTTCGCTTAAGGATGACGACATAATTGAATTTTCCGTCAACACTCACGCAGATACGCTGGATGATGCTCTGGCGGAAATCAACCAAAAGAGTATCACACTGAAGAGCAGAGTGCTCGGTACAGACGACGATCTTTGCATTTATACATCTTTTACCCCCGCATCCTTCTATTATTCGGCTATAACAACAGAATATACGGATGACGGAGCCGTTCGCTTGATACTTGAGCTTACCGCGACAGACGGAAATTTTGCCGATAGCTTTGACAAAACAAATGTTATCCTTGACGGCGACCTTGCCGATGCCGTGCTTGAATCCGTTGAAGTGACAGATGATGTTGCTACCGTGTCAATATTTATTTCCGACTCTGAAGTTGAAAAATACGAATCCTATGTCAGCACTCTCATCAAGCTAAACGAAAACTCGCTTCTTAACGAATGGGGTACAACGGTTAGCGAGCCGTCATACTATTATATGAATATAGATATCCTGCCCCTCACCAAAAGTGCCGACACAACCTACACGGCTATGCGTGACTTTTGCAATTATGTGGGAAATTCGGATCTCACTAAAGCACTTGGACCGCTGGCTCCTCTTGCTTACCTTGTAACGGGGCTTGTTTCAACTTCATATGATATTTGCAAATTGTGCGGTTTTGTAAATGATGGTCCTTCGGAATTTGATATTATATGTCAAAAATTCGATGCCATGGAAGAGCATCTTTCACGGCAGGACGCAAAGCTTGAGGAAATACTTAAGCAACTTGAAAGAATGGAGATAAACGATCTGCGCAAAGAGGTAAATAAGTCTACCGTTCAAATGACAACACTTGAATCATATACAAAATCGGTTTCGAGTTATATTAAAAGCGCGGCAACGGATTTTATGAGTAACGTAAACGTTCCGGAGCAATCACTTTCCGAAATATCTCAAAAATTGATTAATGCTCGCGCCGAAAATATTACAGACGAACAACTGTACAATATGCTCTCGGATGATGAAAAGCAGGCACTTAAGGATTGGAATGAGTACTTAAATATTCTTTTCACAAGTTTGGAGAACAAAGCAAGCTCGACCTCATTGCGCGGAAACAATTATGCCGGATATTTTGATATGGTTCAAAAATTAAAAGATCAGTTTATGACCGTATGTAATAACCTCAAGGCAACGGAAACGACGGTATTCAGCAATTTCGATCAGTTATGTCTAAGCACACATATTTTTGACTTAACTGCTTTACCGGAGCGTGAAGTATACCGCGCATCCGCAAAGGCAACGATCGACTGCGCTATGACAATGTTGATGCAGGTATACGGAGAACTCGATTTTGAATCATTAAAGAAAAATGTAACTATCCAAGATCTTTATACGAACTATTATGTACCCGCGGCTAATGTAATATCCGAAAGCAAGGTAGAGCGTACTATCAAAGTTCCGGGATTTGAGGATAAGGTCTATTTCTATCCTGCCGCGGGAACAGACGAGCAAACCGCTCTGACGTTTGCACCGCTCAAGTACGAATATGATGCCACCGAAGCGGCATCAAGTGCCGAAAAGCGCGAAGAGATCAAAAAGCAAGCCGAAAGCTATTACAACAACATACGCAGATGTATATTCAGAAACAACATATCGGATAAAACTTATACGGAACTCAAGAGCCGAATGTCTTGCCTTGGGTACAACGTAAGTGATAACGATCCTTATAAGAATATGGTCTATGAGGCAAATACAATGGCACAGGTGCTTGGTTATAAGATCAGTGTA
>CAZZFP010000058.1:0-6177 GCA_964653575.1 uncultured Lachnospiraceae bacterium
CATATCACGGATGGAGATAATGTGAGCGGACATCTTGTTCATCAAGCTCTTCTGGAAAAAGACGGATACGATTTTGTCACATGTTGGGGATCGGGAATTGTAATGTCAGTCTTTTCATACGGCGACAAATATAATATAAGCTTTGCAGACCAGTGGGGACCTATATCTCGAGTAAAAATAAGACTTTACGACGATATCAACAGCTCATCCGGCGAGTCTGTTTATTACGGTCTCAAAACTGTTGAGGAAGGAAAAGATAGCTCCGGAAATCCAAAGTACGATATCGAGATCGTGAAGTATACCGAGCCTCGAGGCTGATACATAAAGTCCTCTCCCTCGCGCGGAGCGGGGAGGGGAAAAGCAAAAATATGCTGAACGGCAAATAAAAAATCGCCCCCGACAGACCTTGCAGATCTGTCGGGGGTTTTATGGTTGCGGATCTTTTTATCACAGCTGCGCCTTTGTGTTACGGGAGAATAGAAAATCATACCATTCTATTCTTGCTTTGATTTTATTGTGTTCAAAGATGCGATCAGCATCCTGCGTATTGCTCCGCAATCGTTTTGGATCGACTTGTAATTTGTTCTTTCAATACACCCGGTTTCATATAAAAGTTCAAGCCAATACTCCGTTTCATAGCATTCTTTCTGCGCTATTTCAAGCTTTGATATAAAATCTTTTGTGCTTTGCGCATACTGAGCTTCGTGAATATTTGCACCGATAGAGGTGCCTGAACGCAACAGTTGATTTATGAGTGCCATTTCTCTGTGTTCTGCTTTCATATTGCGGCAGAGGAAAACAATATTTTTGGCGAATTCCTTTGCCTTGTCTCTCATAATACTGTTTGACATAAAATCACCTCTGAAGATAAATGTCAAGCTATATTCCGACTTCGTCGGAGTTATATTGTCGCATCTGCGACAGTGATATTAAAGCCTTCGGCTTTAGTGATATTTTATTCGCCTTCAAAACTTGCGTAGCAAATATCACTCGGCGAAAGCCGAATACAACTGCGAAGCAATATAGCTCGCCGCAGGCGAATAAAACTTTCCCGAAGCTCGCCGCGGGCGAATAAAACTTTCAAACCCAATATCATACGGCAAAAACCGAAAGTGTTAAGTTATATTGTCGCATCTGCGACAGTGATATTAAAGCCTTCGGCTTTAGTGATATTTTATTCGCCTTCAAAACTTGCGTAGCAAATATCACTCGGCGAAAGCCGAATACAACTGCGAAGCAATATAGCTCGCCGCAGGCGAATAAAACTTTCCCGAAGCTCGCCGCAGGCGAATAAAACTTTCCCCCGGCTCGCCGCAGGCGAATAAAACTTTTATATCTGTTGTGCCGCGGAATATTTAAGATATGCGTTGATAAATCCGTCGATCTCGCCGTCCATTACTGCTACGACGTTACCGGACTCAAACCCCGTGCGGTTATCCTTTACGAGCGTATAAGGCATAAATACGTACGAGCGTATCTGCGAGCCCCACTCGATATTTGTTTTATTACCCTTGATATCTTCTATTTTCTCAAGATGCTCACGAAGCTTGATCTCCATAAGCTTTGCCTTTAGCATCTTCATTGCCGTTTCCTTGTTTTGAAGCTGAGAACGTTCGGTTTGGCAGCCGACGACGATTCCCGTCGGCTTGTGCAGAATACGAACTGCCGAGTCGGTCTTGTTGATGTGCTGACCGCCCGCACCGCTTGAACGGTGGTGTGTTACTTCTATATCTTCATCACGTATCTCAACCTTGTCCACCTCGTCAAATTCCGGCATTACCTCTATTGATGAGAAGGATGTGTGACGTCTTCCCGCGGAGTCAAACGGCGATACTCTTACAAGACGATGCACGCCGTGCTCGCTCTTGAGATATCCGTATGCGTTGATCCCTTCGATCATAACCGTGGCACTTTTAAGTCCGGCTTCATCTCCGTCAAGCCAATCAAGCAGCTTTACCTTGAAGTTGTGCTTTTCTCCCCAACGGGTGATCATTCTGTATAACATAGACGCCCAATCCTGAGCCTCGGTTCCGCCCGCTCCGGGATGAAATGATACTATGGCATTGTTCCTGTCGTAGGGACCCGAGAGAAGTATCTCTATCCTCATACGGTCTTCTTCTGCGATTATGGCTTCCTTTTCCGCAACGATCTCTTCGACGTAGCTTTCGTCGTTCTCCTCAATAGCCATTTCGGCGAGTGCGATGGCGTCCTCAAGCTTGGATTCCAGCTTTTCGTATTCTTCTATGCAGTCCTTAAGCTGCTTTAATTCTCTCAGGATCTTTGACGAATTATTGCTGTCAGACCAGAACTCTGCGGAGTTCGTCATTTCGTCAAGCTCGCCAACGCGCGCTTTTTTGTCGGAAATACGCAGCGCATCTCCGAGATCCGCTACGTTTGAACGAAAGTTTTGAAGCTCATATTTTGCTTCCTCAAGTGCGATGATCAAGTGAACCTCCTTTTCCCGTGCGGGATATATCAAAATCTTTTAAATTCTAAGCATTATCCATATTATTCTATCACATTTTCGGAAATATTACAATAGCAAAAATCACAATTCTTGAAATACAGCGGTAAATAATCTGTAAAAAAGCTGTATTTATACAATATTTTGGAACGTGGTAATAAAAATCTTTGCCAAAGCGCAAAATAATATTGACATAATGCCGTTTTTGTTTTATAATATTTATGTAATTTTTTAAGGAGGATACACATATGAGAGTTACTAAAGATTCCGTGATCGGAGACGTTCTTGATTTTGATATAGAAACGGCAAGATTCTTTTTTGATATCGGTATGCACTGCCTTGGTTGCCCGATGTCGAGAGGCGAGTCGATAGCAGACGCTTGCTCCGTACACGGCACAGATGCCGACGAGCTTGTTAAGAAGCTTAACGATTACCTTGAGTCCAAGGAAGCAAAATAAATTATTGATATATACAAGTAACCTGCGGCTCCGTAGGTTATTTGTATATTCTGAGAATTCAGATGTTAAAAATAACAGAAAGGATCTAATAATGAATCTTCCAAGGCTTGATAGGCGGCTCGAATGTGCCGCGGAGCTTGTAAGACACGGCGCCTCCGTAGTTGATGTCGGTACTGATCACGCGTACGTGCCGATATATTTGGTGGCTACGGGGAAATGTCCCTCGGCACTTGCTACCGATGTAAATCAGGGGCCCATCGATAGGGCTAAAATAAATATAGTATCGTACGGGCTTTCCGACAAGATCAGCACGCTTAAGACGGACGGCTTAAAGGGGGTCGAGGGTTTTGATCCCGAGTGTGTTATGATCCTCGGAATGGGAGGAGAGCTGATAGCTCGGATAATTTCCGAGGCTGAATGGCTCAGACGTACCGATAAAAAAATAAGGCTTGTGCTTCAGCCGATGACGCATCCCGAGTATGTAAGAAAATATCTTTTTGATAACGGCTTCGACATAGTTGACGAGAAGATATGCAAAAGCGGCAAATATTACGACATAATGGCTGCGGAGTATGACGGTATACATCGTAAATATACCGAGCTTGATGCTCTTATCGGAAAGATCAATCGTGTCCGCAGAGATGATATTACGCTTGAATATTTCAGTCATTTGGCAGATATTTATCGTCGAAGGGTGGACGGACTGCTAAAGGGCGGATTCGATGCCTCATTTGAAGAGGCTATGTTACGTGAGCTTAAAGCACTGATAAAATAATTTTTAAAAATATTTGTGCCGCATACGGCGGCGGAATGGAGATATATATGAATATTGCAGAGCTTTACGAATATCTTGACGGCAAGATCCCCGCACAGCTTTCATGCGATTGGGACAATGACGGTCTTATGTGTTGTCCCGACCCCGACAAAGAGATACGCCGAGTTCTTGTCGCACTGGATATCACAGATAAGACGGTCTCAACGGCGATAGAAGGCGAGTACGATCTGATCATTTCGCATCATCCTTTGATATTCAAGCCAATGAGATCCGTAACACCTTATAACATAACGTCGGCAAAGGTCATCGAGCTTATAAAAAATGATATTTCAGTAATGAGCTTTCACACCAGACTTGACGCGGTAAAGGGCGGCGTAAATGATGAACTTGCGAAGATGTTCGGACTTATCGGAGCCGAGCCGTTCGGTCCCGTCGGTGAGGAGATGGGCAGGATTGGGACGCTTGAAAAGCCTATGAGCTTTTCGGAATTTGCTGCACTCGTGCGCGATACTCTCGGGTGCGGATCGGTATTTGCGGCAGACAGCGGAAGATATTCATACAGGATAGCCGTGCTCGGTGGCTCCGGCTCGGATTTTGTCGAAGCGGCAAAAAGAGCGGGAGCGGATACCTTCGTGACGGGAGAGCTTGGATATCATTATCTGTGCGATGCGCCCGATAACGGAATAAATCTCATTGCGGCGGGACATTTTCATACGGAAAATCCCGTCTGCGACAGGATAGCCGAGCTTGTCAGCGAGGCTGACCCTTACATAGAGATCGACATTTTTGATTCGCTCTCATACGAAATGATATGATCTGAAGATCAAGAAGGGAAGGAATACCGATATGACATACGCGGTTGCAAATCTTCACGGATGCTACGGAGCATTCAAAAGATTACTTGAAAAAATAAATTTTAAAGATGATGACGTTATGTTCGTTCTCGGCGATATGGTCGATTACGGAGATGAGTCTATGGAACTTTTGGCGGATCTCAGTGTCAGATACAACATTTATCCGATAGCAGGAGAGCACGATCGAAAAGCATATAAGATGTTGAGGGCTTTTTATTCTATGCTCAAGGATGGGACGGCACCCGATGCCGATTATATTGCCGAGATGAACGAATGGGTCTCCGACGGCGGAAAGCCTACGCTCGACGCATTCACAAAGCTTGACGATGATACGAAAGAGGGAGTACTCGACTATCTTGAAGAGCTTCCTGCCTACGAGACCGCGGAATGCGGAGGACGCGAATACGTCCTTGTTCACGCGGGGATCGCTTCTTTCTCGCCCGAAAAAGAGCTTGAAGATTACGATGAAGAAGATTTTATCACCGAGCCGCTCGATATGGATAAGCGCTATTTCGATTCGGCTTATGTCGTTGCGGGGCATATTTCAACCTACGATATCGACGGCGCAAATGAAGGCAAGATATACCGCAAGGGTAACAATTATGCCATAGATTGCGCGATAGCATTCGACGGATATCTCGGGTGTCTGTGCCTTGATAACGGCAAGGAATATTATGTTCAGTAAAGATTGATGTACTATGAGAAATAAAAACGAGACAGTAACACTTAAGATCACCGATCTTAATAATTTGGGCTGCGGCGTCGGACGTGATACGGACGGCGTTGTCGTCTTTGTAAGCGGAGCGGTGACGGGAGATACGGTAGAGGCTAAGATCATAAAGGTCAATAAGAGCTATTGCGTCGCGAGGCTTGAGCGCATTATCGAGCCGTCCTCATATCGTATACAGCCCCCTGTCTGTACCGCGCCTCAATCTTGCGGCGGTTGCGTTTACAGGAACGTCACGCGAGAATGTGAGCTTGAGATGAAGCGCTCATATGTCGAGAGCCTATTTATCAAAGCGGGGCTTGTGGATGTTAAGGTGCTTCCCGTTATAACGGCGGGCGAGCGCACGGGGTACAGAAACAAGGCGCAATATCCCGTAAGACAGACCAAAGCGGGCATAAAAGCGGGATTTTTCGCAAGCAAGACACATTCGATAGTCAGTGCGGATAAGTGCGTCCTTGAACCGGATATTTTTGCCGATATTGTGAAATTTGTTTGCGAATTTGCCGAGAAATACGGTATATCGGCATATGACGAGCAGAGCGGCACGGGAATACTTCGCCATATATACCTGCGTATGGGAAATGTCAGCGGTGAGATAATGCTTTGCCTTGTTATCAACGCAGATGCCTTGCCGCACAGCGATAAATTGATATCCGATGTAAGGGCGAGGTTTCCGCAAGTCAAGAGTCTTTTGCTGAATATAAACAAGAGAAATACCAACGTCGTTACGGGAGACAAGTACATTACACTTGACGGAAACTCATACATCGAGGACACGCTTTGCGGTCTTAAATTCAGAATTTCTCCCGAGTCATTTTGGCAGGTCAATCACGACGGTGCGGAGCTTTTGTACAGCTTGGCAAGGGAGCGGGCACAGCTTGACGGAGAGCAGAACGTGC
>CAZZFP010000059.1:0-5793 GCA_964653575.1 uncultured Lachnospiraceae bacterium
AAAACGGACCGATACGTATTTTTCGTATCGGTCCGCTTCTGTATTTAATTAATTTACTTAAATTTTCTCGCTTTTCGCGTCACGGGGTCAGGCGGTTAGGTCCTCTGAAGAGGAACTGAACCTCTTTGATCGAAAGACCGAGGAAGAGCATCGTCAAGCGGTCAAGTCCGAGTCCGAAGCCGCCGTGCGGAGGGCATCCGTAGCGGAAGAACTGCAAATAGAACTCAACGTCCTGTGCAAGTCCCTTTTCGTCTGCCTGACGCTTAAGCACTTCATAGCGGTGCTCGCGCACAGCTCCCGTTGTGATCTCGCAGCCTCTCCAGATAAGGTCATATCCCATAGGAACGCCGCGCTCGTCTCTCATATGATAGAAGGCACGTTCCTTGGCATCATAATCGGTAACGAACAAAAATTCGCTTCCGTACTTCTCCATAGAATATTTAGCGCAGAGGTGCTCGGCTTCCGTGGTAAGATCGCCCTTTGCCTCGTCGGTTACCTTATAGCCGTAGCGCTCCTCGAGCTCCTCATAAAGCTTTGGAAGCGTGATACGCGGGAACGGAACCGTGGGAACTATGACCTCTTTATTGAACAGGCGTTTGATGTCCTCGCCGTGGGCTTTTGCTACTTTGGCGAACGCGTAAGCCAAAAGCTCCTCTTCCATGTGCATAACCTCTTCGGTCGAGGTAACGTAGCTGAATTCAAGGTCAAAGCCCGTAAATTCGGTAGCGTGCTTATTTGTATAGGATTTTTCGGCACGGAACACGGGTCCCGACTCGAATATGCGATCAAGTCCCGATGCCATTGCCATCTGCTTATAGAACTGAGGCGACTGTGCCAGATATGCCTTTGTATCAAAATATTTTACTTCAAAAACATCCGAACCCGACTCGCTCGCCGCGCCGATGAGCTTCGGCGTGTGGATCTCGACGAAGTTTCTTTCAAGAAGGAACTCACGCATAGCGGCGGTCAGCGTCGTCTGGAGCTTTATCATAAGATGATTCTGCTCGCGGCGAAGGTCGATCCAACGGAAGTCCATCTTGGAATCTATTTCCGAATCCTCTTTGATCGGAAGCGCATCGGCGATGGATTCAATCTTGATATTTGTGGGAAGCATCTCGATGCCGCCCATTTTTACCCATTCATTGGCAACGACGTCGCCCTCGACCGTGATGACGGAATTGATGGTCATCTGATCGACGAGAGCTGCAAGCTCGGGATATTTCTCCTTTTCAAGTGTTACCTGGAGCTTTCCCGTAATATCTCTGATAACGAGAAATGCCATGGTGCGTTTATTTCTCAGATTTTCGATAAAGCCCGAGATCTTATATGACGCGCCCGGCTTTACGTCGGAAATATACGTTCTGTTCATTTTGTTTTTTCCTTTCTGATATCTGTCTTATTATATAGTGATATTATTTATTTCAAGATCAGAGCACGTTTCCGTCCTTGTCGAAAACGGGCAGCTTTTCGAGATAGATGAGATCGTCGCGCTCGGTCGCCTCGCCCTCGGCAAGTATCGCCATTCTTCCGCAGATGATGCCCCCTGCCTTTTCGACCAGGGTTTCGATGGCTTTAAGCGACTCGCCCGTCGATATTACGTCATCGACTACAAGTATACGTTTGCCCTTCATTTTTTCGGCGTCCGTAACGTCAAGATAAAGATGCTGTTCTCTTGCGGTGGTTATTGATCTGACCGCAACCTCGAACACGCCCGTCATATAGAGCTTGGGGGCTTTTCGAGCGACTATATAGTTGTTGTAGCCGCACTGACGTGCCATTTCGTGTGCAAGCGGAATACCCTTTGCCTCGGCGGTAATGATGTAGTCAAATTCGGGAGCCTTGGCAAGCAGCTCTTTGGCGGTTGCCTCGGTCAGCTCGGGATCGCCGAATATAATAAAAGCTCCGATGTAGAGGTCGTCTGTCACACGACAGATGGGAAGCGCACGGTCAAGTCCCGCGATCTTCATATTGTAATATTTCATATCTTCCTCCGTTCATAGGACCCGTCTCGGACTCGTCCCGGATAAGTCCCGCAAAATCAATATCCATACAGAGTATATTATACGCTTTTATTAAATGTTGTCAATAGAGAGTTTTTTAATTTTTGTTAAAAAGGCATTTTTTTGCGTTTTTTTCAAAATTACCCGCGAGTCTCTTCCAAAATAGGCTTAAATTGTTTCCGAAGCGAGGCTATCCTGTCACTGCTCCGCACATAGCAAATTCAAAAAAATTTGCAAAAGCTCTTGACTTTGTACCGAAAATATGATAACATAAACCTGCTACACATCCGAATAATGCTTTATCGTGGGATAGCTATATCTATACCCGCGCCCATTTTATGGCAATGAATTTATATTGGTAAAAGGTGTTATCTCTTTTTCAAATGATTCGTTGTGATGACTTGGGTTTTCTTGCGATAATATTTGGGTGTGTAGCAACATTAAGGGATTCACTTTTTCGGTGTGTCCCTTCAGTGGGGCACACCTTTTTGTTTGTAAAGGGTTCCCACAGACACAATATAATTCGGGAGGAATCGAGATTTGAAAAAAGTACTGAAAATGACAAAAGAAACGGACTTGGCAGAGTCCAAAGGAGAGATCATCGCGTACCTTCAGACAGCTCAAGACATCGAAAAAGACATCTACATGCTTGAAACATCCTGCGAAGAATTGGAGGAAAAAGCGCAAGAAGAGGATAAATTTGCCGAAAAGGTTTTGCACGACAATTACGGGTATCGCGATCCCGACTCCGGCGAATCAAAAAAGTCCGTGAAAAAGTTGCAAGACGAGATCTCTCGTCAACGGGAGCGGTGCGAAGACCTCAGAGGAAATATACGCCATGTCAATGAGATTGTTCGAGATAAATTATTACCGACGGATTTAAGGACCGATTATATGCCAAGCGAATTCAGTGGCGGCGATAGTGATATTTTTGTAATAACATTCAAAATTCTCACTGCGATTTTTGAAGGACTTGGGATAATCAATTGCCTTTTGTGTGCGTTTGCTAATGGAACACTTTTTCTGGGAGTAGTAGGTGCAATATTGCTCTTTGGCGGTTGGCTTATCGCTCTCATTATCTCAGGCATTGCATATCCTATACAAAAAGCGCGAAACCGAAACGAGGTTGCCGCTTCGGAAAATGCTAAAAACAAGGCACAGAACCAAAAAAATGCGCTCGCAAATGAAAAGGTCAAGAAAAAATATATCGGTGAACAGAACGAGGCTATAAGAGGAATCATGCAAGAAATAGCCGGCTTTGAGCAGCAGATAACCGAGCAAAAGGCTCTCGCCGACGAGCACACCGCAAATGCACAATATTATCGCGAGCAGATAGAAAATGTCAAAAAGGATCTTGAGCCGCTTTACCGCAATCGAATCACATTTTATTCCGACGGTGTGGTACCGGTAGATTACCGCACTATGGACTGCGTATATGTTTTAGAGCAGATCTTCCGCAACGATCTTGCGGACACGATGCGTGAGGCTGTGCTTATGTACGAGGAAAGAGTTTTCCGCGGCGAGATCATACGCGGTATGGCAGACATAGCGGCTCATATAGACAACTTGTCCTCCGTTATGTCGCGCTTGCGTACGGACATCGACAGGATAAGCCGAGACGTTGCTATTATGCGTGAGGATATGGAGCAGATTTACGAAGATAATCGTGAATTTGCCGATGACGTTAAAAAGAGCAATGACAAGCTTTACGAGGAAACAAAATTGCATCGACACGCACTTGAAGCACTCGATAATTCAAATCGAGCACTTCTGGGATATGCCGAAAAAGATCGCCAATCGCTTGAGGAACTTGCAAAATCAAATCAGAAGCTCGTTGACTATATCGAGGATAATTAACCCCACTTTTCAAAAGCACGTCTATGACCGAAAAGCCGCAAAGATTTTTGCCGCTTTCCTTCCCGTGAAGCGCCGGCACGGCATTTCTTTGCCGGCGCTCTCGAATTATCTCAAAATCGGTAACGGTATGGCAAAAAAGACTTGCAAAATACCATATTGTGTGATATAATTTCAATGATATATTATTTACATAAGGATGGTGTTAAAAATGGAGCTTTCAACAAAGCACACGCTGAGATTTAACAAAGACGGAAAATTTCGCATACTTATGACGTCCGATCTTCAGGAGATCGTCAACTACGATGAAAGAGCCCTCAAGGGTCTTTACGCTATGATAGACGCCGAAAAGCCGGATCTCGTCATATTCGGCGGCGACAACTGCGACGGAAGATACCTTAAGACGCGCGAGGAGCTCGAGGCATACCTTAAAGTGTTCTCCGCTCCCATGGAAGAGAAAAAAATACCGTGGATGCACGTTTTCGGAAATCACGACTACGACGTTGACGTACCCGCCGCCGAGCAAAATGAAATGTACAGAAGCTACGAATACTGCGTCTCCGGCGTATCCCCCGAGGGCGTTCCCGGCGTTACAAACTATGCCCTGCCCGTGCTTGCAAGCACATCCGATCACGTCGCATATTGCATCTATGCCTTCGACACGATGCACAAGGACGCAACCTTCAGAAACGGAACAGTTACCGTAGACGATCTTATGATAGGCGGCAAAAAGGAAGCAAACCGCAAGTGGGACTTCGTCCGCTTCGAACAGCTTCTTTGGTATTGGAATACCTCAAAAGAGCTTGAAGCACAAGAAGGCAAGCTCGTCAGAGCTATGGCGGTTATGCACGTTCCGCCGCACGAGATGGATCTCTGCATAAAGTACCGCGAGAACGTCGAATTCAAGGGAGAGTTTGACGAAAAGCTTCAATGCGGCGTCGCAAACTCCGGACTCTACGCAACTATGCTTCAGAGAGGTGACATCGATATAATCGCGGCAGGTCACCTTCATAAAGATACCGTTGACACGGTGTACGGCGGCATAAGACTTTGCCTTGACGGTTGCGCCGGCTTCAGCCCCAAGAGCGACGACTCCCGCAGAGGCGGAAGAGTGTTTGAGATCAACGAGGACGGCTCGCACAGTACATATTGGATAGCGATCAAGGATCTTATCGATATAACAAAGTGATCGAATGACAAGAAGAGTTGCCGAATGAAGGTAACAAAGATCAGGAAAACGACAAAAACGGCTTTTTCTTCCCTACCGAGCAAAAACAAAAAATAAATGCCCAAAAAGTGTTGACAAAACATACCCTTTGTGATATAATAACGTGGTATCACGGGGTGTGGCACAGCTTGGTAGTGCGCTTGGTTCGGGACCAAGAGGCCGCAGGTTCGAATCCTGTCACTCCGATAAAAGAAAGGAGCGCGTCAGCGTTCCTTTTCTTTTATCCGAATGGTAAAAGCGAGAAGTTCAGAGGTCGGAAATCGCACTAAAGCTTCTCGCTATCTTTGTTCGACCTCGTGTTTTGGATGCGTAGCAGACAAAGCTTGATTCCTGTCACTCCGATAAAAAACTTCTCAGACGAGCTTGCCTTGTCTGAGAAGTTTTTATATAGAAATTGTCCGATTTGAGCCTCGCAAACGCGAAGCGTTTGCAGGAACGCGCGATATCACCGCATTAACGCTCATACGTGTCTGCCACGCGCGTTTAGGTTCGAATCCTGCCACTCCGATAAAAGAAAGGAACGCGTCGGCGACGAGGACTTCGTGTCCTCGACTGCGCTCGCAAGAGCGCTTGCAAGCCCTCAAAAAGACTTAACCGAAGCTAAAAAAGCTACGCAAAAGCCTCAAAAAGATAAAGCGATTCGAGGCACTTACCGCATTTTTAACGGTAAGTGCCTCTTTTCATTATCCGCCCGTATCATTACGTTTCAAA
>CAZZFP010000060.1:0-5634 GCA_964653575.1 uncultured Lachnospiraceae bacterium
CAAAAACTCAAAAAAACTCTTGAAAGCACAAAGAAAAAATGCTATACTAATACATATATTTTTTCGATTTGGGAGCGGGTTATGGTAAAAATAGGCTTTGATAATCAAAAGTACATCGAAACTCAATCAAAACACATAAAGGACAGGATCGATAAGTTCGGCGGAAAGCTCTACCTTGAATTCGGCGGAAAGCTTTTCGACGATTACCACGCCTCGCGCGTGCTTCCCGGGTTTGCGCCCGACAGCAAGATCAGAATGCTGCTCGCGCTCAAAGAAAGAGCCGAAATAGTCATCGTCATCAGTGCCGACGACATCGAAAAGAGCAAGCAACGCGGCGACCTCGGCATCACATACGACAACGACGTCGTCAGGCTTCTCGATATCTTTACCGAGATAGGACTTTTCGTCGGAAGCGTTGTTATCACACGCTGGAGAGGACAGCATATTGCCGAGCAGTTCGAAAAAAAGCTCAAAAATCGCGGAGTAAAGGTTTATCGTCACTATCCGATCGAGGGATATCCGACCAATCTCGAGCTCATAATCAGCGAGGAAGGCTACGGTAAAAACGACTACGTCGAGACCACGCGCCCGCTCGTCGTCATTACCGCCCCGGGGCCGGGAAGCGGCAAGATGGCGGTCTGCCTCTCTCAGCTTTATCACGAGCATAAGAGGGGAATAAAGGCGGGATATGCCAAATTTGAAACCTTTCCCATATGGAATCTGCGTCTGAATCATCCCGTAAACCTTGCCTACGAAGCGGCAACTGCGGATCTTGACGACGTTAATATGATAGATCACTTCCATCTCGATGCGTACGGTGTACAAGCCGTGAACTATAACCGCGACATCGAAATATTCCCCGTCCTTGAGGCAATGTTCAAAAAAATATACGGAAATTGCCCGTATAAGAGCCCGACGGATATGGGGGTAAATATGGCAGGCTTCTGCATAAGCGACGACGAGGCGGTCTGCGAGGCGTCAAAGCAGGAGATAATCCGCCGTTACTATGCCGCACTCTGCAACGTAAAGCTGGGTATCGCGGATCAAGAGGAGCTTGATTCGATAGATCTTATTATGAAGATGCTCGACCTGACGCCGACTATGCGTCCCACCGTCTTGCCTGCGCACGCGACTGCCGAGCGTACGGGCGGTCCCGCCGTTGCGCTCGAATTGCCCGACGGAACCATATTGACGGGCAAGACTTCGTCGCTCCTCGGCGCGTCGTCCGCTGTGCTTTTCAACGCGCTGAAACATCTTGCCGATATCGATGACTCCATAAGGCTCATCTCTCCCGAAATAATCGAGCCTATTCAGAAGCTCAAAACGGGGTATATGGGCAATCATAACCCGAGACTTCATACCGACGAGGCATTGATCGCGCTCTCGATCTGCGGAACGACCGACAAAAATGCCGAAAAAGCCTTCAACGCGATCGCGGAACTCAGAGGAAGCGAGCTTCATTCCACCGTGGTGCTTTCCTCGGTAGACTTAAACGTCTTCCGCAAGCTCGGCGTTAACGTCACCTGCGAGCCGAAAACGAAAATAAGTAAGCTTCGGTTTGAAATCTGAGGCGCGAGGCTGACCATATTTACAAAAAGTTTACAATCTCATCCGACATTCGCTTGACATTCCGAGCGAATAGTGATATAATGTTTTCACCTCTGCGAACGAGAGCTTTTTTGTCGTGCTCTTTTGTACCAAAGCGCAGATAAAAACCGTTCGAGAGGGAGGTACACAGCGCCGCCGAGCTTATTCCGAGGAAAAGCCGCCGAGGAAAAGATAGGTTTTGCGGAAATTCAAAGAAACAGGAGGTGCCGCTAAATGGCTAACGACGCAAGAGTCAAGGTTACCCTCGCATGCACAGAGTGCAAGCAGAGAAACTACGACACAAAGAAGAACAAAAAGAACGATCCCGACAGACTTGAACTCAAGAAATATTGCAAATTCTGCCGCAAACACACTCTTCACAGAGAGACGAAGTAATAGCAGCAGGTAGATTTTTCCCCTAAGGAACAAACTAAAAAACACAGAGGAGATAAAGCAATGGCAGAAGAGCTCAAAAAGGCAACCGAAAAGGCAGCCAAAAAGGAAAAGCCCGCAAAGAAGAAAAAGAAGTCCCTCGGCGAGAGGATCAAGAATTTCTTCCGCGTATATAAGAGCGAGCTTAAGAGAATAACCTGGACACCGAAGGAAACCGTAGTAAAGAATTCCGAAGTCGTTCTTGTTATCGTCGCTGCATCCGCAGTGGTACTCGGTATCCTCGACTTAGTGTTCTCCAGAGGAATCAACGCGCTCGCATCCCTCTTGGGCTGAGAGTGAATTCCGGAGCAGGACTATGAGTGATATCAATGAAATGAACGTTGGCCTACGTTGGTACGTGGTACACACCTACTCGGGCTACGAAAACAAAGTGAAAGCAAATCTCGAAAAGATCGTCGAGAACCGTGGACTCGGACATCTCATCTATGAGGTGAAAATTCCGACCGAGACGTTTGTCACGCCCAAAGAAAACGGCGAGGACAAGGTCGAGGAGATCAAGGTATTTCCTTGCTACGTCTACGTTAAGATGATAATGACAGACGAGAGCTGGCACGCTGTAAGAAACATCACAGGCGTTACAGGCTTCGTAGGACCGGGATCGCGTCCCGTTCCGCTTTCCGATGAAGAGGTTGACGCACTCTCTATCGAGCCAAAGCACGAGGTCAAGTTCGCCGAGGGCGACAAAGTCGAGATCTTCGAGGGTCTGTTCGCGGGAATGGAAGTCGAAGTCTTGTCCGTATCGGAGGACGAAAAGAACATCAAGGTTCTCGTTCCGAGAGGACGTCGCAGTATCACGGTCGAGCTTCCCATATCCTCGGTCCGCCATATGAAGGGCTGACGAAGGATAGAAAGAGGCAAAGCATCCGTCGCAGAGCTTTCTGTTGACGGAAAAAACGCGTTAAAACAAAAAAATGCCGCGCGGCTTTTGTCGGCTGCGTTAAGGCAAAAGTGGGAGGGAGAAAATTTTTTGTGATTCTCCCGTGCAAACCACATATGGAGGTTTAAATAACTATGGCAAAGAAAATCGTAGGCTATATCAAGCTTCAGCTTCCCGCAGGTAAAGCAACTCCTGCTCCCCCGGTAGGTCCTGCACTTGGTCAGTACAACGTAGCAATTCCTTTCTTCACGAAGGAATTCAACGAGAGAACAAAGAATGACATCGGTCTTATCATCCCCGTTGTTATCACGGTTTACGCTGACCGTTCGTTTACATTCATTACAAAGACTCCTCCGGCACCTGTTCTTATTAAGAAGGCTTGCGGTCTCGAAAGCGGATCGGGCGTTCCCAACAAGACAAAGGTTGCTACTCTCTCCAAGGAGAACTTGAGAAAGATCGCCGAGACAAAGATGCCCGACCTTAATGCGGCTTCCATCGAGGCAGCAATGAGTATGATAGCAGGAACAGCACGCAGCATGGGCGTTCTTGTTGAGGAATGATGGAGGTAACGGATAATGGCTAAACAGGGAAAGAAATATACAGCAAACGTAGCTCTTGTTGAGAAGGCTAAGCTTTACGATACAGCAGAGGCTCTTGATCTCGTATGCAAGACGGCTACGGCAAAATTTGATGAAACAGTAGAAGTACACGTTCGTCTCGGCGTTGACTCCCGTCACGCAGACCAGCAGGTAAGAGGCGCCGTTGTTCTTCCCAACGGTACAGGTAAAACAGTAAAGGTTCTCGTATTCGCTAAGGGTCCCGACGCTGAGGCTGCAAAGGCTGCCGGCGCTGACTACGTTGGCGAGGGAGAGCTCGCAGAGAAGATCCAGAAAGAGAATTGGTTCGATTTCGACGTCGTTATCGCTCACAAGAATATGATGGGCGTTATCGGTAAGCTCGGTCGTGTTCTCGGTCCTAAGGGTCTTATGCCTTCGCCTAAGGCAGGCACGGTTACGGATGACGTAGCACGCGCTGTAACAGAAGCTAAGGCAGGTAAGATCGAGTACCGTCTCGATAAGACAAATATCATTCACTGCCCGATCGGTAAAGCATCCTTCGGCGCAGAGAAGCTCGGCGAGAACTTTGATACACTTCTCGGTGCTATCATCAAGGCTAAGCCGGCAGCTTCCAAGGGTCAGTACATTAAGAGCTGCGTTATCGCAAGCACAATGGGCCCCGGCATTAAGATCAATCAGGCTAAGCTTGGCTGATAAAATAGCCCTACGCTTTTAATATAAAGGCGAGAACGGCAATAAAAAAGAGAGCGACGCGAAAAATATTCCGCGATGCTCTCTTTTTTGATCTGTGTAAGCTTATTGATTTAGTAAATTATTATGCTCCGACAGAGCTTTTATGAGCGTCTGCCGGAGCATTTGTACTATAATGGTATATGGCGTAGGATTTACATCTGCGCTCGAAATTCGGACTTATGAATTTTTGTCCGAGTCGTTCGGAATGTTGTGCCTGCTTCGATATTCCTCGCGGCGTTTTGCTCTTCTGCTACTTTCTCTCTTAAGAATTGCGCGAATGACGAATATTATGATAAGGGCGATTGCCGCAAGTGTAAGGAGAGTTGGGATCGCGGAGACGAACCAGATGGAGAAATCCGCGCAACCGTCGGCGAAGTCAGCCCAGCTGTCTTTAAACGCGTCGCCAAGCTTGTCGAAATAAGTCCGATCGTTTGTGACCGTTTGAGTATATTCTATTACCTCGTAGAGAGATACGACTATCGTTGCGTTGTCGGTCAATATGTCGTAGCGGTTGAGCTGAGCCTTATATTTTTCGATCTCGTATATGACGTTGTAGAGCTTATCCTGCACCGTCATCATATAGTCGAGATCTTTGGACTCTTCAAGTATTTTTTGAAGGGTCTGCCTTTGACTTTCGAGCGTCTCAAGGCGCGCCTCGATATCGTAGTAGGTGTCGGTGACGTCATCCGAGGTCAGCGAGGTGTTTGTCACGTTGACGAGCTCGCCGAACGAGGATAGAAACTCACGGAATTTGTCGGACGGAATGCGCAGAGTGTAGCTTGCGTGCCTTGCCGAGCTTGAAGAATAGCTGTTGCCCGAAACGCTTGAGGCTTGAACGTATCCGCCGTACTGCGTTGTCATTTTTTCAAGCTCTGCTGTTGCTTTATCAAAATCCTTTGTCTCGGCGTTTACCTGTGCGTTGTAGATTATTTTTCTTCCGTCGTCAAGGGAAGAGTCGGATTTTTCACCGTATTCGTTGCCGCTCATTCCCATATTTGAGTCGTAGGAGACATCCTCCGACGGCTTTCCCGAATAGGAATAATTTTTATCTTCGTCATTAGAAGACGAACAGGACGCAAGGCAAACGAGGGATATGAGAAGGACAAGGAGTACTGACAGGGTGCGGACTCCGAGCTTTTTGATTGCGGAAGATTTTGACTTTTTCATATTGTTACCTCTCTTTCATTTGTTTTTTTGAGATTGAATTTCTGTATATGACTAAGGTTTTTTGCTCGTTTCTTGCCGTGTGGTAAGGAATTTTCTGTCACTTTCTTGTCAATTGACAAGACTTTTTGTTCATTTCTTGCCACTCGGCAAGAAACGAACCAAAGAAGCGAGCAAAGAGGGGACACCCCTCTTTGAACTCCCCCTGCTGCGCGTCGGCGGGATTGCCGACGCGGGGCGTTT
>CAZZFP010000061.1:0-5614 GCA_964653575.1 uncultured Lachnospiraceae bacterium
GCCACTCTTCTGCCGTTTATAAGGTCTGCGGCGGTCATTCTTCCCTTTCCCTCGGGCAACGCTTTAAGAATATTTATACATCCGTCTCCGCAAGCGACGGTAATGACTCCGCCCAAAACAGAGACGACCTCGCCGGCTCTTGCGTTTCCGCGCGTTTTCTCGGATATTTCCGTGGCGATTATCTTCAATATCTTCCCGTCCGCGGTATGCGTAAATGCAAGCGGCACGGGAGACAGTCCTCTGATCTTATCGTGCACCGCCTGTTTCGGCTGTGAAAAGTCTACAAGGCAATCGCTTTTCTCTATCTTGGCGGCGTAGGTGGCAAGTGCATCGTCCTGCTTTTCTCTGATCGCCTCACCGCGCTCCACAAGGTCTATTGCCTTGAGCAGTGCCTCGGCGCCGACCGCTCCGAGCTTATCGTGCACATCCTCAAAATTATCGTTCGGAAGTATATCTACGGTACGTTTCACTATCATATCGCCCGTATCAAGTCCGACATCCATACACTGTATCGTGATTCCCGTCTGCTTTTTACCGTCGATTATGGCCCTTTGCATAGGTGCCGCCCCTCTGTATTCGGGCAAAAGCGAGCCGTGAACGTTCAGGCATCCGTATTTCGGATAATCAAGCACATTCTTCGGCAATATCTTACCGTATGCCGCCACAGCTATCATATCCGGGTCGATCTCGGACAAAAGCTTTGCAAATTCGTCACCTTTAAGAGTATTGGGCTGATAGACGGGAATTCCCACGCTCTCGGCATAGACCTTTACGGGCGGCGGTGTAAGCGTATATCCGCGTCCCTTTGGTTTATCGGGTTGTGTTACGACGCCGACGACGTTTTTCCCTGACTCACAAAGAGCCTTAAGCGAGAAAAGCGCGAAATCGGGTGTGCCCATAAATAATATCTTCATATCGTTAGGTTTTCTCTTTTCTTTGGAATTGTTATATGCTTTGGTAAAGGCGTACTCACTTATCCTCTGATCCGCGTATTACTTTATCGACATAAAGAATACCGTCAAGATGATCTATCTCGTGGCAGAAGGCTCTGGCAAGCAGTCCCTCTCCGCACGCCTCGACGGTCTTTCCGTCTCGGTCGGTATATCTTACCTTTACCTTCATCGGGCGACGCACTATTCCCCATTCACCGGGGACGGAAAGGCATCCCTCCGCCTCCTCCTGAACGCCCTCGGAATCGATGATCTCGGGATTTATCATTTCAAAATAATCGTCCTCGACCTCAACCACGCATATTCTTCTGAGCACGCCGACCTGCGGTGCGGCAAGGCCGCATCCGTCTGCGTCGCGCATAGTCTGCTTCATATCATCAAGCAGAGTTTTTATTCTCGGTGTTATCTTATCGACCGCGCGGCACTTTTGTCTGAGTACCTCGTCGCCTATCTTTACTATTTTAAGCTTTGCCATCTTATTATTATCTCCTTATTTATTTTCAACACGAATTTTAAACGAAATAAGCATCCTCGCGAGTCGGTATACCGTTCTAAAGGCTCGACGGATTAAAATCCACCGAAAGCAACGGTGCCTTAGCGCCTCCGTTGCCGCATTTTATCATCAGCTCGGAAAAGCAAGCACGTGCACGCTTGTTGAGTCTGCATTTGACCACGATGCGCATACGATACTTCTTGTCCACTCTGTACACGGGCGCTTCAAACGGACCGAACACGACGGTCTTTACGTCGCTGTACTTCTCGGCGGTAAGCTCGGAGAGTGTCTCTCTTATCTCAACGACGTGCCTCTGCACAGCCGCCTCGTCGCTTCCCGACACTGTAAAAAGCACCATATCGCAGTATGGCGGAAAGACGAGCGAGCGTCGAACTCTGAGCTCATTGTTTGCAAATGTCAAATAGTCCTGGGCTTTGGCTAACCTTATTATATCATTATCCGGATTGTTGGTCTGTATGATGGCTCGTCCGGGCTTTTTTGCTCTGCCCGCTCTGCCGATCACTTGTGTCAGCATCGAAAACGTACGCTCCGCCGCACGGTAATCATCAACATAAAGTGACATATCGGCAAGCAGAACGCCGACAAGCGTTACATCGGCAAAATCGTGACCCTTGGTAACCATCTGCGTGCCGAGCAAGATATCCGCCTCGTGTCGGCGAAATCTGCCGAGTATATCGTCATAAGCCTGCTTTGTCCCCGTGGTATCCGTATCCATACGCAATATTCTTACGCCCGGGATAAGCTTTTGCAGATCTTCTTCGATATGCTGAGTACCGTAGCCCGTAAATCCGAGGTGCTCGGAGCCGCACGATGGACATTTCTTCGGAACAGGCTGTCTGTGACCGCACCAATGGCAGCAGAGATATCCGTCTCCGAATGAATTTTTATGATACGTCATTGAAACGCTGCACGACGGGCAAAGAAGTGCCTCGCCACAGCTTTTGCACGACATAAAATTATGATATCCGCGTCTGTTTATAAAGAGCACGGACTGCTCGCCCGCAGAATAGGTCTCACACAGAGCATTGACAAGCTCCTTGCCGAACGGGGTGACGTTTCCCGCCTGTGTCTCGCGGCGCATATCCGCGATCGTGACCGAAGGCAACACCGCGCCGCCGTAACGCTGTGTCAGTGTTATGAGCGTATACTTTCCTTCCACCGCCTTGGCGTAGCTGTCAATTGACGGGGTTGCCGACATAAGAAGCATAAGTGCGTGGGCTCTCGCGCAACGGAAGCGCGCGATATCTCTTGCGTGATACTTTGGACTTACGTCGGATTTATAGGTATGCTCCTGCTCCTCATCCATTATTATCATTCCGAGGTCTTTTACAGGCGCAAATATCGCGCTTCTTGTGCCGACGACTATATCAGCCTTACCCTCTTTTATATAGTTGTATGTATCCAGCCTTTCGCCCGCGGAAAGTCCCGAGTGCATAACCGCGACTCTGTCGCCGTAATAGGAACAGAATATTCCCATCATCTGCGGCGTCAGTGCGATCTCGGGCAAAAGAACTATAACGCCCTTGCCGTCCGACACCACGCGGTCGATGGTCTTTATCATAACTGCCGTCTTGCCGCTTCCCGTCACGCCGAGCAAAAGCGCGGCGCGTGCGTCGGCGTCCTCGTAAAGCTCCGTAAGCTTTGAGAGCGCCTCGGACTGTTCGGTACTCAGCTCATATTTCGGCGGCGTACCCACGTTTACGTTTATACAGGGGTTACGCCTTACCTCTACATTTTCCGAAATAACATATCCGCCCTTTTCGAGCGAATCAAGCTGAGATCTTGAGAGACCCTCGCCTTTGTCGATGATATCCGAGAGCGGCATATATCCCCCGCCGCCGTCGAGTATTTCAAGGAAGCGAGACTGCTTTTCCGATCGAAGCTTCAGGCGTCCGCCTCGCAGGTCGGAGAGCGTTTCATCATCAAGCGCGAGCCTTACGTATCTTTTTGTCTTGGCAGTGCCGCGTATCTCCGTACTTGAGCTGATAAATTTTTTGCTCTCAAGGCGTTCGAGTACGGCAAGCACGCGCTCGCCGAACTTCATACGCAAGCTTCCGAGAAAGGCTCCGCCGCATTCCTTTATATATCCGTAAACGCCGAGCAACTCCGTTGCGTCATCGAGCGTGGTAAATGCTCCTATCTCTTTATCGCCCGCCTTATAAAACAATTCGGCATACGAAAGGAGAGTAGGCGGTATGACTGCTCGCACCGCGTCTCCCATCGTACAGAGCGTCATATCCTTCATAAAGCGGCACACGTCAAGGATCTCGTCGTCAAGCGAGCATGATTCCGGGAATACGGATAGCACGGGCTTCCTGTTAACTCCCTTGCTCTTTTCGACTCTGTTTGTTTTATTTTCCGCAGTGTCTCTCTCTCGATCGCGTTCCTTTTCCTCGCCGTCAAAAAGTCCCGTTACGATGCCCGTCTGCCGTCGGTTTCCGTTTCCGAACGGCACTGTAACAAAGCTTCCGACCCTGACGTTTTGGCGTAAAGTTACGGGCAGAAAATATTCATACGCCCTGTCTGCCTTGTACGGCATATCCAATATATGCACCTCGGCACAAGTGTATCCCATGTTCTGCCCTCCGTAATATTTATGATCGATCAAATGCAAGCTCTAATTCTTTGAGCTTATTCCTCGGTTTCCTCAGACGCCTCGAGTGTTTCGATAAGATGTGCGGCATCTGCGTTTTCGTCCTCGTCCGGCTCGCTCTCGTCCGGCGTTGCGATTTCGGCATCAGCTGTCGTCGCCTCGGCGTCGCTCTGCGCTTCCTCTTCCGCGTTTGCTCCGAGACCGAAGAATTCTTCGGCTTCCTTGGACTTAACTATAGTAAATTTGCCCTCGTAGATATCTTCGATAGCAAGTTTTACCGATTTCTTATCGCAAAGATCGGCGTTTACCATAGAATATACGGTCTTGTCCGACTCCTTGTTTATGGTCTTTTCAGCCGCCTCACGCTGCTTGGAATACTCCGAGGTGATTATTCTCGCGCATTTCGCAACAGCGACAGCAAGCTCGTATCTGTTGAACTCGCCGTTATTTGTAAGCTCCTCAATGGTTGGTTTTATCATGATTTTTTCCTCCGATGATAGTTTGATAATATTTGATAATATATGTAATTAATTATTATGCAATTTTATTTGCTCTCAAACCCTCAAGCGCCAAAAGCTTAAACTTGAGTGCAAAACAGGTAAATATTTTAGCGGCGCGGGGGGATCAGTCCTTGTTGCCGAGATATTTTTTCTCAACATCCTTCAAGTGTCGAACTGAGCTTTTTTCGGATCTGACTATCGAAAGGATATCTTCCATACAATCGATCGTTCTGCCGTCGTAGTTATACACTACGTAGTCATAAACATCGACAAATTTCAGTTCCTCTTTTGATTTTTCAACGCGGCGCTCGATCACGTCCGGCGTTTCGGTATCCCTGTGCACGAGCCTTTGCCTTTGAACCTCGATAGAAGGCGGCAAGAGCATTATGAGCACTGCCTCGGGATAGCTCTTCTTTACCTGCATTCCACCGTTTACGTCTATTTCAAGTATCAAGTTCTTTCCCGAATCGATTACGGCTTTGGCATAGTCCGCGGGGGTACCGTAATAATTATCACAATAATAATTATACTCCAGCATCTGACCTGCGGCGATCCTCGACTCAAAATCCGATCTTGATATAAAGTGATAGCTCTTTCCGTCAACCTCGCCCGGTCTCGGGGATCTCGTAGTAGCCGATACCGACAGAGCAAAGTCATTCGGTGCGGATTTCATAATGAGGTCAACAACGGTTCCCTTGCCGCTTCCTGCCGGCCCGGAAATTACTAAAATCAGTCCTTGTGCGTTTGAATTTTCCATATTTTTCTCCGGATGTAATTGATGTGATTATAATATGTCTCGGCGATCTCAGATAGCCGCTTTTTTGCAAATTGGCAAGTCGTCAGGCACTTACTCGCCGTCAAGCTCGGTCTCCGAGCCCTCGATGCGGGCGGTCACCGTTGCGACCTGAACCGCGGACATAAAGACGTGCTCGGTGTCGGTAAGAATGACGCTTCGCGTCTTTTTTCCTGCGGTCAGATCTATTGCTCTGCCGTCTTCCTTTGCGTCCTGAACGAGCCTGCGCACAGGCGCGGAATCGGGCGAAAGTACGCCGACTAT
>CAZZFP010000062.1:0-5566 GCA_964653575.1 uncultured Lachnospiraceae bacterium
GGGCAACGTCGCTTGCGACGTTGAGATCCCGGGCGAAAAATCGTTTCTTAAATACGCCTTAAGTTCCCAGCTATGGGGCTCCGCCCCGTGCCCCAGTCGCTTTCTTGAAATGAAAGCAGTTTTCGCAAGCGAAAACGCAAAGAACTTCAAAAAAAGAAAGCAATTGTTTTGAAGTTCTTGGAGTTCTTAGAACCTTCTTTCAAGAAGGTTCTAAGCGGGTTCGGGCAGCGCCCGAGAAATCTATGCCGAAAGCGGGTCCGGGCAGCGCCCGAGAGACCTATGCCGCAAGCGGGTTCGGGCAGCGCCCGAGTCATATAATTCTTCAAAAAATGCGGACAAGCTCGGAAAAGTTATATATGTACCCATCGGATATTCTGCGTATTTCCTGCTCGCTGTTGCGGCTCGAGTCGTCGTAAACTCCGATAACCTTCAAGCCCGCAAGCTTTGCCGTTCTGTCTGCGTTTACGTTATCATCAAGGAAAGTTATATCCTCAACGGAGGCGCCGATACGCTTGGCGGCTTCAATATAAATATTCGGATCGGTCTTGCCCGTTCCGAAATCATCGCAATCCCAAACGTTATCGAACAACTCAAAAAGTCCCTCTCTCTTAAGGCACGGATCCAGCCAGCGATGCGGACTTGCCGTCAGCACGTGAAGTCCGATGCCGCGCGCCTTCATCGTCTCAAGACAGCTTTTTACCTCTTTCTTGGCAACGATAACGTCACGATACATGGGGGTAAGATAAGCATTCATTTCTTCAAGTATCTCATCAACGGTACGATCCAACCCAAGTTCGATAAAATATTTTGCCGTACCCTGAACGCCCAGAGGAGTAATGATATTTACCGTGTCGGGAGAATAAGCTATCCCGTGATCTTCAAGCACACGGAGCATCGACCTGCCCCAATACGGCATAGAATCGACCAGTGTGCCGTCAAAATCAAAAAGATAATGTTTTGTCGGTTTCAGCATCTCACTCATAACCTCTCCGCCGAGCCGAGCTCCGCTCTTTTTTCTTCCAATCTGCCGATAAGATATCTGCCGGTTTCGCAAGCAAACTTTAATGTATTCGGCACCATAGCGTCGGGGTATGCTCTCAAGAATTTGAACACCTCAAGAGTAAAGTCACCGTCGTATCCGCTTTCCGCAAGTGCCGAGGTAATATCCTCCCAATTCTGAACTCCCATAAAGGGCAGGATGTGGCGATCCTCAAGATAATCGTTGTCCTGAACGTGAAGCGCGCCTATCGAGCCGTGCTTTACCCTTCTTATGTAGTCGGCGGCGTCATCCGTAAGCGCCGCGTGACCGATATCGACGCAGACCGTAAAGTATTTGGGATCGAGCTGTGCCATAAAATAATTCATCTCATTGGGATATCCGAGCCTGCTGAGTATGCGCTTGTGCTGTTTATCCTTTATGAAGAGATTTTCCACGCCTATCTTTATGCCGAATTTTTCGCACAAAGGCTGTAAGGACTTGTAAAAATCAAGATTGAATTTCACAAAATCTATATCGTATCTTTTTTCGATCGGTATTGCAAAGGAATGTACAATTATATTTTCCACTCCGAGGATCGAGGCAAACTCAAGCGACCTTTCAAGCTCGATCCACTGCGGGTCATCCTTCGGCGTATCGTATTTGAGCGTGAACGGAGCGTGCGCCTGACGGCATACGAGCCCGAGCTCATCGAGTTTTTTGCGAAGGACAGCGGCTCTTTCACGATAATCGTCAAACAAAAGCGGATTTTCGCGATTTTTGCACCAATAAAACGAATAGTCAATGCCGTCAAAGCCGGCTTCTTTAATAAGTTCAAAGGCTCTCTCGTCTCCGAATCTCTCGCTCACCGAAACAGTTTCAACAGATAAGATCATTTTGTTCCCTCCAAATTTGCAAATATAAAAATCTTTTTATGCACAAATTATATCACATCGATCCTTCAAAGTCAACAGCATACACGTCTAATTATTTTTTATTTCTGTTGACAGATACCGTTCAATGTGATAAAATAAATAGCGACAAAAAATACAGTTCAAAAAATTCAGAAAAGAGAGAAATATAAATGCCCGAGCTTTTATCCCCGGCGGGAAATTTTGAAAAAATGAAAGCCGCGCTCCTTTACGGCGCGGATGCCGTATACCTTGCAGGAAATATGTTCGGTATGCGTTCGGCGGCAGACAACTTTACTAACGAAGAATTGGCAAGAGCCGCAGAATACGTTCACGAAAGAGGCAAAAAGATATATCTGACCGTCAACACTATGCCTCACGGTCACGAATATCCGATACTCAGAAAATATCTTAAAGATATCAAAGACTTCGGGATCGACGCTATGATAATAGCCGATCTCGGAGTAATTGCGACAGTTAAAGAGCTTTTGCCCGATATGGAGATACACGTCTCCACGCAAGCAAGCATAGTCAGCCCGGCGGCGGCAAAGGCATACGCCGCCCTCGGCGCAAAGCGTCTTGTGCTGGCGCGCGAGCTTTCGCTTGCCGAGATCAAAGCCATCAAAGCAGAGCTCCCGCAAGACGTCGAGCTCGAAGCGTTCATTCACGGCTCGATGTGTATCTCGTACAGCGGAAGATGTCTGCTTTCGCACCATTTGACCGGCAGAGACGCAAACAGAGGCGCGTGCACTCAGCCCTGCCGCTGGAACTACAAGATCGTAGAGGAAAAACGTCCCGATGTTCCGCTTCCCATCGAACAAAATGAGCTCGGCACGTTCATTATGTCGTCAAAAGATATGTGCACTATCGAACACATTCCAGAACTGATGACGAGCGGCATAGACAGCTTCAAGATAGAAGGACGTATGAAGAGCGCATACTACACCGCCGTCGTCACTAACGCTTACCGTATGGCAATCGACGCGTATCTTTCGGATCCCGTAGGGTATCGGTATAACCCCGCGTGGCTCGGAGAGCTTGACAGCGTTTCGCACCGCGAATACTGCACGGGATATTACTTTGACGATCCGATCAAAGAACCTCAGCTCTGCACTATGCCCGGATATATAAGAGAAAAGGCATATTTTGCCACTGCGCTCGATCAAATCGAGGTCAAAAATGACCTTCCCGACGGGCTCGAATACGAAAACGAGAACGGCAAGCTCTATAAATTCATCCAACGCAATAAGGTAAAAACGGAAGATGCCGCCGAGATCATCTCGCCGTCGAAGATCGGTCAACCGTTCATCGTACGCGAGCTATACGGGATCGAAGGAGAAACGCTCGAATCGGCGCCGCATCCCTCGATGTTGTTTTACGCAAGAGTGCCTTTTGAAGTCCGCGAGGGGGATATTATGAGAGCGGGCAACGCAGAATAAAGCTCCCCAGATAACTTTTTGGCAACATTGCACATAAATCAGCCGCTTTCGCACGTGAATTTTGTAACGGGATTTTTGATTTTCCTATTGCAAAATCACGCGCGACGTGGTATAATAATCAAGTAAATGGCCCGTTGGTCAAGCGGCTAAGACGCTAGCCTCTCACGCTGGAAACATGGGTTCGATTCCCGTACGGGTCATACAGAAAAAGGTACACATCGAAGATGTGTGCCTTTTTCTGTATCACTCGTTTCACGGAGAGAACCCCGCAGTTTGCAAGCTAACTTTTCGGTCACAACGCGACTTGGGCGTTTTTGCCTTGATCCATTCAAGGCAAAATGACGGACCTCGTCCGTCAAGACCAATGTCGTCGGAAACAAAAGCCCTTACGGGCTTTTGTTTCCTGATATCCCGTACGGGTCAGGTACACATCGCAGATGTGTACCTTTTTCTGTATCACTCGTTTCGCGGAGAGAACCCCGCAGTTTGCAAGCTAACTTATATCGTTTAGCCTATCTTCATACAAACTGCCGGCGAGCCGCTTGTCGGCGAGCCTTTCGATATCCCGTACGGGTCAGGCACACATCGAAGATGTGTGCCTTTTTTTGTATCATTCGTCTCACGGAGAGAACCCCGCAGTTTGTAATCTAACTTATATCGTTTAGCCTATCTTCATACAAACTGCCGGCGAGCCGCTTGTCGGCGAGCCTTTCGATATCCCGTACGGGTCATACGGAAAAAGGTACACATCACTGATGTGCACCTTTTTTATATCACTTCCAGCTGAGGTTCCAGATGGAAACTCTGTCCTTATTGCTCGAAGAAGAGTTCGACGGAGAGTCGTTTACGATCTTTATAACAAAATCGCCGTCGATCTTGGAGTCAAGCACCCAATGAAGCTCATATTTCTTGCTCTGCTCTGCGGAGGAGTCGGATACCTTCTTGCTTGCAACTACGGTTCCGTCCTTGATGATGCTTACCGTAAAGCCGATCTTGGTGTCCTTGAACGTGTTGCCGTAATTGAGGTAAAATTCCGAGACACCGCCCGATATCGTCGCCGAGGTAAGCGAACCGACGTTGCTCGTCTTGCCGTTGAGAATTATCTGCGGAACATCCGCGCCGATCCACTCTTGTTTATCGATGCGCGCGCCCGTAAGAGTCCAACCGTCACTGCCGTTTCTGTCAACGTATGTGTCTTCCTTGCCCGTGCTTGCGTCAAAGCCGGCAAAATCGTAGGTCGTGCCGCCAAAGCCCGTCGTGTTGTCGCCCGTGTTGCCCTCATCGGTATTTTCGCGACGACTTTCACCCGTTGCGTAATCTATAACGATGCCCTTCTGTACATTGTAGGCGTAAACGCAAAACATAATATCCTCGCCGTTGTCCTCAACGGATCTTGCTTCCATCAGTACGCCCGAACAAACGAGATTATTACCCTCGAATATGGGCGTGACGCGGTATACAACGTGCGTATCGTTACCCTTTACATAGGAAAGAAGCTGATTTTCAAATATCTGCATCGTGTGCTGATTCATATATGTAGTGCCCGTGACAAGGTTGTTGACGTTCGCATCCTCACCCGTAAGTGACCAGGCAATGAGGTGCGAGCGGTTGTAAAGGCTCTGATTGTTGGTCTCGGGATATGTCACGCTGTGCCAGCCCGTAGGCTTAACGGAACTGATATTTCCGCGTTCCGTGGTCGGAAGAAGCGCCTTGCCGAGCACGGCGAAAGCCTCGGTACATCTGCCGAGCGAGTCAAGCGCGCCGTATTTTTCGACGCATTGGGTGTAATCGATACCGCTGTCGTTTATATCGAAGAATGGAACGTTGTTATTTACAACAACGTAGCCGTCGGGAGCGATTTCGGGTGAATATGCGGGGATCGTCGAAGGATCGAATTTTGCCGCAGGCTCGCTTGTGCCTTGATCGCCCGTTGTACCTGTCGGTTCATTCGTGTCTTGATTTCCCGGGGTTTGCGAATCGTCGCCGCTTGAACTTGACGGCGCGTTCGTCAGGGATTCCGAGGAGCCGTTATCCGGTGCATCCGTCGTAGGTCCGTCGTTCGGTATGTTGCACGACGTCAGAACAAAGACCGTGATCAGCAAAAGCGCTAACAGTCTTGTCAAGTGTTTGAAAGTGTGTTTCATTTAAAATTCCTTTCTATCGGTGTATCTTAGCGTTTGTCGGTGTGTATTTACGCGTTACGTTCATTATAGCATACTTTGCCGTTTTTTGCAACATAT
>CAZZFP010000063.1:0-5454 GCA_964653575.1 uncultured Lachnospiraceae bacterium
AGCCCCATAGATGGGAACTTAAGAAAATTGAAGTTCGCCATCCGCCGAGATCCTTCGCTTCGCTCGAGGATGACACGGCGGGGTAAAAAAACAAGCAAAATTTTAAGCAAAACAAGCCCTCGCCCGCACCGAAGGTGTCATCTTGAGCGGAGAAAACGATTAAATATCGTTTTCGGAGTCGAACCCGACGAAAGGAGGGCAACGTCGCCTGCGACGTTGAGATCAAGGGCGAAAAATCGTTTCTTAAATACACCTTAAGTTCCCATCTATGGGAGCAAGCCCGGCAGACCGTAGGTCGCCTTCCTACCGAATTTGACAAAATATTCCGCGTTTCTATAACAGGCGGATATCATCCGCCCGCAGAAAAATTTTAAAAAATTCAATTTTGTAGGGACCGGCATCCTCGACGGTCCGTGTAAAGGGGCAAAAAATAGCGAAAAAACCGTCGCAAAAGCGATAATTTACCGCCGACCTACCACCCTTTCACTTATATAGTCGGATATTTTTGCAAAATCTTTTGCTTATTTACGAAAAAATCTGCGCGTTATTAACTTTTTTAAAAAATTTAATCAAGCCGCTTTATGCTCTTTTTGACACTGACAAGCAGGAATACACCGAGTATTGCGGCAAGAGCCACGGTTCCCACGGTGTTAAGCCAGATGCCGTCAAGCCCGAGTCCCCAAAGTGTACCGAGCATTATCAACGGGAACACCAAAGCAACCGACACCGACATAATAGTCGCGTGAACGGGCTTTTCGATGGCACTGAGCAAGCTTTGAGTGCTTACCGTAAACCAACGGAAAAGATTTGAAATGCAGAAGAGCTTCAGCGCGTGCGAGGCAAGCTCAAGCAGTTGAACCTCTTCGGCTTCAACGAACATAGCCGCAACTAAATCCGAGCCGAAGAACAGGAACGACGTCGCCGCAATGCTCAGAATAAGCGCGCCGATATAGTTGCAGGTCGCGATCTTTTTAACCCGATCGTATCTTTTTGCACCCCAATTGAATCCGATCGCGGGTGCCAGCGCGTCACTCATTCCGTAGAAAAGCGGCTGACACATATCTCCGGCGTACATAAGCACCGAGTACGCCGCAACTGCCGTCGTTCCGCCGCCCTCTCCGAAATATTTGACTCCGAGCGTGGCAAGCGAAATATTCATAAGTATCGAAGTAACTCGCCCCGCGATGTTGCTCATAAACGTGGGAGAGCCGCAAGCTCCGATCTCCTTTACCATAGGCAGACTGAAATGCGGCTTTTGAAATTTGAGCAGAGCCTTGCCGCGTACGAAGGGAACCATCGCCGCTATCGAGCAAAGACTCATGGCAATGCAGGCGGCAAGCGCCGAGCCGACAACGTCCATTTCAAATACGACAAGAAAAAGTATGAGCATCACGAGCGTTGCAACGTTCGAGAAAATGTTTATGAACATACTTGTCTTGATATATCCGCTGATGCGCAGGTAATTATCCATAGCAAAGAATATCGTCGTTACGGGACTGCAAAGCGCATACGTGCGAATGTATCTTACCGCCGTGTTTACAAGCTCGTCCTCGGCACCCATAAGCCTTGCCAGGGGCTCGGCTGCGGCGTACATAGCGCCTCCCATAAGTACCGAAAGCCCCAGAATGAGAATCACGGAGCAGGAAAAGATGTTGTTTGCCGACTTTTCGTCCTTCCTTCCGAGCGCAATGGAGATCGGCACGGATGAACCGACGCCGATAAGATCGGCAAGCGAAAAGTTTATGAGCACTATGGGGTAGGCAATGTTGACCGCGGCAAGTGCCGCCTCGCCGAGCCTGTGACCTAAAAATATGCCTTCGATGATGGTATATATCGACATAGCGAACATACTTACCATACCCGGCAAAGCTACGACGAAAAATAGTTTCCAGGGACTCATCGTAGCGAACATTACTTTGGAGTCTGTTTTCATTTTAATTTTTTTCCTTTTTATTATTGAACCAATCGGAGATGTACGCGGTAAGCCCGGGTATCATATCCTTTATATCCGATCCTGTGGTGTTTACACATAGATCGTATGCCGTCGCGTCACCCCATTTTTTGTCGGTGAACATAGAACGGTACGCGCTTCTGCGGCGGTCGATCTCGTGACACTTTTTGAGCATCTCTTTGTCCGAGAGCGACGCTTTTCCGGTGTCCGATGCACTCTCGCGTGCGCGGCATCGCTCAAGCTTCGCCGAGTCCTCGGCGCATACAAATATGCGAAACGGCTTGAGATCGGCAAGAATAATATCCGCCGCTCTTCCGACGATCACGCAATCTCCTTCAAGTGCGAGCTTGCGGATAAGCTCCTGTTCGGATGCCATCAGCTGCGCGGATCGGATCAAGTTCTCGTTGGATCTTGAAAATCCGCGTGCAATAGTTGAAGGGTAAAAGGCACGCAGCTCTCTTTCCGACATATTGGCAACATAGTTTTTGTCGAGCTTTTCCTTTTCGGCAACCATTTCTATGATCTGCTGATCGTAGCAGGGAATTGAAAAGGCATCGGCAAGTCGTTTGCCGAGCTCTCTGCCGCCAGAACCGAACTGACGGCTGACTGTAATTATCTTCATATCGAGTTCTCCTTCCGTTTTTTCTTCGGAGCGTTTGCGTTTGAGGTGCTCGCTCGGTAGAGAGTATACCATATTAAGCTATAAAAGTCAAGTCCCGGAGCGACGGCGGATGCTTTGATTACCGTTTTCATAAAAGCTCGGAAAAAATAGAGCCTTCCTATTGATTTTTTCGGTATTTATGATATAATTGTATTTGCATCATACGAAAGTTTTGGGAAATGGGGGGAGCGCTTTTTGCGCGCCGAATCTATATGGATATCTTTGAAAGGATGAGGCAGAGGTCTTCAATCGTTGCTTCTTTTGTAAAGCTTCAAAACACTGCCGTATATCCGATCGTATTTGCGATAATATGCGTCATCTCGGCTTCAAATCCGAGCAACGTATATATTCCGTGCCTGTATATTTTGTCGTTTATGACGGTGCTGACGGGACTTTTTTCAAACGATCTTAAGGTCTTTCTTGTGCCGGCGTTTATGATATATTATTCGATCGGCGCGGATATTTCTTCGGATTTTTATGCCGTAGGCGGTCAGCCCACCTTCAACGAGTCGTCTATTGTACATTTCGCGATCTGCCTCGTCTTTATGCTTGCGGCGTTTTTCTATAAGCTTGCCGTTACGGGCGCGTTTTCCGAAATATTGAAGAAACGCGGGCTGTTTTTCTGGGGGATCATATTTATTGACGCGGCACTTATGCTCAACGGTGCCTTTACTCCGCTTTGGAGGATAGAAAACTTCCTTTTCGGATTGCTGACGGCAGTGCCTCTTACCGTGTTCTATTTCCTGTTTCTTACCGTGATATCACGCTCGGAGAACGGTATCTCGTACGCCTGCAAGGCTTTGGTCGCGGCTGCGTTTGCGGTCTCCGCTCAGGTACTGATAATTGCCTTCCGCGCTAATTCGTTTGATAATCTTTTTGTTATGATCGAGCCCGGGATCGAACGCGTCAATCGTGCGGTCTTTAACGTCGCGTGGGGACGCTCGACAATGGTGGGAGCGGCGATAGCCGTGGCAATTCCCGCCGCGCTTTACCTTGCGCGCTCGCATAAATTTCCGCTGTTTTACTATCTGTCGGCAATTTTCTTCTGGGGTATGAATGTATTCATAGATACGCGCTCCGCGATCGTTTTCGGCGGCATAGTGCTCATTATCGGTACGATCTTTTGTTGCATCAGCGGGAAAAATAAGCGCACGCTCCGAGTCGCGGTGCTTTTGACCGTGCTGTCGGTGATAATATGTGTGATAACATTGCCCCGTATGTACGACGAAGAAGGGCAGAGCTGGCTGAATAAGCTTCTGATATCTCTTCGCCTCGATATGGGGAACGACGACGGCGAGCTGTCGCTTATTGATTTTCTCGGTGACAGAGCGGTGCTGTGGGCTAACGGACTTCGCGATTTTACCCATTATCCGATCTTCGGCTCGGGATTTACGTCAAGCGGTTGCAAGACAAATGACATATACAGCGTGATGTATCACAATATCTTCGTGGAATTTCTCGGCTCGATGGGACTTCTCGGTATATTCGCTCTTCTCGTTCACCTCAAGCATATGCTTGAGGCGATATTCAGAAGGTGCTCGCTCGATAAGCTTTTGCTCCTCGGCGTTCCGATCTGCCTGCTCGGTATGTCGTTGCTTGATAATTTCTTTTTCTACCCCAATTTTGCAATGGTATATGCGGCATTTCTTGCCTGCGCGGAAATATCGCTCGAGCACAAACGTCTTGACCGCCTGGCGCGTCTTAATCGTCCCGAGAGCGGCGAGAAGCCGAGAGTCGTCTTTACCTACATAGAAGCCGGTAAGGGACACATAGTGCCGACACGCACGGTGTGCGAGGCGTTCCGCGCTAAATACGGAGACAAAGTCGAGATCGTCGAGTCAAAGTTTTTTACCGAGACCAACGACCCGGATATGCAAAAGACCGAAAAGCTCTTTATGCGCGCGGTCAAGGATAACAGCCGCACGCCTGTGCTGAGCGTGCTTTATAAGATGGGAAATCTTGTTGCGGGCGACAGCTTCGCGGTGACGTTTTTGCTTTCCTGCACTTTCAGCGGTATAAAAGCGGCTCCGCGCGCGATAAAACATATGGAGGAGCTTGACGCCCATCTCGTTTATACGGCGCATTGGGCAACTCCGTACTACATAAACAAAATGCACGGTCTGCGTCCTTATACGATCTGCTTTTGCCCCGACGTCTATTCAAACGGTATGTTTGATGTCGATTGCAACAACTTTTTGATTTCGAGCGACGCAGGCGAGCGTAAGATCTCGCGTATAAGAATGTACGCGGGAGGGAATATTACGAAAATACCTTTCCCCGCACGTAAAGAGGTGACCGAGTTGAGAAAGGTCGCCGATAAATCCGCCATAAGGCGGCGATTGGGAATCGGTGAGGACACATTTACCGTGTCGCTGAGCGACGGCGGGTACGGTATGGCAAGACTTGGCTCGACGGTCGAGAGACTTGTGAAGACCTGCGACGTTCCGATCACCATTATCGCATTGTGCGGAACCAACGAAAAGCTCGCACAACAGCTTGAAGAGCTGTCGCATAAATGCCCCGAGCATATAACACTTTTGGCGTTCGGCTTTACCGACCGAATAATCGAGTATATCGCGGCATCCGACCTCTATGTGGGTAAGAGCGGCGCAAATTCGATAGCCGAGCCGGCAGCGCTCGGTGTGCCGATAATAGTCAGCAAGTGCGCGACTTACGTCGAACGCGGAATAAAGAATTACTACGTTCGCGATCTCAAGGGCGCTATGTATATTCCGAGCTCACGACTCGCGGCAAACGCGATAATAAAGTTTGCTCGAACTCCGTCACTGTTGGAGCCTTATCGGAAGCATCTTAACGAAGCCCCGGACGAGCTGTTCAACGC
>CAZZFP010000064.1:0-5314 GCA_964653575.1 uncultured Lachnospiraceae bacterium
TCGTTTTATGTACGTAAGCTCGCATATAAACTCTTTTTTAAGAAAAAATATCAAAAAATAGTGCAGACCGAGGCTCTTACCGTGACCGACGGGACCCGTAAATTTATGAAGGTTATGCTTAATATCATTTTGATCGTAAGTATAGTCTTGACGGTGCTCATATCAAACTGCGGTATAGCCGTGACCGAGAACGGTGTTGTCGATAAAAGCGGATTTTTTGATCTCAAAGGACGTTTTTATGAATGGGACAGCATCGATTCGGTTTGGCTTATAGGCGGAAGATTCAATGATCTTGATGAGTGGCTGGATAATCCGTCATACGTTTTGCTTTTCAAGGACGGCACAAAGCTCGATCTGTACCAATATACTGAATACGAGGACGTAAAAGAAAAAGTACTCACAACGCTTTCCGCGCACTGCGGCGAGCCCTTGAACTGTCGGAGTATAGACGAAGTCAAGCTTACGGGAAGCTCCAAATAGTTTATTTGTCTTGCACCTTCCGCATCGTGTCACAATAAAAAAACGGTGTCGCAAAATAACGATGTGACCCCCTTAAAACGGTTTTGAAAGCTTTTGGCTTTTAAGATGTCCGCTTTGAGGGGGTCATAATGTCATAACGACACTGCTTTTTTATTATTGATCCGGTTTTTCTCAGTCAGCTTTTTTGAATGTGCCGAAAGCACCTATTTTGATGCCTGTGTCAGTCTCTTCAAAATCGAATGTACCGTTGTACGCTTTTACATCATCTTCGTCGCTTTCAAACTCGAATGTGATCTTGTCATCGTCGATGGAGTATTTGCCTTCAACAGATGCGAGCTCAGCACCCAGAGCTTTGAGCGTGATGGTGACCTTGCTGCCGCTGAATTCAAGTGTCGTACCCGTGCCGAGAACGGTTGCTTCGTATTTGCCCGAAAGCTTCTTGCCGCAGGATGCCAGACCTAAGCAGAGCATAGCTGCCAGGAGAACAAATGCCAGAATTCTGACTTGCTTTTTCATTGTAGTGATTCCTCCAATTTATAAATATCTTGTTGTCGCAAACGGCTACCCTGTGTATCGTTCGCCACTGTAATTATATCATACAAGTTTTCGGATGTCAATAGAGAAAGGAAGTAAAACGGAAAATGTTAACGGATTTAGCAAAAGTGATCATTATTCTGTAAACGTGTACTTGCCCGCACCGACCTCAAAGCTGAGGACGCCGTCATTTACCCTGCCGAGCTCGGTTGTCTTAAAGCTTACTCCGTTGAGAACTACGGTCTTGGAGCTTACGTGAAGCTTTACAGTCGCGCTCGTGCCCGTCGGAACCGTAAAGCTGTATTCTATGCGATCGCCAACGTATTCCCACGCGCTCTCGATCCTTCCGTGCTTTGAATCATAGTGCGCCTTAGCACGGCTGATCCTCTTCTGTCCTTCGGGAATGTGCTTTCTCGTGTCGGGCTCGGGAGCTAATATAAAGTGACCGAAGCCGGGAGCACTCTCGTCGGGTCTTATACCCGCAACATAAGCCATCATCCATTCCGCAACCGCGCCGTAGGCGTAGTGGTTGAATGAGTTCATACCTACGTTGCCGAAGCCGGTTTCTTTAGTGTAAGAGTTCCAACGCTCCCATACAGTTGTTGCACCCTGTCTTACGCTGTAAAGCCAAGAGGGATCCTTGGTTTGAAGCAGAAGCGAGTATGCAAGATCGTTAAGACCGAATTTTGCGAGCGTCTGATTGAGTATACCCGTTCCGACAAAGCCCGTAGAGAGTGTGTAGTCGTTGTCCTCGACTTTTTGGCGCAAGCCGGCTTTTGCGTCATCGCGCCACTCCTCGGGAAGCATATCGAAGGCGAGTGCCAACAGATAGCAGGTCTGCGTTGTGAATTTGAGAGCACCGTTCTCGGTATATCGCTCGATGAAGTGTGACTTGATCCGCTCGGAAAGATCTTGGTAATATGCCGCTTTGTCCGTCTTGCCGAGGATCTCGCTGAATTTTACCATAAGATCGGCATCATACTTGTAGTAGCATACGGCAATATATCTCTTGTCCGTCACGTCATAATTCAGCCAATCGCCGTATGCCGTGTTGGGACCCTCGAGTCCGTACTGCGAGAGATCCTCCATATAATATTCCATAGAGGGGTACTGTCTCTCTATGAGCTCGCGATTACCGTACATAAGCCAGAGTCGGTGGGGAACAACGAGTCCCGCATCAGCCCAGGCGGCGTTGGATGTGTATCTTTCAAACACACGCGGTACCACGTCGCAAATGGATCCGTTGTAGCCTATCTGGGAGTCCGAAACATCCGTCAGCCATTTCGACAAAAAGCCCTCGACGTCGGCAAGGTAGCTTCCCGCACCGCAGAATATCTGAGTGTCTCCCGTCCAGCCGAGTCGCTCGTCTCTTTGCGGACAGTCGGTCGGGACGGAAAGATAATTGCCTCTCATACCCCAAACTATGTTTGACCAAAGCTTGTTTACCTCGGGATCGTCGCACTCAAAGCCTGCCGTTTCGCGCATATCCGAGCCGAGAACTACGCCCTTGACGCCTAAGATCCTTATGTTGGCATCGGCGGAGAGCTCGAGGTATCTGAAGCCGTAGAAGGTGTGCGTAGGTTCATAGGTTTCGCTTTTCTTGCCGTTTGCAATGTAAACGAATCTTGCGAGCGCGGATCTGTAATTCTTTACGTACATACTACCTTCGGGTCCGTCGTTGCCGCGACTTTCCAAGCCCGAATCGTTCAGAAATTCCGCAAATATTCCCGTGATCTTTGTGCCTTTGGGGGCTCTTACGGTTATCTTCGGTCTGCCGACCATATTTTGACCCATATCGAGAATGATGCGTCTGCCCTTTTTGAGGACGAGCTCCTCGCATCCGTCGCCGACGGTCTTTGAAAGGATCTTTATTTTACCGTAGTCACTTCCGTTTTTGACCGTGCCGTTGTGTACAACCGCGCTCAGAGGTCTGCGCTCGATGTCGGCCTTTTGTCTTATCTTGTCGCGCGCGGGTTCGATCTCGAGCTTGCCCTCGGGAAGATCTTTAAATTCACACGCTTTTGTCCATTTATGCGCCTCGGGAGAGACCGCAGGGTGGGGAATACGAGAGTCGTAGTATTCTCCGTCCCAGATATCCGCCGTAAGTATCGGACCGCAGATCGAGACATCCCAATCCGTTCCGCTTGAGATAAGATCGCTTGAACCGTCTTTGTATTGTATCTCTATCTCGCCGCAGAAGGCACATTGACGAAAGCCGTAAAATCCGAAGGATATGCGTCCGCTCCACCAACCGCCGGATACGACTGCGGTCAGCGTGTTTTCGGACTTTATTTCGTCCGTAACATCGTATTCAAATTCAAAGACGCGGAAGCGGTAATCTGTCCAGCCCGGCTTCAGCTCGTCAAATATCTTGCCGTTGCCTGTCTTTTTTCCGACGCGCTTGCCGTTCAAAAACAGATCGAATATACCGAGTGCCGTGGCTCTGATCGTGACGCTCTTGACGTTTTTCTTGGCGGTCTTAAGAGTAAAATCCTTTTTAACAGCCAAGGTTCCTTTTCCTGCCGGCAGCTCCATTTCTCTCGAATTGAAAAATCTGCCCTCCTTCCAAGGATGAGCATATGTTGAGCGCGTTTCTTCGGGATCGTAAATAAACAGTGCCTTTTTCATTTTGTCGTCTCCTCATTAAAAATTAGCGTCGGCGCTTTCGGCGTCTTGCAGTATTTGATCTTGCGGACCTGAGAAAAGCTTTTGCCGTTTCCTGTTTTTGCACCGTTGCTTTCGAGAACAATTATAGCATAAAACTCATTTTTTGTATACAGAGAAATAAAAATTCACCGAAAAAAATTGACATAAGCGACTTTTTGTGCTATACTAAAATCGGTGATTTGTACGGAGGCTTTTGACGCAGCCGTAACGGAAAAATAAACAATATAAAATAAAGGATAAAGATCAAAATGGCTACTACACTTTTATCGACTCAGCCCTATAAAGGCGCACGTGACTTCTATCCCGAGGATATGGAGCTGCGCAATTGGTTTCTCGGAAAGGTACGCGAGGTCCTGACTCTCGCGGCTTATGACGAATACAACGCTCCTATGCTTGAGTCTCTTGATATCTACGTGGCAAAAAGCGGCGAGGAGCTCGCACGTCAACAGACGTATAATTTTGAGGACAGAGGCGGCAGACAGGTCGCGATCCGCCCCGAGATGACCCCGAGCGTCGCAAGGCTGGTAGCCGCAAGGCTCCAGCAGCTCAATATGCCACTGCGCTGGTTCTCGATACCGAATCTGTACCGTAATGAGCAGCCTCAGCGCGGCAGGCTCCGTGAGTTCTGGCAGATCAATGCCGATATATTCGGATGTAACGGATATGAGGCGGATCTTGAGGTTATTCGCACCGCTATCGATATGCTACTTTGCTTCGGGGCGGACGAGAGTATGTTCGTGGTAAGAATAAATAATCGCCGTTTCTTTAATGATGTTATCGCAAGAATATGCAACGCCGAAGGCGAGGAAGCGCGAAAGGTCTCAAAGGTCATAGACCGACGCGAAAAGGTCACGAGAGAGGCGTACGTAAAGTCGCTCAAGGAGCTCGGACTTGATGACGGAAAGATAGATCAGCTCGATTCACTTTATACTATGTCGGTCGATGACGCGGTGGCGCTTTGCCCCGATTCAGAGGGAGCTGTGGAGCTCAAGAGCCTCTTTGACGCTTTGCGTGTGCTCGATCTTGAAAAGTATTGCGTATTCGATTTCGGAATAATAAGAGGTCTTGATTATTATACGGGTACGGTGTTTGAGGTGTTCGATAAGCACCCCGAAAACACACGCGCTATGTTCGGCGGCGGAAGATACGACAATCTTGTCGGACTCTTTGCGAAAAATGCTCAGCTTCCGGGCGTGGGATTCGGATGCGGCGACGTGACTCTCCAAAATTTTCTTGAATGTCATTCGCTCATTCCCGATGAGTACGCCAAAAAGGTCAAGGTGCTCGTCACACGTTTTGACGACGTTCCTTCCGAGGAGTACAGCAAGCTTGCGGCTCTTATCCGCAGTAAGGGTATAACGGCATCTTGCTATCTTCTTAAGAAGAAGTTCGGTAAGCAGATAGACTACGCCGTAAAGGGCGGGTATACGCACATCGTCATTATGGGCGGCTCGGAACTTGAGGCGGGAATTGTTAAAATAAAGGATCTCGCCACACATACCGAGGTAAGCGTAAGCCTTTCGGAGCTTGCGGATCACCCGCAAAAATATTTTGTGCTTTGAAAGCCAAAAAACTTCACAGAAGCGTTTTTATAATTTTCTTTGAAAGTTCTTTGCGCAGCTTTCTTTCAAGA
>CAZZFP010000065.1:0-1413 GCA_964653575.1 uncultured Lachnospiraceae bacterium
GCTTGCGCGCTCAGGGCGATCAAAGCCCGTCGGCTGACGTCTCCTGCTTTGATACGGTTATTTCAAGGTTTCCGTTTCTCTCCCGTATCTTATCGACAAGTTCCTTCTCGCGGTCTGCGTCGCGCAGCACGACGTCGTAGGTCAGTCGAAACATACTTCCCATATTGGTTGTCTTGACGCGGACGAGCTCGAAGCTCTTGGTATATTCCGCAAAGAGGTCGTCGAACACGTTCGAATAGTCGAGGCTCTCGGGAATAGTAACGTTCAAAGTCTTATATTCCGCGGTTTTCTTTGAATTGAAATTTATGTTGTTATAAATCACAAACATAGCGCACATAATCACGCTGAAAAGCACGGCATACGCGAGATATCCCATTCCGGAGATAAGCCCCGCGCCCATGGCGAGAAATATCATTCCTATCTCCTTCGCCGAGCCGGGTGCCGAACGAAATCTTACGAGGCTGAACGCGCCCGCTACGGCGACGCCCGCGCCCACGTTGCCGTTTACCATCATAATTATCACACACACAACGGCGGGCAAAAGCGAGAGCGTTACCAAAAAGCTTTTGGTATATCTTGTACGGTAGGCATAGGCAAACGCCATTATCGCACCTATAACAAGTGAAACCGCTATGCAAAGCAGGAAATCACCTACACTTATAACCGACGTAAGGTCGGAGTCAAACAAGCCTTTAAAAATTTGGTCAAGGTCTAACATTAATCATTTTCTCCTTTTTTTCTTGATCGATACGTTTATTTTTGTCTTTGCCGATTGAGTCATTCATAAGACTCGGAAAAATATCCTTTTCATACGCGGTTCCGTATTTTGAAAACGAAGTTTTGTATATATGCTCGTCGGACAGCGCTCTCGCCATCCATAGTGGAATGCCGCCCGAGCACTTGAGCTCCATAAGCACGAGTCCGTCGTCGAGCAACGGGATTCCATACGGCTCTGAGCAAAGCGAAAGGTCTGTTTGCCGTGCGAGGATGTTTTCATCAAAGGTAACCCGAAAATCCCCGCCGTCGCGGCAATAATAGGCTTCCCTCTCGTACGAGATATAGACTGCGGGATGCAGATCTTTATAATATTTCAAAAAATAATCGATCTCCGCGGAGATCTGACTGTGCTTCGGACTCTCGTTCCGACCCGTAATCCACCCCATAGCGTCGCGTTCCGACATCGAAATGCGGCGTTTGTAGACCACGTTTTTGTATTTTTTCTTAAGCTCCACGAAAACCTTGGTATCCGGAGCAGCAAGCTCATAGCTGCGGATCCTGAGTTTTTCTTTGTAAGTCGGTTTTTCGATCGAACGCCGTATGAGCTGATATGTATTCGTATCGAAATATATATTCCGTATGGTCGTTCTGCCGTACTTATCGATGGACATATGGGGATCCATAACGGCAAGCAAG
>CAZZFP010000065.1:1513-5160 GCA_964653575.1 uncultured Lachnospiraceae bacterium
TCATCCGCCGAGATAAGCCTTCTTGATAGCGTCGCTCTTTGCAAGCTCCTCGCCCGTACCCGTAAGAACTATCTTTCCCGACTCGAGAACGTAGGTCCTATCGGCAATGGCAAGTGCTTTTTCGGCGTTCTGCTCGACAAGAAGTATCGTCGTGCCCGCCTTGTGAAGCTCCTTGATTATATCAAATATCTGATCGACAAGTATCGGTGCAAGTCCCATCGACGGCTCGTCAAGCATCAAAAGCTTCGGATGCGACATAAGCGCTCTTCCCATAGCAAGCATCTGTTGCTCGCCGCCCGAAAGCGTACCCGCAACCTGCTTTTTACGTTCCTCAAGCCTCGGAAAGCGTTTAAAAACGTCCTCGATATCCGCGTCGATGCTCCCCTTACGCGTGAAAGCACCCATCTCGAGATTTTCAAGCACCGTCATCTGAAGGAATATACGCCTGCCCTCGGGAACCTGCGAAAGTCCCTTCGGAATAAGCTTGTGCGGCTCGGTATGCGTGATATCCTCGCCGTTGAAGGTTATTGTGCCCGTTTTGGGATGCAGAAGCCCCGACACGGTCTTAAGCATCGTTGATTTTCCCGCGCCGTTCGCGCCGATGAGAGCGACGACCTCGCCGTCGTTTACCTCAAAGGAGACATTCTTTACGGCGTTTATCTTTCCGTAATATACGTTGATATTTTCAACCTTTAACATCAGTTTGCGTCTCCTTCCTTTTTCTTTCCGAGGTATGCCTCGATGACCACGGGATTTTGCTTGATCTCATCTGCGGTTCCCTTTGCGATGACCTTTCCGTAATTGAGTACGCAAATACCCTCGCAAAGTCCCATAACGAGGTTCATATCGTGCTCTATGAGGAGTATCGCGATATTGTAGGTGTCTCTTATCATACGGATATGATCCATAAGCTCTGCCGTCTCGGACGGGTTCATTCCCGCCGCGGGCTCGTCAAGAAGCAGGATCTTGGGATCCGTCGCGAGCGCACGAATTATCTCAAGCCTACGCTGTGCACCGTAAGGAAGGCTTCCCGCCTCGGTATACGCAAGATCTGCCATTCCGAAAAAGTCGAGCGCCTCGAGTGCCTTTTCCGTAGCTTGCTTTTCGGCTTTTCTGTATCCGAAGCCGTGCGTAACCGCCGAGAAAAGGTTTTCGGACATACTGTTATGAAGTCCGACCTTGACGTTGTCGATAACGCTCATATTGGAGAACAGGCGTATGTTTTGGAAGGTACGCGCGATTCCCATTCGGTTGACCTGCGCCGTGGTCTTGCCCGCGGTGTTGTAGCCGTCTATCATTATCGAGCCTCTTGTGGGCTGATAAACATTCGTCAGCAGATTGAATACCGTCGTTTTTCCCGCGCCGTTGGGGCCGATAAGTCCCGCGATCTCGGTCCTTCCGATGATCAAAGAAAAGTTATCCACCGCGGTAAGTCCGCCGAAATCGACGCCGAGATTGCGCGCTTCAAGTATCGGTGCTTTGTCCGCGTCCCGCTCGGGCACGAAGGCGTTTGAAGGAAGCTCGACGAGCCTTATTTTTTCGTTGCTTGACATTTATGCGTCCCCCTTCTTTTCAGCCTGCTGTTGCTTTGCGGCTTTGTTTTTCTTTATCTGCTTGATAAGGTTTGTAATTGAGAGCTTACCCTTAAGCTCATTGAATTTCTGCGAGGTATTGAGAAGCATAATTGCGATGAGGAGCACGGAATACATAAGCATTCTGAAGTCCTCCAAGCCTCTCAGCATCTCGGGGAGCATACGAAGGACGATAGCGGCGATGACGGAGCCGCTGACGCTTCCCATACCGCCGAGCACGACGATAACGAGTATCTCTATCGACATAGTATATCCGAAGGTGCTTGCCTGTGACAGCGAGAAGGAGTGACCGTAGAGCACGCCCGCCATTCCCGCAAAGAAGGCGGCGAGCACAAATACCATCATTTTATAATAGGTAACGTTTATACCCATAGCCTCGGCGGCGATACGGTTGTCTCTTATCGCGGTGATAGCGCGCCCGTGTCTCGATCTTTTAAGGTTCATCATAACGATGACGGTAATGAATACCAAAACAGCCGCGAACGGGAAAAGTACCTTTGCCTTTGAATATATGGTGTTCGTATTAAGTCCCTTGGGGATTATATTCGTAATAACATTTTTGATTATCTCACCGCACCCGAGCGTTACTATCGCAAGGTAGTCGCCCTTGAGCCTGAGCGCGGGAAGTCCGACGACAAATCCGATAGCAGCCGCGCAAATTCCGCCGATAACGGTGCAGAGCGGAAGGCGTATTGCCAGGGGAAGCAGATCCTCAAGCAAGATCGAGGCATAGCAGCCCGTGAAGAGTCCGACGGACATAAATCCCGCGTGTCCGAGCGAGAGCTCACCGAGCAAACCTACGACAAGGTTAAGCGAGACGGCAAGCACAACATAGCACGAAAGGCTTATAAGCATATTCGTGTACTGTCTTGAGAGCATTCCCGTGTAGAGGAACACAGCAAGCAGTGCGTAAAGTCCCGTGACGAAGATAAGAGTTATAATGTTTTTTGTTGAAAGTGTTTTCCAATATTTTTTCATCTTTTACACCTTCTCTCTGATCTCTTTGCCGAGGATGCCCGTAGGCTTTACGACGAGCACGAGCACGAGCACGACGAACACGATAGCGTCCGACCACATAGTAGCGATATATGTCTTTGAAAACTGTTCTATCAGACCGAGTATGATGCCGCCGAGCATAGCGCCGGGAATGGAGCCTATACCGCCGAACACCGCCGCCGTAAACGCCTTGATGCCGGGCATCGATCCCGTTGTTGGCTTAATATAGACGTAGGTTCCGCCGTAGAATATGCTTGCTATGGCGGCGAGTGCCGATCCGATAGCAAAGGTTATCGAAATCGTCTTGTTTACACTGATGCCCATAAGCTCAGCCGCCTCTTTATCCTCGGAGACCGCGCGCATAGCCTTGCCCATTTTGCTCTTGTTGATAAAAAGCGTAAGCGCTATCATAATTATCGACGATGTAACGAGAGTGGCAAGTGTGATGCCGTTTACCTGAACGTCCCCTATCTTTATTGTCGGAAGCTTGTCGAACAGGGCAAGCTTGAAGGATTTCTGCTCCGAGCCGAATATAAGGAGCGCCAGGTTTTGAAGCAGGTAGCTTACTCCGATCGCGGTTATGAGTACGGCAAGCGGCGGGGATTTTCTGAGCGGCTTGTATGCCAGAAATTCTATCGTGACGCCGAGGACGACGCACATGGCTATACATATGAGAATAGATATCGCCGACGGCATACTGCTTGAAAGCATAACGGTCGATATGACCGTATACGCTCCTACCATAATAATATCGCCGTGCGCAAAGTTAAGCATTTTGGCGATTCCGTAGACCATAGTATAACCGAGCGAGATCAGGGCGTAGATACTGCCGAGGTTGAGCCCGCTTATCAGGGTCTGAAAAAACAGTGTCATTGTTGCTATCCTTTCAATATCGAGCTTTTTGAAAATTTGAAAATTTGAAAATAAGAGAAAAAAGGTAATTGCTTATTTGAGTTTTTGTTTTTGCCGTTTAACAGGGTTTTTCGTTTGTTTCTTGCCGTGTGTTTTTGCCTATTTCTTGTTATTCGGCAAGGGTTTATTGTCATTTTCTTGTCAATC
>CAZZFP010000066.1:0-4901 GCA_964653575.1 uncultured Lachnospiraceae bacterium
CTGCGGGGTGCGATTATAGCTTTGCGCGCGTTGTGCGCAAAGCAGCAGGCGGCAACTTTAGTCTATGCAAACGGCTCGCGTCGGCAATCCCGCCGACGCGCAACAGGGGGAGTTCAAAGAGGGGGAACGCCTCTTCCGATTTCAGCGCTCGCGCTGAAATGTATTTCATTTCGTCTATTTCTTGTCGAGTGACAAGAAATAGACAAAAATACACGGCAAGAAATAAACGAAAAAGATATCGTGTTGGCAACGACGGGCGGATGATATCCGCCCTACCGGGTAAGCGGTAATTTTTCGCTTTTGCAACAGATTTTTCGCTATTTTTTGCCCCTTTACACGGACCGTCGGGGACGCCGGTCCCTACAAGATGACCGTAAATTTTTTTCTTTGAAGTTCTTGGAGTTCTTAGAACCTTCTTGAAAGAAGGTTCTAAGCGGGTTCGGGCAGCGCCCGAATAACTTAAATATCCAAATTCTCGGCAAACTTTGCGTTCTGCTCGATAAATACGCGTCGCGGATCGACCTTGTCTCCCATAAGCACGGAGAACATCTCGTCGCATTCCATAGCGTCCTTGACCGAGACCTTAAGCAGGGTGCGGTGCTCGGGGTCCATTGTAGTCTCCCAGAGCTGCTCGGGGTCCATCTCACCGAGACCTTTATATCTGTCCGCCTCGGCGCCGTTTCCGAGCTCGGCTATCATAGCGTCCCTTTCGGCATCCGAGAAGGCATATCTTTGATTTTTACCCTTAAACACCTTATAGAGCGGCGGCTGTGCGAGATATACGTGCCCGTCCTCGATAAGCTTGGGCATATGACGATAGAAGAAGGTCAGAAGCAATATTCTGATATGCGAGCCGTCAACGTCGGCATCCGCCATTATGATTATCTTTCCGTAGCGCAGCTTGGCAATATCGAATTCGTCTCCGATGCCGCAACCGAGCGCCTGAATTATCGGGATAAGCGATGTATTTGAATACACCTTATCAAGGCGCGTCTTCTCTACATTCAGCACCTTACCTCTGAGCGGCAGTATCGCCTGAAAACGGCTGTCTCTGCCCATTTTTGCCGAGCCTCCCGCGGAGTCTCCCTCCACAAGATAGACCTCGGTAAGTCCTACGTCCTTGGATTGGCAATCGGCAAGCTTTCCGGGGAGCGTCGAGCCCTCGAGATAACCCTTGCGGCGTGTCGCCTCTCTTGCCTTTCTCGCCGCCTCTCTTGCGCGGGATGCCGCAAGTGCCTTTTCAAGTATCGCCTTTCCGACGGCGGGATTTTCCTCAAGATATTCCGAAAGCTTCTTTACGACGAGGTTATAGACAAACGAACGCATCTCGCTGTTGCCGAGCTTTGCCTTTGTTTGACCCTCAAACTGTGCCTCTGTAAGCTTGACGGATATGACCGCGGTAAGTCCCTCGCGCACGTCCTCGCCCGAAAGATTTTTGTCGCTGTCCTTGAGAATGGAATATTTTCTTGCGTAGTCGTTTAAGACCTTTGAGAGTGCCGTCTTGAAGCCGACCTCGTGCGTTCCGCCCTCGACGGTATTTATATTATTTGCGAAGGTCATAAGCGTCTCGTTGTAGGAGTCGTTATACTGAAGCGCGACCTCGGCGACGCTGTCCTCTTTCGACGCCGCCATATAGATGACCTCGGGATTGACGACCTCGCCGTGCTTGAGCTTGTTCATATATTCGACGAAGGAGCGTATGCCGCCCTCGTAGCAAAGATCGTCCTCTCGCGCGGTTTCCTCGCCGTCAAGGTATCTTTCGTCGCGGAGCACGATATTTACGCCTGCGTTCAAAAACGACTGCTCACGCAAGCGATTTAAAAGCGTGGGATAATCGAATACCACAGTTTCGAACACGGTCGGGTCGGGCTTAAATCTGACATATAGTCCGTGTGACTCTGTCTCTCCTTCGTCTTTGAATGGGCGTGCAACGACGCCGCGTTCAAATCTCTCGGTATATCTGTGTCCGTCGTGGCAGTTATCGACCTCGACCCATTCGGAAAGGGCGTTTACGACCGAAGCACCGACGCCGTGAAGTCCGCCGGAGAATTTATAGCCGTCGCCGCCGAACTTTCCGCCCGCGTGAAGCACGGTATATACAACTTCAAGCGTGGGGATACCCATTTTGGGGTGGATGGCGCTGGGGATTCCGCGTCCGTCGTCGCGGACGGAGACGCTGTTGTCGGAGTGAAGCACGACCTCTATGCGGTTACAATGACCCGCAAGTGCCTCGTCGATCGAGTTATCGACGATCTCGTAAACGAGGTGATGCAGACCTCTCGCCGAGGTCGAGCCGATGTACATACCCGGGCGTTTTCTTACCGCCTCAAGCCCCTCGAGGACCTGAATCTGGCTCTCGTCGTAGACCTTATCGGTAACGGCAGAGGCAAGCTCTCCGTCGGTGTCTACGTCTTCGTATTCGATCGGTCCGCTGTCGGAGTTTTCGGGATCTTCAAAAAATTCGGGGGATTCAAAATTTTCGGTCTTTTCTGCGGAATTGCCGTTTGAGTCTTGAAGCTCCGTATTCTTTTTTTCGTTTTCGATAAGCTCATCATTCGGGCTGTCGTGTGCGGGAATGTTTTCAAAAATCGTCATATTTATGTTTCCTTTTCGGTATTAGTTGTTTGTCGTGATCTATTGCAACAGCTCTCTTTCCGCGAGAACGCCTGCGGAGAGCTGAGAGAAGCATATTTTATAGAAGCCGTCTTTTGGGGAGAAATAGAGGATAAAGGATTTGGGAATTTCGTCGTTTGCGGTCTCTATGAGTCCGCGGCGTTGATTTTCGGCGAGATATTTTCGAGAGATGTCCGAAAGTGTGGCGTTATCGAAGTCGAATATGCCGATTATCTCACTTTTTCTGATGTTTTTGTTGTTTCCGACGTGAAGGTACATAGGCTTTTGCTTTCTTTATTGCAAGATTTTTTCAAAAACTTCACAGAAGAAATAGTTATTTCTCTTTTTTAAGTTTTTTGGCTCCACCTTTTTTTCAAAAAAGGTGGACGGGGTTTGGGGCAACGCCCCGCAAACCACCACTATATCACTGAAAATCTTCCGCTCTCCGCGGCTATCCTTCTGACGTTACCTACGCCGGAAAGACTTTCGATCCCCTCACACGTCGTGATTATCACCTGCCGCTCTCCAAGCTCATTCAAAATATACTCCCGCCGACGTGTGTCCAGCTCCGAGAGCATATCATCAAGCAAAAACACCGGACTCTCGCCCGTATATTCCGTCGAAAGCTCGCCCTCGGCAAGCTTCAAAGCAAGTGCGATCGATCTTTGTTGCCCCTGAGAGGCAAAATTTCGCGCCGCAGAACCGTTTATTTTTATTTTGATGTCGTCCTTATGGATCCCAAAAAGTGTGCTTCCAAACGCAATTTCGCGGTCGTGGCGGCTCATAAGAAGCTTATAAAGACTCTCCTTGACGGCATTTTTGCTCTCCGCGGCGTCTATTTCCGCGCCACCGTCACAGCCGTCATCGCCGTCTGCGGATCTGTCCGCGCCGCGCGAAAATGATGAGGAGATATATGAAAGATCGATCTTTTCCGCGCGAGCACTCTCGCCCGTCATTTCAAGAAAGAACCTATCGACGTATTTTGAGATACGTCTCAAATATTCGATACGCTTGAGCGTGATCTCGGCACCGCTCTCGGCGAGCTGTTCCGACCACATTCCGACGGTATCTTTAAATGTTCGATCCGCGCCGCCGAAACGGCAATTTTTTATCAGGGTATTTCGCTCGGCGAGAATTTTATGGTATCTTTTCAGCTCGTGCATATAAGAGGCATCGAGCTGAGAGAGTGCGACGTCGATCCAATTTCGCCTTACGGCAGGTCCGTCCTTGACAATGGATAGGTGATTTGGGCAGAAGAGGACGGAGCGGAACACTCCGACGATCTCGCTCATTTTTGAGATCGGAACGCGGTTAAGGCGAACTCTGCGGACGGTCCTTCCGCGGTCGGATATGAATTCCATATCCAGAGTTTGCGGTCTTACGTTGTCCGTGAACGCGATCCTTGCAAGGGCACGGCTCTCGCCGATCTTTATCAGCTCGCTGTCGGGAGCGCGTCGAAATGATCTTCCGAGCGACATATAATAGACAGCCTCGAGCATATTGGTCTTTCCCTGGGCGTTGAGTCCTTCGATGACATTGACGCCTTTGGAAAATTCGATCTCGGCGTGTTCTATGTTTCTGTAATTTTCAAGGCTTATTGAGTCGATGTTCATTTTTTTTAGGTTGTGTGTGTTTATTTTTTGTAGGGCAACATTTTTTCTATTTCTTGTCACTCGTCAAAGATTTTCTGTCACTTTCTTGTCATTTAACAAGATTTTTTGTCTATTTCTTGTCACTCGACAAGAAATAGACGAAAGAAGCGAGCAAAGGCGCTCAGGCGCCGCGCCTTTGAACCGGCTTTGGCGAGGACGCTACAAAGCGTAATCTGTTGACCTGTTATTGATGTACCGTCAGATTGAAAAAGGGGTGCTGAGCGAACAAAGCAAGATGAGATAGAAAGAGATGTTTTCGATTATTTAAGTTCAAGGTTAAGTCCCATAGTGCAAACGGAAGACGGTGTGCCGCGCGGCTTTTTCTGTTTTGCTACGTTAACTTGAAAGGCAAAACCGCAAAAGCCTTCGTCGCCCCGCTTCAAGGCGAAGACAGTGCGACTTTACGATACTGTGCGACATCAGATAGCTTGTCGCTTTGGAAAAGAACATAGCAAGATAGTATACAAAAAATCAAAAAGTTTTAGCAAACATCCCGTTATAATCCAAACTACGGACTTTAGCCCTGAGGTAGCCTGCGGGGTGCGCTTATGACCCGCAGGCGGCAACTTTAACGTGTACAAACGACCCGCGTCGGCAATCCCGCCGACGCGCGGCAGGGGGTCATTGAAGAGGGGC
>CAZZFP010000067.1:0-4753 GCA_964653575.1 uncultured Lachnospiraceae bacterium
CCAAAGACACGATTTTTAAAAATTCGATTTTTTATCACGCAGGGGTCACATTAAGGCGAAAAAGCTCCTCGAAAAGCATCTCTGCACGGGATTTTTCGATATTGTGAGTACTTTCGCGGCACGCAAAAAGCATATGGAAAATATCAACAATATTCACCAAATCAAATTGTGGATAACGACGTTTTTTTGCAAAATGTTCAAAAATGTGTTGACTTTGTGAGAAAGAGTATGATACAATGAAGTAGACTTAATTGCGGGGGTGTTTTATGAAATCTTTTACTTTGATATTTGACGGTATCGCGGAAAAATACAGGCGAAGTAAGGTACTTTTCATCCTTATGGCCGTCGGTATACTCGTAAGCGATTTTATGATGATATACTTCTACGGAAATTATAACGCTTATCTCGATTCTACCGTCAGCGGAATATCCGGAAGAACATATTACGCAGATAACAGTCTTAATCTGACTGTTGAAGAAATTGACAAATTGGATTTCTCCGAGTATGACGTGCAGACATATGCCCTCGAATATCTTTGGGACGACTACAAAAAAAAGGAAGATATGCCATTGGCGTATATTGATAAAGGTGACGGAATCTTCCAAACCGTAGCCTATTCATCACCTCGCGGAGATAAATCTTTGGATGTGATAGCATACAAGAATGATATATTTTATGCTCTTCCATTTATGGGGAAGGTGGATTTTTCGGGCGAAACAGACCCCTATGTTGCGATACTTCCGTGTACAGACGTTACAAAAGCCTTGAAATATGACAGCGAGACCAATTCGTACGGAACCGTTTACATAGGCGAAAAGCCGTATAAAATAATCGGAGTAAGCACCAACGTATACTCGCTTTTTATACCGTATGAGACCTTTGTTAAGGAAGGGTTTAAGGTGGAGATGGTCAGCTACGTTACCAACGAAATATTATCGCTCAAGCAAAGCGACAAATTCGAGAGCGAGATATATGACGCATTCGATTCGGACCCTAAAACAGCTCCCTACGGCAAATACAAGCGCATCGAATCCGAATACAAGGTCTACGTGTCCTTGATCTTTATTGCTTATGCCGTGTCGCTTATCTCGTTCGCTTTTTTTATGAGCTATTTTACCGAGCTCGGAAAGCGCACCACATCCATATATTCGCTCTGCGGAGCCGGCAAGCTGTATCTTATTGCCAATACCCTGGCTCAAAACCTCTTGCTTACGGTCTCGGGGTGTGTCGTTGCACTGGTATTTAATCTTGTTTTCGGTAATCTCATAAACTTTTTGCCGAGTGTCAGCTATTCGCTGAGAGATGCCGTGGTTATGCTTGCGTCGGTCGTTTTGGCGACAGTAATAATGTCGATGCCGTCTGTGTTGAAGGTCAGACGTGCAGAGGCAAAGGATCTTTGCCGTGCGGCTGTGTAAGGAGGTGGATCGTATGAGAAAAAAGTTCAAACTATGTAGAGAGTATCTGAAGTCCGTCAGGGCAAATGCCATAACTCTGTTCCTTGTACTTTCGCTTTCATTTACGATGGTGGCACTTCTGCTCGGACGCTATAACTACGCGTATGCCCGATACTCGAGGTTAAAATCTATGGGTACGGAGTGCGCATATTTTGTGCGTCCGTTGATAAAGGACAGCGAGCGGAGGGAAATAAACGCGCTTCTCGAATCGGATCCAATAGTGGATGATTTTGTTATGCCCTCAGTCAGATATGCTTCTACTCACGATGACGAAAGAACGGATTTTTATTTTGTCGAAGAAAACTATTACGACACTTTCGGCGTTGATACTTTTGTCGGCGATTTCGATTATTCGGACGACAGTATCGAGATCATATTGCCCTTCAAGTACATCGGCGAATATCGGATAGGAGATACTTTTGAGATCGTTTTTGAAAAGGCTATCAGAGAAGTAATCGAAGATGGGGACGAAAAGGAATTCATTGTACGGGATCTTGTGGTTGAGACCCGCGTTTCCGGCTTCTCATCACCGAATGCACTTTATGCGAAGATGTCGAGCGGCGCGACCAAGCCCGAGGCGGATGATATATTCGACGAGCTTGACGATTGCGCGCTCGTAAAATACAACGAAAAGGCTAAAGAAGCGTTTTCTGTGATAACCGGAAGGTCGGAGTATCGTAGTATGGGATTTTTTTGTATGATCCTTTTTGCCGACGGTACGACGCAAGCACAAAAGGATGAGCTTGTTGAGAAATTGAGCGATCACGGTATGATAAGCACCGTTGACGATATTCTTGAGAATTCAAAGGCATCGATCAATGAAGATATCGCGGATTTTATCCCGTTCTCGGTATTTTTGACGGCGTTTGCCTTGGTAACGCTCGTTTCGATAATCGCGCTGTCGGTTTACAGACAGGCGTCCGATTACGCGGTCTGGTATCTCGTCGGAGCAGACAGACGGAAGATAGTTTCCGTCGTGGTAAGCTCATTTATGGTGATCACGGTGCTCGCGGCACTTACCTCGTCCGCGCTCTTGCTGGTATCGGTTCTGCCGAAGGTGGTCGAAAAGCTCGATTTTCTTGAGTCGGTGTTGGTCGATTTCAAGCTTTTGGCGCTTGAGCTGATACTTGTAGCGCTCACGATCACTATTACCGCGGTCGTTTGCAGGCTCGCGGTTAAGGACAACGATCCGAGAAAAATGATGGATAAATACAGAGATTAAAGCATACGTGGGGGAAGATACTATGGATAATACAATTATAAAAATAGATGGGCTCAATAAATTTTATCCTATGGGTGAATATATGTTTCACGCACTCAAGGAGATAAATCTCGAGATCGAGAGCGGAGAGATGATCGCCATTATGGGTAGATCCGGATCGGGAAAATCGACTCTGCTCAATATTATAGGAACGCTCGACAGCTATGACAGCGGTGTATATTTTTACGGCGGCAAGGACGTCGGTGAGATGGGCGACAGCGTGAAGGCATCTCTCAGAGCATCCGAGATCGGCTTTGTTAATCAGGAATTTTTGCTGTTAAATAAGAAGACGGCGTTCTTCAACGTCGCACTTCCGCTGTACTTCGGCAAGACACCGAAAAAGGAGATAAGCTCCAAGGTCAAAATGTCTCTTTCAAAAGTTTCTATATTGGATCAGATGAATAAAAAGATAACGGATATGTCGGGCGGTCAGAAGCAAAGGGTAGCCATTGCGAGGGCGCTCGTGACTTCTCCGAAGCTTATTCTCGCCGATGAACCGACGGGAGCTCTCGACCGCGAGACTTCAAAGGAAATAATCGCCTGCCTGAAGGAGCTGAATGAAAAAGACGGGATAACCGTCGTTATAGTGACCCACGATCGCGAGATCGCCGAGGAATGTCATAAGATAATCAACATATCCGACGGAAAGATCACGGATATCGAGGTTATTGCAAAATAAAGGATAGGCATAAAATTTGATATATAAACATCGGGCTGTCGCACGTAGGTGAGACAGCCCGTTATATGTTTTCTTGATCTGCTTGCGCTTGCGTCGAACTAACTGCTTTTTTTCTTGAAGAGTGCCGATATTTTACGTTCTCTGCCGTGGAAGATATCCGAGAGATTTTTTCTGTGTCGGAAGATTATCAGCGCCGAGAGCAGAGCCGTCAGTATCGCCGCGACAAGGCTGTGCCCGAGTATCAGATTGAATACGGGGAAGGATATCATAGTCAGCATAGTTCCCGCAACGATATAATCGGATATGAGAGCGACTAAAAATATTCCGACGACGAGAATGATAAAGAATTTCCAATTGATAGCCATTATCATTCCGAGGTATGAGGCAAATCCCTTGCCGCCTCGAAATTTGAGATAAAACGGGTGCATATGACCCACGACGCAAGATATTCCCGCTATGTAGGGCGCAAGACCGTAGCCGTCGCCTTTCAGAACGAGGCTTACCGTCAATACGGCGATGAAGCATTTGATTATGTCGCAAAAGCCGACGAGGACACCGATCTTCCAGCCCATTGTTACGGCGGCGTTGGATGCGCCTGCGTTTTTGGTTCCCACCTTGCGGATATCAAATCCGCGTATTTTTGCGAGCAGGTATGAGAGGCTGAAGCAACCGCAGAGGTATCCGAACAATACCACACCGGCATATATAAGAATTGCGCGAACGATCTCGTTCATACGAAAGACACCTCCGTGATCGAATTTATTTCCGATTTTAATCTGTTTTGTATAAGTATAGCACAATTTTTTGCTTTGGTCAATAGCAATGTTTTTATTTTTGCCGAGCGGTAGAGGATTTTCTGTCAAGTTTTTGTCAGGTAACGGTTTTTTCTTCATTTCTTGCCGCTTGACAAGTATCCGTCGCGAAAGCAAAAAATTACCGCTTACCCGGTAAGGGCAGACGACTCTGTCCGCCCGCGATCTTTTTCGTTCATTTCTTGTCACTCGTCAAGGATTTTCTGTTACTTTCTTATCACTCGATAAGAAAGTAACCAAAGAAACGAGTGAAGAGGGGAGCGCCCCTCTTCAATGACCCCCTGCTGCGCGTCGGCGGGATTGCCGACGCGGGTCGTTTGTACAGGCTAAAGTTGCCGCCTGCGGGTCATAAGTACACCCCGCAGGCTACTGCGGAACTAAAATCCGTAGTTTGGATTATAACGGGATATTTGATGAAATTCTTTGCTTTTTTAAATATCATATTGCTATGTTCTTTTCCAAAGCGACAAGCTAACTGATGTCGCGCAGCATCGTAAAGTCGCACTGTCTTCGCCTTGAAGCGGTGCGCAGAAGGCTTTTGCGGTTT
>CAZZFP010000068.1:0-4745 GCA_964653575.1 uncultured Lachnospiraceae bacterium
ACTTTCTTTTTTGAAAGTTTTTGCGCAGCTTTTTTCAAAAAGCTGCCGGGGCACGGGGCGGAGCCCCGGAAAAACCGAATCATTCTCGAAAGGAAAACATCTATGTCAACTTTTTTTACAAACGAAACTCCGGCTCCCGCTCCGGAAGGAAGTGAGCTTATAGCTACGGTATACGATCCCCTTCAGGTAATGATGATAAGAGGACTGCTTGAAAGCCGGAATATCCCTTTTATGATACGCGAAAGAGGCTCGGGAGCGTACATTTCCATTATAATGGGAACAAATTATCTCGGAACGGACGTATACGTTCCGCTATCCTGCGTTGATCGCGCACTCGAGGTCATCGCTCCGATCTTTGAGGGTGAGGAAGCTGATGATGGTATTGAAGAGGAGACCGACGGATCCGAGGACGGGAACGACGAGGAATATTCGGACGAGGACTGAAAATAATCGGACAATTCGGACAATACAGCACGCGAAAATCCTATGCAACAAGTGCCAAGATCATCAAAAGGCACGGAATTTCGCAATATAATTACTAAAGAAAAGGATCACAAAAAATGAAAGAGATACTCCTTTGTAAGTACGGCGAGATCGTCCTTAAGGGCGCAAACCGTAAATATTTTGAAGATACCCTCTGCAAGGAGCTTAAATATCGCGCATCCTTCCACGGAAATTTTAAAATAACGCGTTCGCAGAGCACGATATATATCGAGCCTTGCGATGAGAGCGCCGACATCGACGGAATGTTCGACGTTGCGACAAAGACCTTCGGCATCGTCGGCGTCTCGCGCTCGGCTGTCTGTGAAAAGAATATGGAGAGCATAAAAAAGGCGGCAATGGAATACATTCCGCAGTTTATGAACGGCGTAAAGACCTTCAAGGTCGAGAGCCGACGCTCGGATAAAAGGTTTCCCCTCAATTCCATAGAGATCTCCTGCGAGATCGGCGGTGCAATACTCGAGGCGTGCCCGCATCTTAAGGTCGATGTTCATAACCCGGACATCGAGGTAAGGGTCGAGATAAGAGAGTTCGGTGCTTATATCCACGCCGGACAGTTCAAGGGCGCGGGCGGTATGCCCGTCGGCACAAACGGTAAGGGAATGCTCCTGCTTTCGGGCGGCATCGATTCACCTGTCGCGGGATTTATGATGGCAAAGCGCGGCGTCAAGATCGAGGCGGTGCATTTCGAGTCCTTCCCGTATACCTCTGAGCTTGCAAGAGAAAAGGTCATCGAGCTTGCAAGGATAATTTCATCTTACACCGGAAGCATCATCGTGCATATCGTTTCGCTTACACATATTCAAGAGGAGCTGGTAAAGCACTGCGACGAAGATTATTTTACGTTGCTTTTGCGCAGATATATGATGACTATCGCCGAGCGCATAGCGGTAGAACGCGAATGCGGCGCACTTATTACGGGTGAGAGCGTCGGTCAGGTCGCAAGCCAAACGATGCAGGCGATCGCGGTGACCGATAACGCCGTTTCGATGCCGGTTTTCCGTCCCTGCATAGGAATGGATAAAGAGGAGATCGTTCAGATATCAAGAAAGATAGATACCTACGACACGTCGATACAGCCGTACGAGGATTGCTGTACCGTGTTTACTCCGAAGCACCCCAAGACTCGCCCCGAGCTTGAAAAGGTCATTCGCGAGGAGCAAAAGCTCGACTTTGAGGCACTCGTAAATGAGGCGCTCGAAAGCAAATATACCGTCTACGCCAAGGCGGAGTTTTAAGATATTCGGAATAAAATAATCGGAATAAACAGAAGTAAATGCAAAAAAAAGCAGAGAGCCGTTTCATACAGCTTTCTGCTTTTTATACTTGACTTATTTACGGTGATTGCCGTTAGCGATCGCGTGTTCGTCAGGTGTTGTTCTTTACAAGAACGTCGTGTGCGCCGCCCTCAACTATCGAAACCGAGCTGACAAGCGTAAGCTTTGCCTTTTTCTGAAGCTCGGGAATAGACAGCGCGCCGCAGTTGCACATAGTAGATCTGACCTTTGAGAGCGAAAGCGCAACATTATCGTGGAGAGAGCCTGCATAGGGAACATAGCTGTCTACGCCTTCGACGAAGGACAGCTTTTGTGCTCCGCCCATATCGTATCTCTGCCAATTTCGCGCTCTGGCGCTTCCTTCGCCCCAATATTCCTTCATATAGTTGCCGTTGATGAGTATTTTTTGCGTGGGGGATTCGTCAAAACGTGCAAAATATCTTCCGAGCATACAGAAGTCGGCTCCCATTGCAAGCGCCAGGGTAATGTGATAGTCGTGGACTATTCCGCCGTCGGAGCAGATCGGAATGTAAACGCCGTGCTCTTTGTAGTATTCGTCTCGCGCCTTCGCCACCTCGATCACCGCAGTGGCTTGTCCGCGTCCGATGCCCTTGGTCTCTCTTGTTATACAGATGGATCCGCCGCCGATACCTATCTTGATGAAGTCCGCGCCGGCATCCGCCAGGAAATTAAAGCCGTCCTTATCGACTACATTGCCCGCGCCTACCTTTACGCTGTCGCCGTAATTGTCCCTGATCCATTTTATCGTGCGCGCCTGCCATTCGGAAAAGCCTTCACTTGAGTCGATGCAGAGCACGTCCGCGCCCGCTTCTATCAGTGCCGGAACTCTGGTCTCATAGTCGCGCGTGTTTATGCCCGCGCCTACAATGTATCTTTTCTTTGAGTCGAGCAGCTCGTTGGGATTTTGCTTGTGCTGTTCATAGTCTTTTCTGAAAACGAATGCCTCAAGATTTCCGTTTTCCGTGATTATCGGGAGAGAATTGAGCTTGTGCTCCCAGATGATATCGTTACATTCCGCGAGCGACGTGCCTTCCTTGGCGTATATCAGCTTTTCAAACGGGGTCATAAACGAGGATACCTTTTCGTCTCCCGTCATTCTTGTTACTCTGTAATCACGCGAGGTGACTATTCCCATAAGCTTGCCGTACGGCGTGCCGTCGTCCGTAACCGCAATGGTCGAGTGTCCGTTTCTCGCCTTCAGCTCAAGAACGTCGTTCAGCGTCGCGTCGGGCTTTATATTGGAATCCGAGGTGACAAATCCTGCCTTGTGACCCTTTACCCTGCGTACCATAGCCGCCTGATCCTCTACCGTCTGCGAACCGAAAATAAAAGAAACTCCGCCTTCTTTTGCCAGGGCGATCGCCATAGTATCATTGGATACAGACTGCATTATCGCCGAAATGAGCGGAATGGACATAGTGATGGCTGACTCTTCGCCTTTTTTGAATTTAACGAGCGGGGTCTTGAGGGAAACGTTTGAAGGAATACAATTTGCGTCCGAATAACCGGGTACCAAGAGGTACTCACTGAAGGTGTGCGAGGGGCTGTCGTAATAGTAGGCCATAGATCTCTCCGTTCTGCCGCACGGCGGCTTTTAATATGTTTATATGATTATACCATAATCGGAATATAAAGTCAATACCGAAACGTCGAAAGGTTCTCTCTTTGGCTCCGCGAAAAATTCAACAGCGGGGGCTCATTACGATCGCCCCAAAAAGAAAAAAGCGAATGCTTTTTACCGAACGGTATTAAACATTCGCTTATTTTGCGGTATATTTTTAAATATTAGACGATTGTAAAAGTCGGGAAATTCAATAAAATCTGTTTTTTCGGTGGCTTTGCCGACGAAAAAACACCTTAAAGGCGAGCCAAGCGAGCCCGCACGCCGAGGGAAGATTTTTAAAATTAAAAATTTTAAAAATCCGATAAGCGTGCGAGAAAAGCGCGTAGCGCGTCCCGATTGTAAAACGGAGTTTTACAATCGCCTATTTTAAATATTAATGTTGGCAATGAGCGACAATGCTTGTATGAAAAAGCCGAGATATTTTGTTAAGTAATAAGGCTGCGTTGTCGGAACCAAGAGCTTAAACTCTCGGTCTTCGATTTTCAGATCATATCTGTACAAAATTTTATCCAATCGCTGCTTATATTCATCGATATCAATATCCATTTCATCCAGATAATCAAGTGTGGTGTGACAGTCGCTGAGTATAGGTCTCTCAAGCTCGTCAAAGGATATTTTTACGGCAATACTGCTACTGCTGTTAGGGAAGAAAAACGGAATGGCGACAATATGGAAATCGTCAAAGGTTCTGTAAGAAATATTGTCATTGTAATTTTTTAGAATTTCATTTATATCAAGCATAATTTGTCTCCACGGCTTTTTTATTCGGTTATTATAGCATTAAATTTCCGGAATTGTTATTTCAACCTCTTTTCCGAGTGCGGCGGAACGTGCAAGACCGTCGATTATCGCTTGGTTGTAGATTATCTGCGACGTGGGAACCGGCGCTTTGCCGCCGTTCTTCACCGCTTCAACAAAGCTTCCCACCTTCGCTCCGACTCGGTCAAATTTTCCGTCACCGATGATAGGTATCTCGACCTCGGTCTGAAGTTCCTCGATTTCCTTATAGATCTTCATAGGACCGCCGACCGTGCCGTTCCAACACTCGGTCGAAGGAATACGCAAGCCGCCTTTGGTTCCGAGAATGATCGTGTCACCGGGTGTGTCCATATTCATCGCCCACGAGATGCGGAAATCAAGCACGATATCGCCCTCAAGGCGCACAAATCCGCCGGCAAAATCGTCAACGCCGAACTCTTCCGAATATTTTTTCGCATTCGCGGGCTTGTAGCCGCAATAGTTGGGATCTTTTCCGAAGCGATCGGAAATAACTCCCGTTGCCGTCAGGGGCTTCGGATGACCGATAGCGTTCATTATCATAT
>CAZZFP010000069.1:0-4683 GCA_964653575.1 uncultured Lachnospiraceae bacterium
ACCTGCGACATCCTGCTCCCAAAGCAGGCGCGCTACCAACTGCGCTACATCCCGATATGGTTCAATATGCGTTTAGACTTGGCGATTCTGCGCTGAAGACGGATATATTATACAACACTTGCGCGGTTTTGTCAAGTGGTGTTTTGGTTTATTTTTATATCTGAAATTGACCGCCGCGGAGTTTTATCCACGGCGGTCGATGGTTATAATATGATCTTTTCGGGATTTTTATATCCCGCATTTTGTGTTGGTGCTCGGATTATTTCTTCCAAACCGCGGTAAAGGTGGCGTTCTGGGTCGGCGTGATCGTATCGGTAAGCTTGAAGATCTGACCGCTTTCGTCGGCAAATCCGAGGAAAGCCGATTTATTAACGGGCGGAACTACGGTGCTGAAGCTGAATTGCGCATCCTCTGCGGGAATGAACACCTCAAGCTTCTCGCCCTTTGCTCCGAGCGGCTGATCGCTAAAGCTGCCGCCGTTTGCGTCGAGTGTCAGATGTATGAATTGTTCCCAGACGTAGGTGATCGTGATGCTGTTGCTTTCCGGATCCTCTTCGAGTGTGACACCGGTGCAACGCCAGAAGAAGTTATCCTCGTCAAGATCTGTCGGAAGATTTGAAGTATATATTGCCTTCAGCGTCTCGGCTTCGTTGTACGACACGCTGAAGGAGAGCTCCTTTTCCACACTTTGATAGATCTGACCGTGCTCTGTCTTTACCGTAACCGAATATTGTCGCTCTACGCTCTCATAGACCGCGACAAGAGTTGCGGAATGCTGAGGAGTATATGCCGATCCGAGCGCATAGAATTTGTCGCCGTTTGAGGCATCTCTCCAGCCTACGAATTTATATTCGTAATTTGAACTGCCCTCCATCACGGGAGTGTCGATGTAAAGTGTTGAGAAATAGATATCATAATTTGCGGCGACCTTCTTGGTCAAGAGCTTTTGATCGCCCATCATTCCGTCGCCGGCATCAAATGTCAGCGTGATATAACGCTTGAATACGGGTCGTATAAATATCTTTTCCTTTACTCTGAGATCCGAAAGGTTTGGAGCTTCAAACCAGAGCTCGTCGTCCCACGAGATCTCCCAATAGAGAAATTCATAGTTTTCACCCGCACCGACTTGCGGAGCGGAGAGGGTAAGCTTTGAAAGAATATCTGTCAGCTTGTCGCCGGACGTTGCCGTCAAAGCGGTTTTGTTTCCGTATACGCCGTTTCCTTGGTACTCGTACGTGTAGATGTTTATATCGTTCTTTGAATATACTGCGGTGTAAGTCTGCTCTCCCATAACCGCGGGCAGAGCCGTTCCGATCGTGTAATCGACCTTTCCGTCGCCGTCGGCATCCCAACCGACGAAACGATCGTAGTTGTTTTCGATCACTTTGGCATATGGCGTTGCGTCAAAGCCTTGCTTTACGTTGTACGTGACCTCGGTCTTTTCGCCGTTGTCATCGGTGTAAATAAATGTGACGGGGAAGGTGTCGGATGCGTACTGAGCGATATAACAACCTGCTCCCATATTTACGGCGTTTTCGTAAATGGCATCGAGCACCTCGCTTTGAGTACCGGAGGTCATTTCCACTATTTCATTCGAAGCATATCCGTAAACTATGCCGCGACGTTCGCTGAACAGCGAACCGGCGAATATATCGCTGTTTACACGGCGTATGCCGTTGTAAATGCGGAGCGCGGGGGTGAAGGCGTTGGTGCCTTTCGTGCCCATCCAGCCCGTAAAGCTCATATTTTCGTATCCGTTCTCCGAATTTTCGGGCGCGCTCGGCAATGTTCCGAGATCGACCGCCACGACCTTGCCTATCCATTGCTCTCCGTCAAAATAGATGAAGGCAACGACGGTCTGTTTCTTTTTGGCTTTGAATGTGAATACAGTGTCGCGTGTTATCGTTTCGTTTTCGGGATCTTTATCCCAGCCGTCCGTTGCAGTGTAGTACTTATATATCGACGACATATCGAACGCGCCGACCTTTTCTCCGACGACAACACTGCGCTCGCCGACGGTTATGACCTCGTCGCCCGTGTCCACCTTGAATGTAGCGGTCACGGTATTTCCGAGTCCGAGCGAGCCGTAGTTAAATCCGGGACGTATCCAAACGAGCGTTGAGATCTCGCGCCTGCGATACGGATCCGCCAAAAACTCTTCGACAGATGAATATTTCGGCTTCTTGTCGGTAGAGGTTGAAAAGATTCCCTTGTGTTCTTCGTCATCGGTTTTTTCGTCTTCGGCACGTTTCTTTTCCGCGTAGGGGAATATGTTCGATCCCGTATAATAGACGTCCATTTCGCAGGAAAGCGTATTTTCCTCGGCGGACAGCCCGTCGCCGTACATACCGAGCAAGAGCGAGTTGATCTTTACATATCCCGTCGTCTTGTCGTAGGTGAAGTATCTGCTTGAAAATCTGACTTCGATCAGCTCCGACGGAATGAAGTTTCCTTTTAATGTCTCGCCTGTCGTTATATCGATGTAATTTCCCGACAGCAGCGGTACCGAATTGAAGTCGGAATAAACGCCGTCACGACTCTCCGAGAGCACGTTGCCGTCGGAAAGATAGGTGTTCTTTATGTTGTTGTTGACCGATACCAATATATGCTTGTCGCCGCCCTTGAATATGGGCTTTATCGAATTGTGACCCGTTGAGGAGTTCCCGTTTGCGTGATCCTTGAAATATTCCGACTCGGCAAACGTGCTTACCGTAATGTAGTTGCCTATCTCGGCATAAGCCGCACCGTTCGCCCTTGCGTTCTCGGACTGCTCTCTGTACGCGTGTATGTGAGAGTAGCCGTAAATGTCGGTGTATACTCCCGTCTCAAAATCCATACCTACCGTGCCGAGTCTTTTGAAGGTGTCGGCTATCATGGAAAGCTTTGCACTTACCCCCGATCTTATGCCCAAATATCCGGCAGTGTACGAATCCATATAGAATTTGTCGGAATATGATGTGATCGGATTTTGATATACCCTGAGCTCTCCCGTTTGAGTATTCGCGCTGAGACCGATCTCGACGGCGTCAAGCACGGTTATGTCGGAATCGGACGAAAAGCTGCCGAGATTTACGGAGAAGGAATAATCGAGCTCGAATTTTGCATTGAACAAACGAAGCTCATTTATCGGAGAGAATGTGCCCTTAAGCAGAGGTACGTTTAAAAGCTCTACGGGGGCGGTCTTGCTCTTGAGCGTCTTTAAAAGCTCGGCAAGCGCTTCATCGCTCGAAATATCCGTATCTTGCGAAAGTATACCGCTTATCTGCTCCGTGATATCGACTCCGTTTTTGGAAGCGCGTATGCTCATATCCGTCTCGGAGTAAATATCTATCGTATAGTTCAGCAGGTTTTTCTCGCTGTCGCAGTTGAAGGTCCCTTTGAGTATCGCCTTTATGTAATAGGTGATGACGATGTCGGCTTTCACGGCGTCGCCGTTTTGAAGCTTTGCGTCGTAATTTAATGTAAGCTTGAGCGCGACCCAGTCGTTTTCATCGACGCCGGGAAAATTCGAGTTCGTGGCTTCGGCAAGTATTGCGTTTGCCGTGAGTCCTTCCGTTAAGCCTTCAATCACATATTCATATTCGTTGAATATTTCCGCGGAAGGGGAGAAGGAGTTCAGATGATCTTTTCTCGGGGGTTCGGTGTCGGCGGATGTTTCCGATTCAACGTTTGATTTTTCGCCGAGAAGAAATGCGGCGGAGAGCGCCTCGGTGATGCTGTTTATCCCGTCGCTGTTGAGGATATCGTTTACGATGCCGATGTCGGGAGAGTTAACGATGAGATATTCGGGCTTTGAAATGACCTCATATATGGTATCGTTGAGAGCGGTAACGACGTCGTTGACCGAGCATTCGCTCGCCGAGATAAAGCATATCGTGTCCTGCCTTGAAAGGCTGTCGATCTTGATGAAAGAGGTGTTCGGTGAGTCGGCACTTTTGCCGTCGCCAAGGCAAACTATACTGCCCTCGGCGATCTTTTTCTGATCTGCGACAGAGAGGGGAATAACAAAATTGAGGTCGTCGTTCTTGAAGGTCAGGCTTTCTCTGGAAAGATATTTTATTCCCGAGTTCAGCGCGAGCTCTCCTTGATCGGTATCTGTGTTTGATATCGTGACGGTCAGCATATTTACGTTCGTGTAGTAATCGAGAAAGGTCACGTCATCGCGGCAAAGCGTGAAACGAATGACGGCTCCCGCCTCATAATTGCTTTCGGGAGATACCGTGTAGCCGTTGCCGTTCGAGGTAACTTTGAGAGAGGGAAGGGTACCGAATATCGCCTCTGCCTGCACGTAGTCGGAAAGATTGAGGGATGTTATGCGCGTGTCGGAGCGAAGCGAAAAGCTAAAGCCGTTGTTTCCCGACGGAATGTATACGCTGTCGGGTGAATAGAAGGAACAATTGCTTTTCGGCTCAACGTAATTTGCGTAGAGAGTTATGTTTTTGTCGATGGGATCGTTGCGATAAAAGGGCTGTGTGCGCTCGGCATCGGTACACCAACCGACAAATATGAGCCCGTCCTTTTCGGAGTAAGGCTCGGCAGACAGAGTCGTGCCCATAACCACCCGCACAGGCAATACCTCCTTGCCCCCGTCGGTGTCAAATGAGACCGTGACATATTGAACGGGCTCCTTGTAGATAAACAGTCTTATTATCGAGACTGCACCGATAAGACAAGCCATCGCCG
>CAZZFP010000070.1:0-4682 GCA_964653575.1 uncultured Lachnospiraceae bacterium
ACGCGATATTCGGTTGGGGTGATGTTTTTTGAGGTCTTGGAGTGACCGAGGTTTCTGCCCTTTTTGTAAAATTCGGTCTCCTCATCGGTCAAAAGGTCAAGAAGCTTTTTGGCGATCTGAGCCTGAGCCGAGGCACTGACAAGCTTTTTTGCCTCGGAATTGAGCTTTGCCGCGTCGGAATAGCCCTTTTTTACAAGATATTCACGGGCGCACAGCTCAAACACGGCGTCTCCGAGATAGGCTACCGCCCGAGCAGAATATTTAATATCTTTATTTTCCAACTCCAAGTTTATCTCCTTCCGATCAAAGTGTGCTGATCTGTCATATCGTGTGCCGAGCATTGATCGTTTTTACGGTTTACGACTCCAACGCGAGGTCTATCTTATAAATATTCGCTCCGCCGCGGCGAACGAAGCTTCAAACAATCGCTCTATAACAGGGGCTTATGACGTTTTTTCAAGCGTAAGCTTATACAAAATGGCGCCCTTCTTACTTCCCGCATAGCTCGTCATATAGAAATCATCGCCTATGTGGAAGATCGCCTCGGGCTCTTTCGTGACGTTTGTAAGTTTGATCGTTCTTACGTAATTTCCGTCCCAATCATGTACCGAAATCACATTACTGTTATACTGCAAAAGGTAAATATATTTGTCATCGCAATCGATTCCCTGCTTCGTATAGCCCGTGTTCGTTCCGTTAACGCGCTTTTCATAGGCAAGAGATGCGCTCAATATTCCGTAATCGTAATAGTTTGCGATGCCGACGACGTATTTATTGTAATTTGCATTATACGCCACGGCAAACATCTCGAGCTTATTGTCCGTAACTTTCTTGACAACGGTCAAGGTTTCGGCATCCACAAAGGTAAGATACTTTTTATTCGGAGCGTTGTGGCACACGACTATCTGTCCCGTCCTTGAATTGTATGCGCAATCATTACCGTGATCCGTGAGTATGGGCTCGCTGGTCTTTACGATCTTACACGTGGCAAGATCTATTTTATATATTTTACAATAATGTGACTCTTTTTTATACCCTTCACCGCCCGTGTTTTGGTTTTCGAGAATGATATAAACGTATTTACCATCGGTACACGCGCCCTGCGCGACGTTGAAATTGCCGTCGGCACCGAAAGACTTAAGTAGGGTAGCCTTGGCACTGACCTCGGCGCCGCCCTCTCCCAATTTATCGATTACATCGCACGGCTGACCCGACTTAAAGCCGCAGGCAGTGCATTTTTTGTCACTTCCGAATGTATGACCGCTCTTCAGCACGGTATCTCCGCACGCAGTGCAGGATTTCCAATGATAAGTTCCGTCGCAGAGCCAAATGCCGCTTTCGTTATGCGAAACGACTCTCGTATATCCGCAAGTGTTGCAGGTCGCGTCGCACGCGTTATCGTACGTGTGCAACGAATACGTAATAACCTTCTTACATTCCGAGCAGTTCTTCCAATGAGCGGTCGAATCCGTGCTCCACTCTCCGAGCTTATGCGTGGTCGTGCGAACATACCCGCACTTATTACAGCTTGTATCGCAGGCGTTATCAAACACGTGATCGGCGCGATCCTTTTCCTCGCCGCACACCGAGCAGACAGAATAATGCTGTGATTCGTCGTGCTTTTCTTCAAAAGAATGAGAGACCGTTCTCGTATAGCCGCAAACATTACAGCTTGTATCGCACGCATTATCAAATACGTGATCGGCACGATCCTTTTCCTCGCCGCACACCGAGCAGACAAAATAATGCTGTGATTCGTCGTGCTTTTCTTCAAAAGAATGAGAGACCGTTCTCGTATAGCCGCAAACATTACAGCTTGTATCGCACGCATTATCAAATACGTGATCGGCACGATCCTTTTCCTCGCCGCACACCGAGCAAGCAAGATAATGCTTCGTGTCGTCCATACGCATTTCAAAGGTGCACTCGTGTTGCTCCTCGGTCTGAGATTCGGATTCGGATTCAAATCCGGATTCCAACTCCGACTCGGTATCCTTAGGCCGAGATCCCGTCGGTTCCTCGGCGGTATCCGAAACGCCGGTATCATCCGGCAAAGTCGCACGGCACGCGCAAAGGCAAGTACCGATAACGAGCAGTACCGCCGCGAGCAATATCATCTTACGTTTTATTATTGTTTTTTCAAATTTCATTGCTGTATCCTCGATATTTTCGATAGCTTTAGCGTCTGTTTTGTGTGATTTTCGACGGCGCACCGTCCCCGCTCGCCTTACGGTTTACGACTCCAATGCGAGATCTATCTTATAAATATTCGCTCCGCCGACGCTACCGCCTCGATAGCTTGTCATATAAAGCTGATCACCTATGAAGAATATAGCCTCGGGTTCATCCGAAACGCCGATTATTTTGATCGTACGGACGTAATTGCCTTTCCAATCGTGAACGGTTATCACGTTTTCCTTGTACTGAATGAAATAGATATACTTATCGTCGCAGTCCATTCCCTGCTTTGTATAACCGGTATTATGACCGCTGTATCTGATCGGTGTTCCGCCCGCCGCGAAAACGGCGTAATCGCATGTTCCCGACAGACCTACAACATATTTTTTGTATGTAGAGCTATATGCTATGGCGTACATATTGTAACGGTTGTTTTTATCCGTCTTCTTAAGCTCGAGCGTATCTGCGTCGATGTAGGAGATAGATTTATAATTAGGTGCGTTATGAGTCACGACAAGCTCGTTTGTGTCGGAATTATACGTGCAGTCATTGCCGTGATCGAGCAACAGTTGCTCGCTGACCTTTACGGTCTTCATAGTTTCAACGTCGATCTTGAATATCTTGCAATAGTGTGACTCTTTCTGATACCCTTGACCGCCGGTATTTTGATTTTCAAGAAGAATGTAAATATATTTGCCGTCGGTACAGCCGCCCTGAGCGACCTTGAAATCTCCGTCCTTTTCAAGCGAACCCACTCTGACAGCGGAAGCGACAACGGTTCCGTCAAGTGAATCTATTATCTGATACGGCTGATCTGCTTTGACTTCTTCCGAATAAATTTCATCGGTAGACATAGTTATTTTTCCATCCGTTTCCGTTAAGTATGTTGAAATAAAATATTTGATCGCCTTACTTGTCATAGCCGAGTCGGTTCCGGCTATAACGATCTTTTGATTTACCACCTTGATAACAAAGTGATGACCGCTGAGTGCCTCGAGCTCTTTATAAACGGCTACGCTCTCCTCTCTTGTTGTTTCACCGATAAGTATTTCTTTGTCGGTAATCGGAGCGGCGCTGTGTACAAAATCGGTATTATAATCTACCGTTCCGCTCGCAGACAGCGATGAAAGTTTGGTGTAGAGCATCTTGACGGCGGTTATCAGCGCATTGGTAGCTCCGTCGGGTCGTATGATTGTATATTCCGTCTTGCCGTTCTCAAAGAGGGTAAGCTCTGTCGGAGCCGCCTCGGTCTCGGACTCGCTCTCGGAATCGGCAGGCTCCGAAGTCTGTTCGTTGTCTTTTGTCGTATCTTCCGGGTCTTTGCTGTTATCGCACGATGTAAACACGGTCGCGGTACTAACGATCATTATCAAAGCAAAGACGATCGCTAACAATTTACGTAATGATCTTTTCATTTTGAATATTTCCTTTCGTTTCAAAACAAATCTATATATCAAATATTTTTACAAATTTCTGTGGTTGCGCGGAAGTCATTCAAATTTTTCTCTCAACACGCGGCGTATCTCGCTCTCGATGCCGTCAGCCATAAAAGTAAATCCCATATCGTTGGGATGAATACCGTCTACGGAGCAATCGTTCTCGTTTTTTCCGAGGAAGAAGGACTCTCCGTCTATGAAATACACATTCTTATCCCCGTTTGCGAGCGCGTGACGATAGGTATCGGCGACAACGTCGCGGCGATCAAGGTTAGCCGCGCCCGGATTTGTGGCAAGGTTCGGCTTGGATATCATAATATACGGCACGTCGGGATGCTTTTTTCTGATCGTTTCGTACAAAGGCATATGTGTCGCTTGCAGATACTCGGTATTCGGCGCGTTATGGTCGTAGTCGCACACGAACATCTCCATTTCAAGTCCCGACATATATTCGCATATAGCGGGCTCTGCCTTTGCGTTACCCGAAAAGCCGAGGTTGATGCAGTTACGGTTAAGTCTGCGGCAAAGTATATTCGGATAGGTCATACCGGGGCGTGACGCCGCCGTGCCGTGAACTATGGACGAGCCGTAGATGATTATCGGCTTTTCGTTGACGTACTTAAGTCCGTGCTCAAGTCGTGCGCCCTCCTGAAGTCCGACAAACAGCTGTTCAACTCCCGAATGTATCGGAAAATGTATCGTAAAATGGCGCATTTTGTTCGTGGCGAATTTTATTATCTGCTCATAGCCGTCTTCCATCTTATACGGAGGCATAAAAGCTCTGTGATAACGGCTGTCTTGCTCTGTGTCCTCATAAAGGTCAAAGCCCGCCGACATAAGGAGTGTCATATGCGATGAACGTCCGATCGCAAACTGAGAAGTTTTTATTGCTATATAGTTTGAATCGGTCGAAAAGCGGACTCTGCCGCCCGCGGTCTCTCTTGCAAGTCTTGCAACGCCGTCGCTCGTCGCCTGAGCTACCTCCTCGGGCAAACGGTGAAATATCTCCTCGGTACGCGGTTCATAAAATCCGTAAAGGTCGAACTCCGGTTCAAGTCTTACGTCGTG
>CAZZFP010000071.1:0-4623 GCA_964653575.1 uncultured Lachnospiraceae bacterium
GGCGAGAGCGTATTGATATCCACCGCGCGAAGCTCGTCCATTGCCTGTTCGCGAAGCATATCGTCGATCGAAAGCAAGGACTCATCTCGTTTAGGTTCTTTTTGCTTCTCGCTGTCCTTAATGGCTACCGCGGTCTTCTCCACGTCGGCAAGTATCTCCCTTGCGCGTTTTACAACTTCATTCGGGAGTCCCGCGAGCTTGGCTACCTCGATGCCATAGCTGTCATCCGTCGAACCTTTAACTATTTTTCGCAAAAAGGTTATGTTATCGCCCCGCTTTTTGGCGGCGACATTGTAGTTTACTATACCGTCAAATTGCTTTTCAAGCACTGTAAGCTCGTGATAATGCGTCGCAAACATAGTTTTTGCGCCTATCTTTTTACTGTATGTATACTCAACTATAGCACGGGCAATGCTCATTCCGTCAAATGTGCTCGTGCCTCTTCCGACCTCATCATAAATGATAAAGCTTCGTTTCGTAGCATTTCTGAGTATGTATGCGACCTCGTTCATTTCTATCATAAAGGTAGATTGTCCGGACGCGAGGTCATCCGACGCCCCGACACGAGTGAAAAGCTTATCAACGATTCCGATATGAGCTTCCTCGGCAGGAACAAATGATCCTATCTGAGCCATAAGCACTATGAGAGCGGTCTGTCTCATATACGTAGACTTACCCGCCATATTCGGCCCGGTTATCAGCATTACTCTGTTATGAGTCGTGTCAAGCATAGCATCATTGGGAACAAAATAGGTATCCTTAACGAATTGCTCCACCACCGGGTGCCTTCCGCCTTTTACGTCGATCACATCACTGAGATCGACCTCTGGACGGACGTATTTGTTTTTCTGTGCAACATTGGCAAGGCTGACGTAAACGTCAAGCTCCGCAAGAAGTGCCGCAACCTTACGTATACGCTCCGACTGAGACGCGACACGGTTTCTTATGTCGCAGAATATTTCGTATTCAAGCGATCTTACCTTATCCGCCGCGCCGAGAATCGTCGCCTCCATATCCTTGAGCTCGTCCGTAATATATCTTTCTCCGTTTACAAGCGTTTGCTTTCTGATATATCTGTCGGGTACTTGATCAACAAAGGATTTTGATACCTCTATGTAATATCCGAATACCTTGTTATATCCTATTTTGAGCGTCTTGATGCCGGTGATCTCACGTTCCTCTATCGCGATCTTTTCTATCCAGCTCTTGCCGTCTTTCATAACAGATTGCAGGTAGTCAACGTCCTTATTGTAGCCCGCTTTAATGATATCGCCCTCTCTTATCGAAACAGGGGCATCTTCATTTATCGAACGTTCTATCAGATCACAGACATCGGTCAACGGATCAAGCTCTTGAAATATCCTGGAAAGTCCGTCAGAATTGCATTTTTCGATAATTCGCCTTATTTCGGGCAAATGCGATGCTGTAGCCGCCACAGCGCGCAGATCCTTACCGTTCGCCGTGCCGAAAACTATCCTCGTGACAAGTCGTTCGAGGTCAAGCACACCCGAGAGCAGCTCTCCGAGCTCCTCACGCATCATATAATCATTATAGAGCTCTTCGACCGTACCTTGTCGCTCGTGTATCTTTTGTGTGCTGAGCAGAGGATGCTCTACCCATTTTTTTATGAGACGTGCCCCTGCCGCGGTGCGTGTTTTATCAAGGACCCAAAGCAGCGAGCCTTTTTTATCCTTACTGCGCATAGTCTCCGTCAGCTCAAGATTGCGTCTTGTGTTTATATCCATATCGAGATACTGACCGTCGGTGTACACGTTTAATGTTGAAATATGTGCGTCATCGGTCTTTTGCATATCCGTAATATAGTTCAGCAGTGCGCCCACCGCGCACGCCAGCGCGCGACTGCCGTAAGCCTCCTCGCGAAGCGCATCTCCCAGCTGTGCCTTCATGATCTCGCAAGCACCTTCGTAGTCAAATCTCGCCGATTGTCCGTCATTAAGCATAGCTCCCAGGCGCCCCGTGACAAATTCGGCAACCGTCGGAAGCTTATCCGCTCCGATATTCAGCACGACCTCGCTCGGAGAATACGTTCCAAGCTCGTTCATAAGTCTTGATTCCATATTGGAGCCTTCTATCGCAGTTGCATACATCTCGGATGTTGAAACGTCCGCAAAGGCTACCCCGTATTCGTGCTCGGTTACACACACCGAGCATATATAGTTGTTTTTTTGTTCATTCAGAAGCCCCGACTCTATGACGGTACCCGGTGTCACAACACGTATGACCTGCCGTTTTACAAGTCCCTGAGCCTGTGACGGATCCTCGGTCTGCTCGCAGATCGCTACCTTATAGCCTTTTTCTATAAGACGACCTATATATCCCTCTGCGCTGTGAAAAGGCACGCCGCACATGGGTGCTCGCTCATCCGCGCCGCAATCACGCCCCGTCAACGTCAGTTCGAGCTCGCGGGACGCCAATATGGCATCGTCAAAAAACATCTCATAAAAATCGCCGAGACGGTAGAAAAGTATATAATCCTTATATTGATCCTTTATTTCAAAATATTGAAGCATCATCGGAGTCATAGCTTTGTCTCTCCTTTTCTTATTTTACGGAGCAATCGTATCTGCGGATGCGTCCGCATTTTGAGGATCCGGGCATATCCGCAGATATATTGCTTTAAGGTATGCGGAGATATCGCCGAAACGACATTCCGCACACCGAAAAGATCAAAAATTATCAGTGATGGTCGTGACCGCAACCGCCGCCGCAGCTCGAACAATCGTGCGAGCAGGGACGCTGACCCGTAAGATTGAACATAAGGGTGCCGTTTATCTGCTCCATAAGAGTGTTGAACTCATCCTGAGCGGAATTGAGAGCAACAAATACGGGATCCGCTATAATGAGGTTATAGAGCTCCTCTATTCTGCGCTCGATAGAAGCGAGCAACAACGTATCCGCAGGCTCCTTTTTGGATTCAAGCTCATACGCCTGCTGCTGAACATTATATTCAGTCATTGTTTTGTGAAGCTGAGCTGCGGATTCATATTCCTTCTGAGCCTTCTCAAGTGCTACGTACTTGGGGTCCTCTTTAAGGGTCTTGCCGAGCATTGCGGCAAGCTCTTCTGCTGTGTAGTTTTCCATCGTGGAATTCCTTTCTGTTTGCTTATTTATAATATTTACTATATTTTTCTTCCGAACAGAGCAAATGCCTCGGCACGCTCTATTTTTATATCGACGAATTCTCCGACATCCCGCGGCTCGGCTTCAAAGAAAACTATCTTGTTTCCGTCCGTTCTTCCGCTGTACAGAGTATCGTCGGTCTTACTGATACCGTCGCACAGGACGCGATAAATGCCTCCCATCATAGGTACATTTTTCGAAAGAGAGATCTCGTCCTGAAGCTCGAGCAGCTCTTGGTATCTGCGATTTTTCACCTCATCCGGTACCTGATCAAGGCTTTCTGCCGCGGGAGTTCCTTTTCTCGGAGAATAGATGAAGGAATATATCATATCAAATCCGACGGTCTTCAGCATATCGAGGGTATCGTTGAAATCCTCCTCGGTCTCCCCGGGAAAGCCCACCATTATATCAGAGGTTATGGTAATATCGGGTATCTTCTCTCTCATATATCGAACCGTCGAAAGATATTTTTCCCTGTCGTAATGGCGGTTCATAAGCTTCAAGATGCGGTCACTGCCCGATTGCATAGGCAGATGAAAATGCTTTGCTATATTCTTATGCTTTGCCATAACGTCAATCAGCTTATGCGTTGCATCCTTGGGGTGGCTCGTCATAAATCTGATCCTGTGGTCTCCTTCGATGCTTGCCAGCTCATCCATAAGATCGGCAAAATCGTATCCGTATTCGCCATCCTTGCCGTATGAATTTACGTTCTGCCCCAGAAGAGTGATATCCTTGTATCCGCGTGCGACAAGCTCTGTAAATTCCTTAACTATTTCATCCTTTTCGCGGCTTCGCTCACGACCTCTGACGTACGGAACTATGCAGTACGAGCAAAAATTATTGCATCCGTACATTATACTGACCCAGGCGTGGCTCGTATCCTGTCTTGAGATCGGCAAGCCCTCTGCGACAAGATAATCCTGCTCGGTAGTCTTGAACATAACCCGCTTATGCTTGGATATCTTTTCGTACAAAAGCGCAGGAAAACGATGGAGAGAGGATGTACCGAACACAAAATCGACGTAAGGATAACTGTGCTTTATCTGCTCTATTCTGTGGTCCTGAGAAACCATACATCCGCAAACGCCTATCAAAAGTGCTGTGTTTGCTTCTTTAAGCTTTTTGAAGGAACCTATAAAAGATAAGGCTCTGCTCTCGGCGTGCTCTCGCACGGCACACGTGTTCACCATTATAAGATCGGCACGCTTCGGATCATCTGTTTTGACATATCCCATAGCCTCAGCCATACCTATTATCTTTTCACTGTCCGCCTCGTTTTGCTGACATCCGAGTGTAAGCACATAAACGCGCAGCTCTCTTCCAAGCTCTCTTGAAAGATCTTCGTTGTATTCTTTCACAAGACGGGCACTTTTTCTCTGCTCGTCCATTTCCTCCGGGGAAAAAACTCTGTTTATCATTACTATATATCAACTCCGAAATAAATACATATCGACAATATACCGATTATATATTTTATCA
>CAZZFP010000072.1:0-4507 GCA_964653575.1 uncultured Lachnospiraceae bacterium
GTAATTAACCACTGTGCCGGACACAATCCGCCGCAACAGTTAGGATAATCCTTACACTCACAACATTTTTGATCTATTAAATGTTGAGGATTTGGATGAAGCCACTGCATATGTTTATAATAATCTATTTCAAAAACGCCATTTTTAATTGTACCTATATTATTCCATTTTTCATCATCGAGAAATTCTGTACATTTACGTATAGTTCCATCAGTGTCAATTACAAGTGCATAATTCATTCTTGCATAGCAAGCAGAGGCGGTGGGAGTGAGATTCGTCATATATCTTTCTATGCTTAAATTATTCTCTTTTAAGAGATCAATAACATATTCTAAAGCATAGGCTTCCGCTTCAGCATTAACAGGGATAAATTCTTTTTCAAATTCGGGGGTAGGATTGATTCGAATAGCATATACCACAAATCTATTATCAAAGTCTCGCTTTATCATCCTAATAAACTCAGGGAGTCCCTCCAGCATATTAGCGTGATAATTGATTCTTATAGTTATTGCTAAGTTAGGATTTTTAATAGTTTTAATATTTAAAAGATTTTTATAAATCTTTTCCCAAGTGGGACCGCCATTTTTCAAAACGCGCAAATTGTCATGGTACTCTGCACAACCGTCAACCGTAATTTGATATGAGAAAAGATTAAGAGATAACAACTTTTCTGCTCTCTTTTTTGTTAGCAAATAACCGTTTGTTGTCATACTCATATTGAAAACAATATCATTGGCATCGCAATATTCCTTAAGTTGTGTAGACACATAAATAATGGTATCATAACACAACATAGGTTCACCGCCAAACCATTCTAATTGCAAATATGTAATGCTCTTATTATCATATAAGTATTTTTTTGTAGCGACAACAAGATTCTCTGCCATTTCATTTGTCATATTAATATGTTTTTTTGTTTCATAACAATACTTACATCTAAAATTGCATTCTCTCGTTGGAAGAATAATGAGCCTTAATTTGTTTTGGTTGTTACTGAGCAAAGAAGCGATGACATCATCGGCAACAATAGCTTCATTAATATCATCTTCAACAGCAATCTTTGTATCAATTAACCGTTTATCTATAGATGATTCTTCAAGCGGCTCTTTTTTTAGTTGATGAATTTGATTTATTAATTCTTCATCGTGTATAGAACATTTTAAACCGGTTAACGAGTTGTATACATTTATCTTTCCTTCATTCTCAAAGAAAAAATTATACATTGAATTTTTATATTTTTTAGACATTGCGGTTATCTCCTCATATGATGATTATGAAAGGGATTTTGATTGATAAAATCAAATATCAGCTACATCCACATCGAGCAACGCTATTTACGTTGCAACTAGAACAACCGCACTGTGCGACGGTATTACAGGTAGAACATCCACATTGAGCAACGCTATTACATACACCATTTCTGCTTGAGTAAGTAATTATATCGGTAAAATCAAAAACATCCATTACTAATTCCTCCTTGAAACGAAACAATTATCAATCAAAACCCTTTTCATTGTAGCATAATTACTGAATATTGTCAATCAACTTCTTTATAATTTGCGCAAAAAGCATAGAAATAAATGATCCTAACGATATTAAACTCAGTTTAATTTACGTACTTTAAACAAACGGCGCTTTTCCAAAGGTATCAGTATATTTGTAAGCATAAGATGATAGACGGTGTGCTCAAACGGATCACGAATGCAGACGGAAGTTTGTTCTCGGGAGTGTATAAAACGAAAATATATCCCGAGGATCTTCCCGAATGGTATAGACCGGACCGGTATTATAAAAAGTTGGGCTATATGTCTACGCAAGGTATCGTTGATATGGTATATATCCCATCAGAACTCGGAACATTTTTGAAAGACGATATTTTGCTCGTTTCTTAACGATGCACTTTACCGTGGATGCCGATATATTCGAGGCGGCTAAAGCGATCCTTGACCCGCTTGGAATATCTGTCGAAGAATCTATAGCCCTCTTTTTCAAAGCAGTGGTGGAGTGTAATGGCTTACCGTTTCCACTGTTAGAATAAGATCAAGAATATATCCGCAACAGTAGTATGGATGAATCTGACGAATACTTGAATCAAAAAGGAGAAGAATCAAAATGAAATGGAATGTAATACTTGAAAACTACTCGACCGAAAGACTCTATGCATTTAATGTTTTTGACGATACCGAGTTCCGAGCAAATGTAGAAAAATTATTTGAGAAGAAATACGACAGGAAGCGATTTGAGGAAGAGCTCGACCTAAAGGCTCATTATTCCTTTTGGGCAAAGATCGAATGGGAGACCATATTTACAACATGGCCGCCACACATCGATGCGAATGAGATCGAGCGTATTATTGATGAATACTATATCAACCACAAAAAAGATGAGCCGTTACCGGATAAGATCAATGTCCGCCCTGAAAAATATCGCAAGATCGATGTTTATGATCAACTTCGGGCGAATTGGGATCGCTTTGCAGACTACGTATGGAAGGAGAGTCAGAAATGAAGAAATCAGAACAACTCGTCTGGAATGTTTATGTTTATGGTATTGGCGAACGAACATTTCGGGTCTTTAACGCTTTTGATCACGGCTCTTTTTTGGCTGATGTACAAAAGATACTGAAAGCAGATCTGTCCAAAGAAGAATTCACCGAAAAGTTACGCAGAGAGGTTCAGTATTACTATTGGGCAAAATGTGAGTGGGAGTGCGTGATAACGGACACGCAACCGCATATCGATCAGCAAGAGCTCGACCGGATCTTAGACGATTGCTACCGCAAGCGAACCAAGGATGCTCCGCCTTGCCGTTGTTCTCATATTAATCTGTCCGATGCAGATAAGATCGATGTTTATGACCAGTTGAGGCTCAATTGGGATGAGTTTGTCGAGTATGTATGGGGATTCAGAAGACCGAGAAAAAGCCGTGTGAAGAAAAAGCCTGACACTAACAGCGAAAATGACGCGGAGAAGACGGATCATGAGTGATAGAAAAATATTCTTTACATCCGACCTCCATTTCGGTCACGAAAACGTGATACGCTTCGACAACCGCCCTTTTGAAACTGTGGGAGAAATGGATGCTGAGCTTATCCGCCGTTGGAACGAGAAAGTTGGAAAAGGCGACCTTGTCTATGTTCTCGGCGATATGATCTGGAAAACACGCAACGATACGGCCGAAGTACTCATCAAAAGCTTGAATGGACAGATCATTCTCATCAAGGGTAACCACGACCGCTTCTTACACAACGCAAAAGCAAAGAATGCTTTAGGCGTAGTCAAAGATTACGATGATATTTGCGTAAAACTCGAAGATGGAACGGAACGCAGAGTGATACTCAGCCATTACTATATGCCGTTTTACAATGGTCATCGTTATCAAGGTATCCATCTGCACGGTCACTCTCATAATACAGAGGAGCATATGCAAGAGGAAATGATAAAGCACGCTCTCGCAGCAAATGGGGTTGCAACCCGTGCCTATAATGTCGGTTGTATGCATTGGAACTACGAACCGGTGACTTTGGATGAAATACTAACTGCGAAAACTGAGATAAAACAGGTTTAGGCCTTTACTATGTGAAGGTAGAGGCTAATAAAATGCGAATATTCAATTCTTGACTCGCAGTAAGCAAAGAAAAACAGCCTCTGCTGATTTTACAAAGCAGGGGCTGTTGATATAATTATTTCAAGAGGTCGGACAATGTATATTCGCCACTCGGAATATTGGATATTCTTCGGTATTCTATAATTGATGAGATCAGTGAGCTAATATCGGCAAAATAATTCTTGACAAAATCGGTATTTTTCACATTGGGATGTTTAAGATTTGTCTTGCAGAAGTCACTGGGCTTTTTGCCCGACTTTTTATATTCTTCGTATTTACCCTCATTAAAAATAACGAGCATTTCAATTTCGGGAGCTGTTATAACATTGATGACTTCAATTTTGTGTTCATAGGCCTTGCTAAGTTTGAATTGCTCTCTGCGAGAATCAAGAATACGCAGTACAGTGATCTTTTCGGTAAAACCTTTTCTCAAGTGCTGTTCTTCAAAATTCTTTCCGCTTCTGCAACGAAGCAACTCGCCATCAAGCAGATCATCACGATTAAAAATCAGTTTATCCGCATCAAGCAACAATTCCATAATTGCTTTTTCCGCTGCACCCTCACATATGCAAGCCACATATTTAGTCAGATCCATTTATTCATCCTCCTTGTGAGAACGAATGAGGCTCTTCTTCAGATCCATATACGCATCGTACATAGGAACTGTTCCCTCAAGGAAGCCGCTTTGATATGCTTCGCTCTTCTTTATATCGTTTCGTTTGAGGATCGTGGAAAGATTTTCGGCGGTAATTCCTCCACGATTACGCACAATATAAATATTGTCGTTTCGATCAAACTCATCGAGTAATTCCGCATAGTGAGTGGAGAATATGAGCATTGCACCTTTCGGATTGACCTTCTTATCCATATAGAAGCGGATCAATGTTGAAACGATCTCACG
>CAZZFP010000073.1:0-4374 GCA_964653575.1 uncultured Lachnospiraceae bacterium
TACAAAAAAAATTAACCAATGAAATCGTAATATATGATACAATGAAGTGATTTTTTTGATAGCGATCCGCTATCGGAACGGAGGTACATTATGGAAGTTCTATATCAGAATCTGCTTGAAGTCACCTGGCAACAATGTGCTATGTGGCTCATCGGTGGTCTGCTCATTTTCCTCGCGATAAAAAAGGAAATGGAGCCGTCCTTGCTTTTGCCTATGGGATTTGGCGCGATACTCGTAAACCTACCGAACTCGGGCGCAAAAGCCGTGATCGATCATCTGTTTAACATCGGCATAGACAGCCACGAGCTGTTCCCGCTCCTGCTCTTTATAGGCATCGGAGCTATGATAGATTTTGAGCCGCTCCTCACCAACCCCAAGCTTATGCTTTTCGGTGCGGCGGCGCAGTTCGGTATCTTCTTTACTATGTGCGTTTCGGCACTTCTCGGATTTGACCTCAAAGACGCCATCGCGATTGCCATAATCGGAGCGGCTGATGGTCCGACATCCATCTTTGTCGCAAACGCGCTGAATTCCGGCTATCTTTCGGCGATAATGGTTGCGGCATACTCGTATATGGCGCTCGTTCCGATAATTCAGCCGCCTGTCATAAAGCTCTGCACGACCAAGGCGGAGCGCAGGATCCATATGAAGAACAGCAACAAGAAGGTATCCAAGCTCACAAAGATACTCTTCCCCATTATAGTCACGATCCTCGTAGGTCTGATTGCGCCGGATGCGCTTGCGCTGATCGGCTTCCTTATGTTCGGCAACCTTATCAGAGTTTGCGGAGTGCTCGATTCCCTCTCGGAAACGGCTCAAAAGGTACTCGCAAACCTCATCACGATATTCCTCGGCATCACAATCGCGTCCAAGATGACTGCTGAGCAATTCTTAAGATGGGATACACTTCTCATTATGGGACTCGGTCTTGTCGCCTTCATAGTTGACACGATGGGCGGAATATTCCTTGCCAAGTTTATGAACCTCTTCTTGAAAGACAAGATCAATCCTATGATAGGCGCGGCGGGTATCTCAGCGTTTCCTATGTCATCAAGAGTCGTTCACAAGATGGGGCTCGAGGAAGATCCTTCAAACTTCCTTCTTATGCACGCGGCGGGAGTTAACGTTTCCGGTCAGATATCCTCGGTCATCGTCGGCGGTATCTTGCTCAGCCTCGGCAGAGCCATACTCGGTGTTTGAATGTAACACTTGATCTTCAGAACAGAAAGGAATGTATATTATGCCATTTTCCGTTGAAAACTTTTTGCAAACGCTCCCTCTCGTGGGCTATGGACTCATAGGCGTATTCGGTGTAACGGCGGTCATCATCCTCATTGTAAATCTGCTCAACCGTCTTACCACGCCAAAGAAAAAAGACGATAAATAATCCCACCGAAGAATTTATCGATAAAATGAGCTTATTGAAATTCAAAAAGCTATAAAAACGACTTACCGTTTGTCGCCTATGACGCACAACGGTAAGCCGTTTTTTATTGTCTTGTTGTTTTAAGGCTCGGTCATTTACCGGCTTCAAGCTGTTTTTTGTGATACTGCAAGGTATAGAGCTTATAATATTTGCCCTTGAGTCCGAGCAGCTCGTGATGTGTTCCCGACTCAACTATCTTACCGTGCGAGAGCAGGATGATATTGTCCGCGTGCTGTATTGTCGATAGCCTGTGCGCGACGATAAGCATCGTGCCGATATTCATCATCTTTTCGAGCGAATCCTGTATCAACAGCTCGGTCTCGGTATCGATATTTGCCGTCGCCTCGTCAAGTATCATAACCGACGGCTTGTGAATTATCGTTCTCGCAAAGGAAAGCAGCTGACGCTGACCCGCGGAGAAATTGTTTCCGCGCTCTCTAACCACCTCGTCAAGTCCGTTATCAAGCTTATTGATAAACGAATCGGCGTTAACGTAAGCGCACGCCTGCTGTATCTCGCTGTCGGGAATATCATCGTTGCGAAGCACGATGTTACTGCGAATGGTCCCCGAGAAAAGGAAAACATCCTGTAGCATTTGTCCGAAATGACGTCGTAGCGAGGAGATCTTTATCTTCTTTATGTCAATACCGTCGATGAGTATCTCGCCTTTTTGTATATCGTAATTGCGGCATATAAGCGACAGTATCGTGGATTTGCCCGAGCCCGTCGAGCCTACGAAGGCGACGGTCTCGCGCGGACTTACGTGGAAGGAGACGCCTTTAAGCACCCATTCACCCGGAACGTAGGCAAACCACACGTCTCGGAATTCTATCTCGCCCTTGACATCATCAAGCTCAATAGCATCATCGGAATCTACCACCTCGGGCTTCATATCGAATATGGTAAATATCTTCTCCGCCGAAGCAAACGCCGATTGAAGCCAATTGAACTGCTCCGCAAGACTCTGTATCGGATTAAAGAATTTTGATATATACATATAGAAGGTAACGACCGTGGCACCCGTAAGCGTCTGACCGAGAAATTCCGTGCCGTCTATATATCCTCTCGAGCCGAGGTAAAACAAGCACAGGACCGAGGAAACATAGAGCATATAAACCATAGGGCGGAAGATACCGAAAACGAATATCTCATTTCGCTTTGCTCTGCCAAGGCTCTTGCTCCTTGCTTTAAAGTCCGCCATTTTTTCGTTCTCGCGGTTAAAGATCTGCGTTATCTTGATACCCGAGAGGTTTTCCGAAAGATAGGTATTGATATCCGTCGTGCCATCCTTGACCTTTCTGTACGCACGGCGCGAGAATTTTCTGAATATAACGGTAAAAAGCACGATGAACGGAACGAAACAGAGTACCATAAGCGTCAGCTCGTAGTTGAGTGAAAGCATAGCCACGAGCACGCCGACGACTATAAAGCAATTCTTTATAAGGTTTACGAGAATGTTCGTAAACATCATCGAGATGGCGTTCGTATCATTTGTAACTCTGGTAACGAGCTTTCCGACGGGGATCTGATTTAGCTGATCGTGCGAGAGGCTTTCGATGTGAACAAAGAGATCCTCTCTGATATTTGAAAGTATAGCCTGACCTGTCTTCTGAAGCACTATTGCTTGGATATATGTGCAGATAAGCGAGACTATGAGTATGCTTGCGTACACCGCAACATACGAGAACAGAGCCGAAAGCTCAAAATCCTCCTTTACCATCTCCTCGATACGTCCGACTATCAAGGGCGAGATAATATCGTAGGATATTGAAAACAGCATTGTGACTCCGACAAAGATAAACCTGCCCGTGTAAGGTCTTGCATATTTGAGCAAGCGCTTGGTTATCTCGCCGTCGCTCAGGTGTCTGTCAAAGCCTATCGCCGCCTTTTTGTCCTTCATAGTCACATAAGCGATTATGAATATGACGGAGAAAACGCCTATTATGGCTCCGACTAAAATAAGGGGAAAGTATTCACGCATTGTTATCCTCGCCTCCTTCATCCTCAAGACGCTGAAGCTCGACCGTGCGGCGGTAATCGGGACAGCTCTCGCAGAGCTCATCGTGGGTTCCCACGGCAACGACCTCGCCGTCGTCTATAAATATTATCTTGTCCATTCTTTCGATAGTGGAAATCCTGTGGGCGATAAGGATGGTGGTCTTGCCCGCGCGGCTTTGCTTGAGATTTTCAAGTATTATCTTCTCGGTCTTGGTATCCACCGCGGATACGGAGTCGTCAAGAATGAGTATCGGCGCATTCTTCATCAGCGCACGAGCGATGGAAATGCGCTGCTTTTGACCGCCGGAGACGGTAACGCCGCGCTCGCCGAGGACGGTCTCATACCCCTCGGTAAAGCCCATAATATTATCATCCACATCGGCAAGCATCGCCGCACGCTTGATGTCCTCATCCGTTCCTCCGTCAACGCCGAAGGCAATATTGCTCGCTATCGTATTGCTGAAAAGGAAATTGTCCTGCGGAACGTAAGCGCAAGCGGCGCGCACGTCGCGGATAAGTATATCGTTTACATCGTGTCCGTCGATAAACAGGCTTCCGTCGGGGACGTTGTAGGTACGAAGAATAAGATCGACAAGCGTCGTCTTTCCCGCCCCCGTCTTGCCGACAAGTCCGACGTTTTCGCCCGCATTTATATGGAAAGATACGTTTTTGAGCGCATCAAATTCGCCGTCGGGATATCTGAAGCTGAGAGATCTGAATTCAATATCTCCCTTAACATTCTTAAGTTCCTCTGCATCGGGACGGTCTACGACGTCCTGCTTTGCATCAAGCAGCTCGCCTATCCTTTTGAGCGACGCCTTGCCTCTCGAGGACATCTCGATAAGCTCGGAAACCGCCATTACGGGCCAGACAACGGCGTTAAAGTATCCGATAAATTCAACGAGCTGACCTGCATTGAATTTTCCGTTGTATACAAGGTAGCCGCCGTA
>CAZZFP010000074.1:0-4240 GCA_964653575.1 uncultured Lachnospiraceae bacterium
TGCAAAAAGACGAGCGGCATTCGTCTCCTTCGAAGAATCAAAAGAGGCAAATGCCGCCGAGCGTTAGGCTTTAAAATACTTTTCCTTTATATCTCATATCAATCCGCAGAGCCGACATCAGATAGTTCCCGTGACGGCAAGTACCGCAACTCCGGGTTCTATGACATATGCCCCCGTCGTAGCGTCCTGAGTATAGGTCGCCGCAGGAACCGTTATCTGCCCCGCAACCGTGGTAAACAAGCCGGTCGTTTCGTTGTAATTGTACTGCGTACCACGCGTCCAAGTCTCTCCGTTAAAGGTAACGACAAGATCAGTAAGAATAGGATCGAAATCGTCCGTTACGGCTACGTTGTCATCAGCCGTTGCCGCTTTACTGCCATAGTTCTGAATAACGAAGGTGTAGGTCACGCGACTGTTTTCGGTTACCGTGCTCGGAGTAATGCTCTTGCTTATGGTAAGATCCGGAGCCTCGCGCACGGTCACGGTCTCACTCACGCTTACGGGAGTAGTAATTCCCGTACCGCTGACTATGGCGGTGTTCACTACGGTTGATCCCGCACTTAACGGTGCAAATTGATTAACATCAGCCTCGTACACTATTACAGCGTTTCCACCGGCGGGAATATTTATTCCCGTGACAGTAAGAGACGTGCCCGCAGTAACAGTGGGAGTCGGCTGCAAAACACCGTTTACAAATAATTTTATTGAGCCATCTTTGTAAGTCAACGGCACGAGCGCTGTAGTTCCGAAGTCGTAAGCTCCGAGGTCATCGGTCAAAGTCAAAGCTCCCAATGCAGCACTTCCCGTGTTTACTATATTTATCACGTAAGTCACGGTATCGTTTACCGTATAGGTATCGATCACCGCGGTTTTTCCGGCGGTAACTGCCGAGACAAGCTCTCCCGTCGCCACGTTTGAACTTGTCGTGACGTTATTATACGACAATACCGCTTGATTTGTAAAAGTCGCCATTTAATTCCTCCATTGAAATTTTTGAACCTTGCATAGGCTCGGTCCGATAATATTATATGACAAGGAGACATATTTCGACACGAAATATCTTAGGTGATATAAAACGGCTGTTTTCGTACATTTAACAATTTGTTTCAAAAAAACGCAAAAAAATCTGTCGGTGTAGATTGACTTATCTTGCAATGTATGATATAATACATGTGAATGTTATATTAATTGGAGGATACAGCTATGAAGCGTATTACAACATTGGATACAAAGAACCTTTGCGAGAGCGCAAAAAAGGGTGGATGCGGCGAGTGCCAGACTTCCTGCCAATCTGCTTGCAAGACAAGCTGCGGCATTGCTAACCAGCAGTGTGAGAACACAAAGGCAAGCAAGTAATCGAAAACTCGAAGCCGAGGCTGTCTCAGTGACTTGAGGCAGCCCGTTTTAATGAAAAAACACTTTTATTTTTAGGAGAACCGAAATGATACACTGTTATAAGCTTGGCGGTCTTAATATCGTGCTTGATGTTTGCTCGGGGTCAGTGCACGTTGTCGATGAAGTCGCGTATGACATAATAGAGATGTATGAAAATCACGCACGCGAGGAGATCGTTGCTACGATACTTGCCAAATATTCCGATCGTGACGACGTCACAAAAGAAGAAGTGCTTGATTGTTGTGATCAGATAGAAGAATTAAAAGCCGCAGGAAAGCTTTTCACGCCCGATACGTTTGAACATATGGCGGGAGAACTGAAGCAAAGAACCTCCGGAGTAGTTAAGGCACTTTGTCTCCACGTGGCGCATATATGCAATTTAAACTGCTCATACTGCTTTGCAAGCCAAGGAAAATATCACGGCGACAGAGCCGTAATGAGCTTTGAAGTCGGTAAACGTGCGCTTGATTTTCTCATAGAAAATTCAACGGGACGTAAAAATCTCGAGGTCGATTTCTTCGGTGGCGAGCCGCTTATGAATTTTGATGTGGTCAAAAAGCTCGTGGAATACGCACGATCGATCGAAAAGGAGCGCGGAAAGAATTTCCGCTTTACATTGACTACAAACGGCGTACTAATCGACGACGATGTGATCGAATTTGCAAACAAGGAAATGAGCAACGTCGTGCTCAGCCTGGACGGCAGAAAAGAGATACACGATCGCTACCGCGTTGATTATGCCGGTAACGGAAGTTGGGAAAAGATCGTTCCGAAGTTTCAAAAGCTCGTAAATGCGAGAGGCGGCAAAAACTACTATATGCGCGGAACATTTACACACGCAAACCCCGATTTTCTCAATGATATCAAACAGATGCTGGACCTCGGATTTAAAGAGCTGAGTATGGAACCCGTTGTATGTGCTCCCGATGACCCCTCGGCGCTGACAGATGAGGATCTGCCGATAGTTCTCGAACAGTATGAGAAACTCGCAGAGCTTATGCTTCAAAAACATCGAGAGGGAGATCCGTTCACCTTCTACCATTATATGATAGACCTCAAGGGCGGTCCTTGCATATATAAGCGCATTTCCGGCTGTGGCTCCGGAACCGAATATATGGCGGTCACTCCCTGGGGAGACCTCTATCCTTGTCATCAGTTCGTAGGCGAGGAAAAATTCAAGCTTGGAAACATTTGGGACGGCGTGACAAACAAAGAAACTCAAGATGATTTTGCATCCTGTAATGTATATTCGCGCCTCGAATGCAGAGATTGTTGGGCAAGACTTTACTGCTCCGGAGGATGTGCGGCAAACGCTTATCACTCAACGGGCTCGGTAAAAGGCGTATACAAGTACGGTTGCGAGCTCTTCCGCAAAAGAATGGAATGTGCCATTATGCTTGAGGCGGCAAAAACGCTCGAAAACGAATAAACAAAAAGCTTATATCGAACAAACACAAGTGAACGAAGTAAATGGAAACTCCAATATGTGATTTTGTAAACAAATACGCCGACAGTAAAGCACTTCGGCTTCATATGCCCGGACACAAGGGCACGCCCATCATCGGTGTTGAACAGCTTGATATAACCGAGATCGATGGTGCGGATGTCCTGTACAGCACCTCAAACGGAATAATAAGTCAAAGCCAGAAAAACGCTGCGTGTCTCTTCGGAACGCAAAAGACGCTTTATTCCGCTGAGGGCTCTTCCCTTTCGATACGTGCTATGCTTTGCCTTGCGGTTATGCAAGCAAAAGCCTGCGGGAGGCGTCCTCTGATCGCCGCCGCGCGAAATGCGCACAAGGTATTTATGAGTGCTTGCGCTCTGCTTGATATTGATATCGAATGGTTATATCCGAGCGCAAACTCCGATGATATTGGCAATGGTATCATTTCGTGCAAAATAGATGCCGAAGGTCTTGACAAAAGGCTTTCGGATATGTACGAGAAGCCCTCGGCGGTATACATCACAAGTCCCGATTACCTTGGCAACATAGCGGATATCGAGGGCATCGCAAGGGTATGCCATAAGCGTGGGATATCACTGTTGGTAGACAACGCGCACGGTGCTTATCTTAATTTTCTTCCCGTGTCGTGCCATCCGATCGCGCTCGGTGCGGATATGTGCTGCGACTCGGCTCACAAAACTCTTCCCGTTTTGACGGGCGGTGCATATCTTCACATATCCAAGAATGCTTCCAGAGCTTTCTCGGAAAATGCCGAGGCAGCTATGTCTCTTTTTGCATCCACAAGTCCGTCATATCTTATCTTGCAATCTTTGGATGCGGCAAACAAGTATCTTTCGGACGGATATCGAGAAAAGGCAGCCGCTCTCGTAGCCTCGGTTACGGCGCTAAAAGAGCATCTAAAGTGGCTTGGATTCACTTTGACAGGCGACGAACCATTCAAACTCACTGTGTCTCTGAAAATGTACGGATACACGGGCTACGAGCTTGCCGCAATACTTCAAACGAACGGGATAGTATGCGAATTTGCCGACCCCGACTACACAGTTCTTATGTTTACGCCGGAGATATCCGCAAGCGATATTATACGCTTGCAGAATATACTCTCGTCAATACCGAAAAAGGAGCCGATATATACCGCACCACCGCGTATACCTCGTCTTGAAAAGATCCTATCGGTCAGAGAAGCGATGCTCTCCGCCTCTGAAGAGCTTAATGTAAGCCAATGTCTTGGCAGAACGCTGGCACAAGCTACGGTCTCTTGCCCTCCCGCGATTCCTATTGTCGTTTGCGGTGAAAAGATAGATACAGATGCAATAAAATGCCTTGAGTATTACGGAATTGAACGTTGCAGAGTTACAAACATAAAAAAGCAATAAAAAA
>CAZZFP010000075.1:0-3878 GCA_964653575.1 uncultured Lachnospiraceae bacterium
ACACGACTGTCACAAAGCACATATATTCTGTCTGCAAATGATGTTGCCTCGCTAAAATCGTGAGTTACATACACGCACGTCATACCGTTTTTTTTCGCCTCGTCCTTTATGATCCTTCTCATATCATCGCGAAGCCTCTGGTCAAGAGCAGTCAGCGCCTCGTCAAATAGGCATATCCTCGGTTTTTTTACAAGTGCTCTCGCAATAGCCACTCGTTGCTGCTGTCCGAAAGAAAGCTGACGCGGCTTACAGTTGAGCGTATGGCCTATTCCCAACCTTTCCGTTATCGAATACACCTCGTAAAGCACCGTTTCTCTAGACAGCTTATGGGTTTTGAGTGCAAGAGCGATATTATCAAACACGGTAAGCGACGGATTGAGTATATAATTCTCTCTGACAAATGCGATATCACGCTCACGGGCATTCATCTTATAGGCGTTTTCACCGTCTATATATATATTTCCCGTGTACTCTACAAGTCCCGCGATAGCCTTAAGCAGAGTAGATTTGCCGCAACCGTTATATCCGAGAACCACGTTTATCTTCTCGCTCTCAAGCGTCATCGAAAGCTCCGATAGTGCCGCAACATCCGGCGTTTTTTTATCGCCCTTATATGTAACGGAAAGGTTGTCTATCACTATTTCCGACATTCGGCACCTCCTTAATTTGTTCGTTCGTGTGAGCGGAGAGCCAAAAGCCTCGGCTCTCTCACTCTTATTTCATAATATTGTACGAATTAAATTTTTTCAAAGATACGGAACTTTTTACCTTCTATATTCATATGAGTGCTACCCTCAACGACCTTGCCCGTGATGACATCTCTGTATTTTCCGTCGAAGACGTAATCGAACTCTACATCGTATCTCGGGAAGAGTCCCACAAGCGCCTCGTCTGCCACAACCGCAACATGCACGGGTGCGAGCATATCGACTCCGGCTTTCTCTATCATCTCGTAAATCAGCTTACTTCTAAGTGCGAAATCAACACTGAGTATCTGCGTAATCGAGCCTGTTTTCTTTCTTGCCGTGATGATATGTCCGTCATCGGTTTTCTGAAGCACCTCAAGTTCGCCATCGTCAACGATGTCAAGAAGAGGATAATCCTGCTTGCAAAGGTGAACGCCATGCCAGTAAAGATGCTTATACTGATCAGGGTGGAGCTCCCTCTCTCCGCATTCTCTTGTTCTGAAGCCTGTTACGGCGGTTTGATTTTCAAAGCTGAATCCGTTCTCGCCGATCATAGCGGGTGCGTAATTCCAAAGGATCGTCGCCTCAGAGTTTATCTTCGCTTTTATCTTGTTCCAAAGCTCTTGTGGCATTACAAATGCATGGCAGAACACGATAAATTTATACTGTGTTACATCGGGAAGTTCAAGAAGATCGCAAACTCTGAGGTGATCTACGGGAACACCGCAAAGTCTGAGTTCACGCTCGAGCTTATATCTCGCGTTTCTCGCAACTCCGGAGCACTGTGCCATATGTGCGCAGCTGTCCTCATCCTCGACAAATACTACCTGTGCTATTGATTTTCTATCGACAGGTGCCCACTTTTTATAGAAATCGGCCTGTGCCTTGAGCATCGGAACGAGAACCTCATCCGAATACCAGTCATCGTTCTTTCCTCTAATATCCATCCACCAAAAACCGAAATCCATCGTGAGCGCTCTGTAAATTTCTCTCCAGAATACCGTCACGGTATCATCAAGAGATTTAGGTGCGCGGTCGGGATCTCCGCCCGTGAGCGAATGATATGAGCGCGAGTCATTTTCCTCTATAAATAGCTTGCCCGGCTTAAGCTGTATAGACTGTCCAGGAGCCTGAGAAGCACCGGGATCGCCCGCAAGGCAATAATGGTAAGCCTTGGGAGATGACATAAAGTCAACATAGGGTGACTTAAGAAGTTCATCAATCCAAAGGTGTCCGGCATATCCTACCGTTTCGTCCTGCATATATCCGTAGAAGCAACCGTTTGGCTTACCGGAGATATCTAAGCATATCTTAGAGAAGCACTCTATTGCCTCTCTTGTCGCCTTGCAGTGAAATTCGGCGGTATCAACCATCTTCTGATTATTCGCAAGAAGAAGCTCATCAAGCGTCATTCCCTTTTCCGACCAATATTCATCGGGGTAGGGCTCGTAAATGCTTTCAAACTCCAGACTCTCATCATTATACGCTTTTCTTATATTTTCTATCGTTCCGTATTTTTCAATAAGGAATTTTCTGAATTCTCTTGTATTTGCGATACCGAAGTCACCTCGTCTGATATCGCCTTGATTACGCCAGTCGCCAGGCCACATATTCTCGCCGCAATTTCCCATACCGCCGACAAAATATCCGAGAACCTGATCCGCATACGGACTGTTCTCTATATGCTCAACATATTTTTTAAGTTTTTCCGCACAGTATTCAACATAGACCTTTGATGAAAACGACGGTGTCGATACCGTTCCTGGTCCACTCTTTGAGGTCGTATCTCTTCCCCAGCCCCAATAGTCGTAGTTTTCAGGCTCGCCTATGTGATAGCCCTCCTCATCGAACACAACGTCTTCAAATGCCGCCTCGATCTCCTCAAGACTTCTCGGATGACCATATACGCAAAGTTCCTCGGGATGTTCCATATTCCAACGATCGGGAGTTCTAAAATTAAGTCTCGGCACCCAATAACGATTCGGATAATCCTTAAGCAATACCTCCATTGCTCTATCAAGGTCGGTAAAATCGTCAGTAAAAATTGTACCCATTCCCATTGTTCTGATATCGGAGCCTATTTCGTCGATCACCTCGTGATTCTTATAATAGAACTCATCTATGGCTCCTTTTTGGCCGTCCTCCGTTATAATATTCGGTCCGTATCCCGAATAATAAAACGTCCAAGGACTGTTCTTCATAATTTCAAGTGCCTGTTCTTTTGTCAGCTTTTTCATAATAAAACTCCCTTCAGATTTCTTGAATCGAAATTTAGACAAATTACGCAATGTAAAATTGTACATTTTGCACAATTTATTCATTTTGATTTCTACAATTATATGTTACAATTATCAAACATATTATTCAACAGAAGTTCAATAAAAATAACAACAATGTTTTATGTACTTCCGATTTTATTGAACTTCAATTGATATTTCTTTTTTTATTGTCTACAATAATATGGTACACTTCATTAATCGGGAAAGGAGACAATTATGCTCACTCCGTTAAACCTATACTTAAGCAAGGATTTTGAAAAAATATCCCTGTTAGGACACGCACTGTCATCGCCGACAAGACTTCAGATACTTCGAATGCTGACATATAAAAATCTTACCATAAAGGAAATATCTATAAACACAGGTATTCCCCTCAACACCCTCCTTACGCACATTGCAATAATGGAAAAAGCGGAGCTTATCGGAACGCAGGTATCCTATACATCAAAGGGAAAATCAAAAATCTGCTACCGACTGATCGACAAATTCACAGTTGAGCTCTTTGATCCCGACAGCGACGGAAATCACATCCTACCCTTCGACGAATATCAGATACCTATAGGCTCGTTTTTTGATTTTTCGGAGCTTTCAGCTCCCTGCGGTATGGCGTCGGACACTCGTCGTATCGGAAGTGACAATGATCTCTCGATTTTTCTGCTTCCAGAACGCAGCAGTGCATCAATAATTTGGTTCACACGCGGATTTTTGGAATACAGGATTCCTATACCCTCAAAGGAAAAGCTTAAATTACTCAAGGGTATCGAAATAACGTTTGAAGCTTGCTCCGAGGCTCCCCTCTACAACAACGATTACAAATCCGATATATCTCTCATTCTCAATGACAAGAATGTCGGTACCTACGTCTCTCCCGGAGATTTCGGCGACAGACGCGGTCTACTCAATCCCGATTTTT
>CAZZFP010000076.1:0-3837 GCA_964653575.1 uncultured Lachnospiraceae bacterium
CTGCGGCATCATATGTTGCGACTTGACCGCAACGGGAGCAGAATGCCGTAAAATGACCGGTCAGATCTTCGTATTTGTCTATTGCCGAATATATAGACCGTGCCTTTTCAGCGAAAACAGACCGCCGTCCCGATTTTCAGCGTATGATCAAGGACAGCGCCAAGAAAAACTTCAATCTTGTGCTGGTATGGAAACTTGACCGCTTCGCGCGCAACCGATATGATTCGGCCAACTACAAGGCTGCACTGAAAAAGAATGGCGTTAAAGTTATGTCGGTAACGGAGTCTATTTCGGAGGGTTCGGAAGGTATCCTCTTGGAATCCGTACTGGAAGGTATGGCAGAATACTATTCGGCCGAGCTTTCCGAAAAGGTTTTGCGTGGGCATCACGAAAATGCTCTCAAATGCAGATATAACGGCGGCACATTGCCGATCGTTTTTTCGGTGGACAAAGAGCAAAACTATCACATTGATCCGATCACCTCGCCGTATATCTTAGAGGCCTTCACGATGTACGATGAGGGACGCACAATGAAGGAAATCGTTGCCGTACTGAACAAACACGGTCTGAAAAATCAGCGCGGCGGCGAGTTGAATCTGAACAGCGTTTCGCGACTGTTGCAAAATCGCTTCTATTTGGGTGAATATAAGTATCGCGAGATCACCGTGCCCGACGGCATCCCGACAATCATTCCAAAAGATTTATTCGACCGCGTTCAAGAAAGACTTGCCAAAAACAAAAAGGCTCCCGCGCGGCATAAGGCGGAAGACGATTATTTGTTGACCACTAAGCTGTTTTGTGGCGATTGTCGGTCATTGATGTTCGGTGAAAGCGGAACAAGCCGAAACGGATCGGTCTATCACTACTATAAGTGCTCCAGCGCGAAAAAGAAAACCGGCTGTAATCGTAAGCCCGTCAAAAAGCAGTGGATTGAGGACGCGGTACTCGACCAAGTTAAAATCGTTTTACATGACGACATTTTCATCGGTGACGTGATACACAAATATTTGGAGTATCAGCAAGGGGAAAACACAGTCATCCCATATCTCGAAAAGAGCCTTGCCGATACGCAACGCTCCATTGGCAATCTGATCGCGGCGATCGAGCAAGGAATCATCACAATGTCCACCAAGCATAGACTTGAGACGTTGGAAGTGACTAAACGCGAGTTGGAAGACAAGATATTAATTGAAAAGATGAAGCGGCCTCTGCGAACCGAGGACGAGCTTTGGGATTGGTTCCGCTATATGCGAAACTTCGATCTGACTCGCCTTGAGGAGCGAAGACAGCTGATCGACGTTTTCGTCAATACGGTTTTCCTTTACAGCGACCGATTTTTACTGACTCTAAACTTTGGCTACGGCTCAAAAACCGTGCTGTTTACGGACATTCCGTGTTCGGATAAAGTTGCGTGTGGGCGACCAAAAATCAGCCAAGAATGAGGCTTTCACCCCACTTTCGGCTGATTTTATGTTTATAATCGGTTTTTATCCACCACTTTGAAAAAATACCCTGACGGCAGAAAAGCGGCTTGTGACACAGTTACAGCACAAGCCACTTTCTTTTTTCGGAAGGCTTTTTCTTTGCCTACTGAGACGCAAAAATTACTTTGCGTTTTGTTCCAGCGTTATGATTAGACTCTTAAATACCGCATTCTCTCTGATAAAATCAAATCGTAGATCTTCCAAGGCTTTTAATCTGAGATTGCAGGCGTTCCCTTTATAATTTTTCGTTGTATTCGTTTTTTTGTATTTCAATCGATTTACCATAGGCGCTGTATAATCCATATCCTTCAGATTTGCTTCAACGACTGCATAGCGACAGCTCTCCGACAGAGCGTCAAGTGTTTTTTGAGGATCATGCATTTGAGCGTATTCAAACGCTATTTTCTCGTAGAGATATGACAGATCGAATGAATAAAAGCCCACATTTCCGTCTGTATACAACCGTTCCAGAATATCAACAGCAAACTGAAATGCTTCAATTCTTTCTTCCTGTGAAAAGGAGCTTTTTGGTGTCATATTCAAAGCGGTCATCGCTGCTGTGTGAATCAGAGAATCTATATAGCTTTGGCACTCCCTGACACCATCTTCTCCATCTAAAACGGTCGTCCGGAGTTCCTCTCTCGTTATATCAAAGGTTCTGCACATATCTGCATAAAAAAGAGCTTTTTCCTTATCAATGCCGTCATAGGTATAACACAGGCGCTGAAGCGCGTTCGCCCTTTGTTTGGAATCTGTCGTTTTCCGTAAAAGTTCCTCTCCGAGTGAAATAATACGCTCTGCCTTATCCTTCGGGCACGGATAGATTGCCTCTCTGTTGATCGCAAACATCAATCCTTCAATCACATGGCAGTCATTGGGGAATTCCGCATACGCCCGTTCCCATATAGCAAGGTTTCCCTTATTGTTTCCGCTTTGCTGGCAGGCGCACGCTTGCTCTGTATACTCTTTGATAGCTTCCGCTGTCCTTACCTTGTCAACGCAAAGCAATTCATCAACCGTTATGTCAAAATAGAACGCAATGCGCGGCAAAAGCGTAATGTCAGGGAAGCCTTCACCTCGCTCCCATTTTCCGACCGACTGTGGCGTAATACCGAGATGATTGGCAAGTGCTTCTTGGGTAATATTCTTCTGCTGTCTCAATGAACGTAACTTTTCTTTCAAGTTGATTTCCATCATTCCATCCGCCTTTGTTTCAATTGATAAGCACTTATCTTGACTATATTATAGCAAATAGTCGTTGCTATTTCAAGAACCGCAAAGTTTATTTTCGGGCGTTTTTTTGCAACCGTTAGTTGTGTAGAAAAAAGAGGCGGCTTTTCATGTGAACTGCCCATCGTTTCTTGCGTTTGCCCTGATTTCTTCGATCTCCTTTTTCATCTCGGCGATCAGTACCTTTAGCTTTTCCTCGCATTCCTCGCGGGTGGCGGCGTAAATGTTCTTTGAGATCCGTTTGCCGTTCAACCGCGGAGAGAATCTGCCCTCGTAAAGATGATCGTTGATCATGGTCACGCAACCCGTGCCAGGCTTGCGGATTTTGCCTTTATAAGGCTCAAATTTCGGCTCTGCCGGCTGATCGGTCGGCGGCTGTTCAAACTTGCCTTGCTCCCGGCTTCCGGCTTCCGGCTCGTACCTCACTCCGTTGTCCCCCGGATACGCCTCCGTGTGATCGTGATACCCGTCCAGAATCTCTTCCGGTATCCCGTCCGGAAACGCCTTGCACGTCGGCCATTCCGGCTTTTTCGTTCTGTTGAGATTCAGACACGTGTTGCACTGCGGGAACACGAATCCCGGGTTCATTGTGAACCGGTTCTTTTCCGCGTCCTCTGCTTTGACTATCATTTGATACTACCTCCCATGCTTTTATTTTTGTGATGTTCCGGACTCGTCCTTTGTGTATTGCGTTATCTCATTGGGGTCACCGATCACTCTTTCCAGCGATGTCCCGAGAAACTTGCACACCGCTACCAGCTCCAATATGGTAAAGGTGCCGGGGTTTTTCATGCGGTTTACCCATGTCCGCTTGTCGCGGCATATCACCTGCGCCATCTGCTCATTGGTCTTTCCGAGCCCCCGCTGGATGAAGCGGATATTAGCTCCCACATTCCGTATCACGGACGCGCTCTGTGCTTTCTTTCCCATGATCTTCCTCCTTGTATTCCTATTTTCCCGTATCTGCCCTGTACACCCCGTAGAATTTGCCGTCCGTGAATACGAACCGATGCGCACCGAAGCTTGCGTTACCCAGATACACCTCAATCCTCCCCGCGCTCGTGCTCATGACAGCAGGCGCAATCGCCGTTGCAGAACAGCTCGGGGTCATAGGAAATGCCGT
>CAZZFP010000077.1:0-3834 GCA_964653575.1 uncultured Lachnospiraceae bacterium
AAAGTGACCAAAGAAATGAGTGAAGAGGGGAGCGCCCCTCTTCAATGACCCCCTGCTGCGCGTCGGCGGGATTGCCGCCGCGAACCGCTTATATAGGCTAAAATTGCCGCCTGCGGGTCATAAGGACACCCCGCAGGCTACTTTGGGGCTAAAGTCCAAAGTTCGGATTATAACGGGATGTTTGATAAAATTCTTTGCTTTTTATATATCATCTTGCTGTATTTGCGCCGCACTCGGGAGGATCAAGCCGTCGGCTCGGATTCATAGTAATGCGGGAAAAGCTTTGCCCAGACCTTACGGCATCCGATAGTGTCCGCTATCGAGGTGTGCGCCGTGCCGTCCCATTCGATCTGCATACATTCCATAGCATCGGTAAGAGATGCGTGAACGACATCGGGTCTGTGCTCGTGAATGTAGCGCACAAATTCATTTGCACAACAGCGCGTCTTTTGGTGGAACGCCTCGCGCTCCTCTTCCGTATCGTAGATATATTTGATATGAGAATAATCCGTCGCGACACCGTAAGCTATCACGTTGTCGGCGTTATCGAATATTCTGCGAAGCTCGGGCTTGAGCGTTTCAAGCAAAGGTGCATCCGCTACCATATCGGGTGTTATACCGTGTATTCTTTCGGTTCGCTTCCACTTTTTTGTGTGTTCGGGCTTAACGAGAGTGTCCATAATGAGATTTCCCTCGGCATCCGTGATCGTGATAGAGATTATTTCGTCGTGATCGTAAACTCCCGTAAGCTCAAGGTCAAAGAAGATGACCCTTTTGGGGTCCATTCCGTAGTATGAATTTCTGTGCAGATCCCCCTCGGCACGACGCTCGGCAAGATCCTCTTCGTAGCAATCCTCGCAGAGCTTGCGCTTAAATCTTATTTTCTTTCCGCATTTAACGCACATAAGGGGTTGGCGAATGGCGGTCTTTTTGTCGTAGAAAAAGACCACACTCTTGTCCTTTCTGTATGTAAACGCGACCGGCTCTTCCATCGTGTCATATTTCATAGACGCGAGACGTTCCAACGTATAATATCCGTAGGAAGCGGCACGCTTCGTGCTCATTCTTTCTATCACGGTGCCGTTTTCGAGCGTCATAGTCTCACCCTTCGACGGCGCATAGTACCAAAGCTCGGGAGCCGCCTCCTTTACCCTTTCGGGATCAAAAAAGTATATAACGCTTCCGTCGTCAGCTCTCATATAGGCAACGGGATCGCCCGCGGGAACAAGGTGCATTTTTGAGAGCGCATTTCTTGTAAGATAACATTTTGCTTCCGCTTCTTTTTTTGTAAGCTCGGGTACCGATACCCCTGAGCGAAGCTTTATCGGATTTTTCAATTGAGGCATTCCTCCGTATACGATATATATTTTCAAGGTAGGAGGAACATCTGCACCTCCCGCCTTTGTGTTTTTCAAGCATAGATATTTTATTATATCACATAAATTCGAGGATTTCAATATATATTTTATTAAGATTGAAGATTTTTGATTTTTGTGCAAAAATCACACAAAAAAATAATTTATAACTATTGACTTTGGCAAAAAAATGTTATATAATAAAGTTGCTTACAAGTGCGATCGGTATTTGCAACAGCAAGGAGGGCATCTCAAACGCCCACCGAATACAATCCCACATATTTTTTGAAAGGAAAAAGCGAAATGAAAAAAAGAATATTGGCAGCTCTTTTGTGCCTGCTGATGGTGCTCCCTCTCTTGGCGGCATGTCAGAACACTCCGGATGTTCCGGATGACAGCGATTCCGGCAGTGCAGAAGCAACAAACACCCCGTCGTCAGGCGACACCGCGACACCGGGCGAAGAAACAAACGCTCCTTCCGGGGATTCGGAAACCGAGACCAAGGAAGAGGTTCCCGCGGACTATCTTGCAGACTACAATTTCAACGGCAAAACAGTATGTATGCTCTATTGGAGCGACTACACGATGCAGGAGTTTGAGGCAACAGACAACCTCAGCGACAGTATCAACAGTGCCATCTACAACCGAAACGCAGCCGTAGAGAACAGACTCGGTATAAAGCTCACGTTTGACAAGACCGCCGGAAATGACAAAAATATGGATGACTATATCAGCAAAGTCAAATCCGACTTTTCCAGCGCTCAGGTCGTTTACGATATGTACGCGACGTACAGCCGTGTAGCTCCCCAGCTTTCATACAAGGGTTACACTGCCGATCTTATGAAGCTTGAGCCTCTCGATTTTTCAAAGCCTTGGTGGCCCGAGTCACTTGTAAATGAATGTACTATCTACGATAAGCTCTTCTTCTGTTCGGGTGATATTTCCACCAACCTGCTTTGGATGATGATAGGCACTTTCTTCAATAAGGACCTTCTTGAAGAATATAAGCTCGAGACTCCTTATCAGCTCGTTAAAGACGGCAAGTGGACGATGGAAGCTCTCCAGACTATGACCGCAAACACCTTCAGAGAGCTTGATAGCGAAGAAGGCGGCACAGACGGAGACTTATACGGGTACAGCATCTACACAACTAACATTGACGCGCTCGGAACCGCAAGCGGATATTCGATAATCACTCGTGATTCCGGCGGAAACCTTGTTCTTAACTCCGAATATTTCGGAGAAAAGATGGTCAACGGTATGAAGTCTATCCAGGAATGGCTGAACACCTCCGCGGATATTTACACTTCTTCAAGTGCGGAACCCCCTCGCGTCGTATTCCGTGATGCTCGTTCGCTTTTCCTTACCGACCGTCTCTTCGTTGCGGCAGGCAAGGATAATACCTCGAACGAAACGTCCAAGGATACTATCTCGTTTAATTTCGGTATAGTTCCGAACCCGATGTGGACAGAGGATCAGGACGGATACAGCACGAACCTTGGTCACCCGTTCACAATGTATGCGATCTCCAGAAAGGCAAACAACATCAGCGCAACCGCCGCAACGCTTGAACTTATGGCAGCCGAGAGCTATCGCTACGTTACACCCGCAGTTTACGAAGTTGCTATGAAGCTCAGATACTCCAAGGATTCCGTAGACTCCGAAATGTACGACTACATAAGAAATTCCGTTAAGATCGAGCTCGGAAGAGTTATGTGCGACTGCATAGATACTTACACCGCAAGCGCATTCAGAAAAGCCGTTACAGCTAAGTCTTTTGAAACAAGATCTTATCAGGTAAAAGCGGTAACTATAGCCAAAAAGCTCAACGAACTTAACGAAAAGTTCAAAACGCTTTCATAACCTTGACTCGGCAGTGCTGAGTTAAAATAAAACGCACCGTAAGGCGCCTGTCTCCGTTGTATGACGGCAGAGCACTTTACGGTGCGTTTTTTGCTTTGTTCAATTATCAAAAATGATTACAGAATGATATTTTTTGAAATCACACTGTATTATTCAACGACCTCGGCGGATTCGATAACGACGGGTGTCTTCGGAACGTCGTCATAGTATCCGAGTCTGCCCGTTTTGACGGACGCGATCTTGTCTACCACCTCGATACCTTCCGTAACTATGCCAAATGCGGCGTACTGACCGTCAAGGTAGGGGGCATCGGCGTGCATTATAAAGAACTGCGAGGATGCCGAATCGGGGTCGCTGGTGCGAGCCATAGAAAGTGTGCCCCTCGTATGCTTGAGGTCATTGAGCACATATCCGTTTGCGGCAAACTCTCCTTTGATAGCTTTGGCGCGCTTCTGAGAAAAGCTTTCGTCAAATCCGCCGCCCTGTATCATAAATCCGCTGATGACTCTGTGGAAAATGAGTCCCGAGAAAAAGCCTTCTTTAATGAGCTTTACAAAATTTGCGACCGTTTCAGGTGCTTTTTCGGGATAAAGCTCTGCGCTTATCGTTCCGTAAT
>CAZZFP010000078.1:0-3806 GCA_964653575.1 uncultured Lachnospiraceae bacterium
TTTTAGTCCTCGTCATCCTCGCCGAGCTCTTCGTCGTCGAAAACGAGCTTCTGATTACAATGAGGGCAGACTATGATCGCGTCGTCGTCATCAAGTTCGTCGGCGTCGATCTCGAAGGTCTCGTGGCAGTTGGGGCATTCAGCCTCAAAAAACTCCTCGCAACCGTCGCAGTCGCAATCATCACAATCGCAATCATCACAATCGCAATCGCAGTCATCGCAATCACAATCACAATCGTCGCAATCGCAGTCGCAATCGTCCATCTCGTCAACGAGATAATCCTCGACGTCGCCAAGGCATTCGTCGATCTCTTCAATATAGTCGTTAAGTCTCTGAAGCTCCTCTGCCATATCGCCGACGACATCGATAAGGGCGGCAATTACCTTGCCCTCTTTGGTGTCCTGATCGACGGAAAGACCCTCTGCAAGACCTTTGATATAAGCTGCTTTTTCTGAAATATTCATATCCGTTTTCCTTCCTTAATTATATTTTAACCCCGTGACCGGTTATTTCGGGTACGGGGCTGTTTGCGTTATGCTCTGGAAAGATATTCGCCTGTTCTTGTGTCTATCTTAAGAATATCGCCGATGTTGATGAAGAGCGGAACCTTGATTACCGCGCCTGTTTCAAGCGTAGCGGGCTTTGTTGCGCCCTGAGCCGTGTTGCCTGCAAAGCCGGGCTCTGTGTCTGTTACTTCAAGCTCAACGAATGTGGGGGGCTCAACGCCGAATACCTTGCCCTTGTACGAGCTTATTTTGCACATCATCTCTTCCTTAACAAAGGAGAAGTTGTCTCCAACCATATCGTGCGAGATAAGAGTCTCTTCCCATGTCTCGGTGTCCATAAAGTGATAAAGGTCACCGTCATCGTAGGAATACTGCATTTCTTTTCTCTCAATATAAGCGTTCTCGAATTTATCCGTGGGGTTGAATGTCTTCTCAATAACAGCACCCGTGATAACGTTCTTAAGCTTTGTGCGAACGAAAGCTGCGCCTTTACCGGGCTTTACGTGCTGGAACTCAACGACCTGAACAACGCTTCCGTCATCCATCTCAAATGTAACACCGTTTCTGAAATCGCCGGCTACTACCATAATCTTATACCTCCGTAGCAGTTAAAAATTAATAAATATATAAAAGATCTTACTTGCCCGAAAAGTTGTTTGCCGGGCGCAAATAAATTACATTTTATTTTACTACAATGCGCTACTCATTTCAATAGCTTTTGCAAAAGTTTTACAGATTATTTAATCATTATTTTATACTTCTACCGCTTTTTCACGTTATTATCATTTTCCGAGCTTTTTCTGTCTCCGAATATGCGAGGCAAAATTATAACGGCTGCCAAAAATGCGGCAAAGGTAAATACGATCAATGAGATCCTTATTACCCTGTCAAGGTCGATCGGATCATCGGGCGTGCCGGGATCGGAGTTCGGCTCGCTTTCGGGAGAGGTGTCCGTCGGCTCGCTTTCGGTCACGGGCGGCTCGGTCTCCGTGGAATACGCCTCGTTGTTAGAGCTCCACGTAACGGTGGGAAGCGGCAGCGTCGCATCGGTATACTTGTAGCAGAGGCGGATACATTCGTTGTCCGAGGTCGTTATGTAGGTGTATGTTCTTGAAGTGCCGAGATCCTCAATGCCATCGACAGAGGTCCCCGTGAGGGAAAACTCCTCCCCCTCGCAGACCCAGATCTTGTCCGAAAGCTCGCTCCACTGAGAAACAAAATACACGTCGCCTCCGACGTATCCCTCGTCGGGGTCGGTAAAGGTTATCGTCGTACCTGCATACGGCACCTTTATTATGCTTGTGTATCTGTATCCCGCCGCATGCGGCGATATTTCATTGACGTAAAAGTTTTTGTTTTCACTTGAGCCGACATATCCGTCCTGCCAATTCACATTTTTGATATATCCGCTGTAAAGCGAGCCGTCAGCGGCGGTCTCGTCGTATTCAAACGAAAAAGGGAAGTTGTCTCGCTCGAGCTCGAAGGCGTAAGTACCCTGCTTGTTTGTGAGTCTTGCGAATATTTTCGGATGGTTGTCTACGTCTCCGACCGTATCGTTGGTCGCGCAATACGAAAAACGAAGGTGTTCGTTGTCCTTTGACGTGACATAGGTGTATGTCATCGTGTTGCCGCGCCTTACCGCGTGCCCCTCGCTTTTACCCGTGGTCGAGCCCTGATAATTTGCGCCTTCGGTGTCGAGTACCCATTGACCGTTTTCGAGCTTCCAAGAGGAAAGATAATATCCCGTGGAAGCACAGTAGCCGTTGTCTCCGCTGCCTTTTTCGGTAAAGGTGATCTCGGTCCCCGCCTTTGCTATCGTTACGACGTTGGTGTGGCGGTATGAGCTTGAACCGCCCACGGGTCCGAGCGCGTTCTCGTTGCCGAGACGGTTGCCCGCAGATCCGACGTAGCCCGTTGACCACTCAACGGGTATCTCTTGTGTTTCTTGAGTTGCGGAAAAAACAGACTCCGCGGCAGCAGAGGCGGGAATATCGAGCGAGAGCGACACGATCAAAAGGGGAATTATAAGCAAGATCGGCGCGAAAGAACGGTAAGGTAAACACGCTTTTTTCATATTTCCTCCAAATTTATCTCAATTTTATCTCAATTTTATCTCAAGTTTATTTCAACTTTATCTGAATTTTACCTCAATTTTACTTCGGCTTTGCCCGGGTATCGGTTGTCGCTCGGAGCTGTCGCACCAAAGCCTCCCCCGACTGCCTATATTGTACCATACTTTTCGGAAAAATGCACCTCTTTTTCCAAAAAAGTTTTTTCGAAAAAAGTTTTGCAAATAAGTGCTCCGCGTTTGCCTGTCGCTTTTGCGGTCTTTGCGATTTTTTGCTTTAAAAGTCTCCGTGATTTTCGTTCCCGCGCAACTATTGATTTTTGATATGCGATATGCTGAAACGATGCAGTAACACATCCGATTGTAAAAGTAATAAATCGGAAAATAAAGATCAATACTTATTAAGTCCCCATCATACGGGTCGATCGATTTTTAAAGAATCAAATCAACTTGCGGATTTGCTATTGACAAATCAAGCAGATTGTGATAGAATGCAATAGAAACAAATAGCAAAGCAATAGAAAGGATGATGATATGCAATATATTGAGTCCGAAAAATTGGAATTAAAGGTACAATATACCACCGAAATCAAAAAAGAAATCGTTGCTTTTTTGAATAGTGACGGCGGAACTTTGATTATCGGCGTTGACGATGACGGCAAAGTTATCGGTGTTGACAATGCGAAAGATATCATAGAGCGCATTTCTCTTATGATACACGAGGCAATCAAGCCTGACGCTTCTTTAATTTGCAGTGCGGGAGAATACGAAGAAGACGGTAAAACCATTGTCAAGGTTGCTGTTGGCAGAGGTGTGAAAAAGCCTTATTATATCTACGAAAAGGGCTTGAAGCCGAGTGGCGTATATCTCCGTATCAACAATACATCACAGCCGGCATCCGAGTACGCCATCAAGCAAATGATTATCGCAAGTGAGAATAAGTCGTTTGAGTCTTTACCAAGTGTCGAACAAGATTTGACCTTCGATTATCTTGAAACGGTTTTCAAACGTGCCAAAATCGAACTGAAGCAAAAAACGCTCGGAATGATAGATGCAAACGGGAATTATACTAATCTTGCATTACTCCTTTCCGATCAATGTCCTTTTTCTGTCAAAGCCGCGGTTTTTGACAGTGACGACAAGAGCAGATTCTTGGATCGAAAGGAGTTCGAAGGTTCTCTCATTCGTCAAGCTGATGAAGTCTATGAGTACCTTAATTTGAATAATAAAAC
>CAZZFP010000079.1:0-3806 GCA_964653575.1 uncultured Lachnospiraceae bacterium
GGGGAGTTCAAAGAGGGGGAACGCCTCTTTGCTCGCTTCTTTGGTTCGTTTCTTGCCGAGCGGCAAGAAATGAACGAAAAGATCGCGGGCGGATGATATCCGCCCCTACCGGGTAAGCGGTAATTTTTCGCTTTCACGATGGATTTTTTTGCTGTTTTTTACCCTTTTACGCGGGCGGACAGAGTCGTCCGCCCCTACCGCGAAAGAGAAGATTTTGCGCCGATTTTTCGCTGTTTTTTGTCCTTTTACACGGACCGTCGAGGACGCCGGTCCCTACAAAATTGAATTCTTTAAGATTTCTTTCGTGGGCGAACACGATTCGCACTATTGGAATATATGGGAAAAGGTTATGTACAAATAACTGTGTGAAATTGAATTTTTGGGCAATGGCATTTGAAGGTTGCTTTCTTTTTAAAAAAGTAAAAGTCAAAATCGCACTTGATATTGACGCAAAGCTAAGTGATATGGTATAATATACGCAGTAAGTTGCTTTGCAACTTTGCGGGCTTCGCCCTTGCGCGCACCTCGTGCGCCTGCGTAATTGACGGCTGCGTAAAAATGCCCTTGCAAGCAAGCATTTTTACTTATGGTATAATAAACTCGGAACGTGCTTTACTCCGAATTTGGCAGTTTCGCTTTTTTATGACCTTCCAAAACAATTATTTAAGTAAGGAGACTTAAACAAAATGAGTATAAAATACCGTGACGAATTACGGACGTTTTTCCTTGAAGGAAAAAACTTTTCATACGCTATGCGTATCACCGAAGAAGGATATCTTTACCACGCGTATTACGGCGAAAAGATACCGGAATGCGACCTTTCGTACTACGCCACCTCTGTCGCCGCGTCGCACAATGCCACCATTCCCGGTTCAAACAAGCGTCTTTGCTCGGTTATGCAGGAATATTCCACGCCGTTTCTCGGCGATTTCCGCGAGCCTGCGTTGATCCCGCTCGGCGAGAACGGTTCGAGAGCCTGTGAATTCAAATACGACTCATATGAAATATTGTCGGAAAAGCCCTGTATCCGTTCGGGTATTCCCACGGCGCGCGGAAAAGAGACCCTCAAGATCACGCTTCGCGATCCCGACACGGGACTTTCGGTATATCTTTTCTACACCGTCTACGCCGACGAGGATATCCTGACGCGACGCGCCGAGATAGTCAATTCGACGGACGGCACGTTGCATCTTGAGCGTGCGCTCTCTATGACTCTCGACCTTTACGACGGAGACTACGAGCTCATAACCATTCACGGGCGCCACGCGCACGAGCGCAACCCTCAAGTATCCAAGCTCATTCAGGGACGCATATCCGTAGGCAACACGCGCGGCGTGACAAGTCACCACAACGCTCCGGTCGCTATTCTGCGCCGACCCTGCACGACCGAGGAAAGCGGCGAGGTGTTTGCTTTCAGCCTCACTTACAGCGGTTCTCATTATGAGAGTTTTGAGCTTGATGAATGTATGCACACGAGAGTTTCCATCGGTATCAATCCCGAAAGCTTCGATTGGAAGCTCGACCGCGGCGAAAGCTTTGAGACCCCCGAGGTAGTACTCTGCTATTCAAACGAGGGTATGGGCGGTATGACACGGCGTCATCACGACTTTTTCCGCCGATATATGATCTCTCCGCGCTGGGTAAATGTGCGCCGTCCCGTCGTGCTCAACAGCTGGGAAGGTATGCGCTTTACGTTTGACAGCAACCGTTTGATCGAAACCATAGACCGCCTCGAAGGGCTCGGAATAGACACGTTCGTGCTTGACGACGGCTGGTTCGGCGCGCGCAACAACGACCGCGCCGGGCTCGGAGATTGGTTCGTCAATGAAGAAAAGCTTCCCGGCGGACTTAAGGTCATTGCCGATCACTGCCACGAGAAAGGACTCAATTTCGGACTTTGGATAGAGCCCGAGATGGTAAATCCCGATTCCGAGCTCTATCGCTCGCATCCGGATTGGGCGATCTCGACTCCCGGAAGAACACCGAGAGAGGCAAGAAATCAGCTCGTGCTCGACCTGACCCGCTCGGACGTGCTCGACTACGTAAAAAACGCGATGTACAAAGCCATCTCCGAGAGCGGCGCAAGCTACATCAAATGGGATATGAACCGTTCGCTGTGCGAAAACTTTTCTCGTGCGCTTCCCTCTGATCGCCAGGGCGAGGTACAGCACCGCTACGTGCTCGGCGTTTATGAGCTTGCACGTTATCTGACCGACTCATTCCCCGACATATTCTTTGAAGGATGCTCCGGCGGAGGCGGACGATTTGACGCCGCGGCACTCGCCTTCTTCCCTCAGATCTGGGCGTCGGATAATACGGACGCATATTCACGCGCCCGCATCCAATACGGTACGGAATTGATCTATCCGCTTTCGACGTGCTCAAATCACATCTCACGTTCGCCGAACAGGCAAACGGGCAGAGTCACCGACACCGAAACGAGAAGAAATATTGCGTATTTCGGCGCGTTCGGCTACGAATTTGACATCACGAAGCTTTCGGACGAGGACATTGCGCGTATTCCGTCGGATGTTACCAAATATCACGAAATAGAGGATCTTATGCTCGAGGGAGACCTCTATCGCGGAAGAGTGATCATCGACGAAAAAGACGGCGGGAACGAGCTCTTGCAGACCGTGGTCTCAAAGGACAAGCGCCGCGCGGTAACGGTGCTCTTCCAGGCGCTTACAGAGGTAACGATGTCGCCCGTCATCAAGATAGAAGGGCTTTGCGACGATATGATGTACCGGATCGAGGAGCTCGATCTGACGCTCCCCGGCGCCGTCCTGCGTCATCTCGGAGTCACGGTGCCGCGCTTCAAGCACGACTTCGGCTCGATACTGCTGACGCTTACGGCAGTAGACGAAAAAGCATAAAGTCAAAGGTCGCCTACGGTAAAGAGATCTTGTACGCATATATTTTCCCGTCGGTGAATATCTTATATTTGAAATACAATATGAGGTATGGGTATGAAAAGATCGATAGGCTTATGGCAGCTGATGGGCTTTGCGGTGACGTCTTTTTGCGGCACATTATTACATTTTTTATATGACCTAACCGGCGGCGCCGTGTGGATTGCGCCTTTTTCGGGGGTAAACGAATCCACCTGGGAGCATATGAAGCTGCTCTTTTGGCCTATGTTTATTTATGCTGTCGTGCAGAGCTTTTTCTTCAAGGATATCGAAATCTTTTGGTGTGTAAAGCTCAAGGGCACGCTGCTGGGGCTTGTGCTGATTCCTGTTCTATTTTACACCTATAACGGCGTGATCGGAAAGTCGCTGGATTGGATAAATATAGCGATATTTTTCGTTGCGGCAGCCGCTGCGTATATTTACGAGACGCGGCAATTTAATAACGCGGAGCTCTCTTGCGGGCTTCCGAGGCTTTCGCTTGTGTTGCTCTCTGTCATTGGCGTTATGTTTATTGCTTTTACTTTTGCCACGCCGAATATAGGGATATTCAAGGATCCTCTGACGGGTGCCTACGGCATATAGATATATCAGTGCCGGATTTGATAAATTGTTAAGGATTTTTATATTGTTTTTCCGTCGGGCGACCTATGGTCGCCCGCGATTTTTTTTAGTTCATTTCTTGCCTTTCGGCGGCTTTATTCGTTTCTATCTCCGCTTGTATATTTCAGCAATCCGCCGGCGAGCAAGATCTTTCCGCCTCGCTCGGACACCGAGCAGTTAAGCGAATACTCCTTACCCGTCGAAAGATCGCACAGCACGGCTTTCCCGCTTTTCAGGGCTTCGTGCAAGCCGCGGATCTCGAGCTCGTCACCTTGCGTAAGCTCATCGTAATCC
>CAZZFP010000080.1:0-3602 GCA_964653575.1 uncultured Lachnospiraceae bacterium
CGTTCAGCATTTTGTAAATGTCACCTTCTGTTCTTTCATAGAGATCTTTTTGACCTCGTAGCCGTATTCCGTCAATTCTTTTTTATACCGCAAAAACGAGTGGTCAAGCGGAACACCGACAATACCGCCGATCTCCTCGAAGGTCAGCGTGACCGTATCCTTTCCGCAATTTTTTATGTAGCTCCAAAGGGCTTCGTATTTGCTCATAAGGTCATCTTCTCTTATATACCACGAGCTCCGGATCTGAGCCGTTTTCACCATAAGTGCAGATCAGTATAAAGCCTTCCCGAGCGATAACTCCGAAGCAGGTCTTTCCGCTGTCATCAAACAGATTTTTGACCTGTGCCCCGAGATACATCTCCTCATCCTTCAGAAATTTGACCGTACCGCCGCTCGGAAGCAAATATTCAAGGTTTACAAAATTGCCGACAAGCGGATAAAGCTCGGTGACCTTTTCCATTCCGTCGATATTTAATGCGTTTATCTCATCGACAAGTCCATTTTTGAATTCTTTCCAAGCCTCGATACCGCCTGTTAATATGTATTTTGCAATAAAGCATTGCTTTCCGTAAGGGCAACCGTCAGTCTCGGCACACCCGCGGCAGCTTTCGTTAAACGGACACTCGGCGCAGTTTGCACCGCAAATTGATTCTTTCATTTTGATTCCTTTCCGGATCTTAACAGTAGCATCATCGCCGTAAAATCCTCTGTAAGCATTTTTGAAATTTGTTTCTCGGAAAAATCACACATTCCCGTGGCACACAGCGTAGCGATGCCGTAGGTGTGAATCCACGAATGCTCAAACAGCACCCTTGCAACTTTATCAGACAAGCCGTAATCATTTTGAATCGTACGCAGACATTCATCGGCAACACTACCGAGATGTGCGTAAATATCCGCAAAAGATTTTACATCACTGTTTTGCGACATAAAAATCAGCTGATAAAGCCTCGGCTCTTCCTTTGCAAATAAGATCATCTGCATACCGACCTGCTTGAATATGGGAATATCTTGTCCCGTCTTATGCGCATACGACTCGAAGCGTCTCATTGCCGCTTCTTTAACCTCCTCGCGCACCTCATTCATACTGTTGAACACGGTAAATATCGGACGCGCCGAGCTTCCCATCGCATCGCCGAGCTCCTTGGCGGTAAGTGCATCATCTCCGAGCTTCGATACTATAACGAGCGCCGCGGCTATGATCTCTTCCCTCGTAAATTTAGGCTTTGGTGGCATATTGACCTCCTGTTCTCGTTTGAAATTGTTCGTTTTAAAACGCACATTTTATTATACCACTTGGTATCCTTCTTGTCAATAGAAAATTTGCGTTTTTTAGATTTTTTTAACAAGATGTTCTTGAGTGCCCGTTCGGCAAAATACCACCTTAATTTACAAAAAATGTTCACAGAAAATATATTCCTCTTTATCAAAAATGCTGTATAATAGAATTAAATGAAGTATATGAAGGCAACAATAAATAGAGCTTACAGCTATAAGGAGGTTTAAATATGGCTTTGGTTATAAAAAAAGAGGATTTTCAGAAAGAAGTACTTGAAAGTGATGTCCCCGTTTTGGTCGATTTCTATGCAACCTGGTGCGGACCGTGCAAGACGCTCTCCCCCGTTATAGATCAGATATCAAAGGAAAGCAACGATATCAAAATATGCAAGGTAGACGTTGATGAAGAAAGCGAGCTCGCTTCGGAATTTGGTGTTATGAGCATTCCGACACTCATTGCATTTAAGGACGGCGAGGAGATAAAAAGGGTGACGGGTGTCAGGCCCAAGCACGAGATACTTTCGATGCTCAAATAAGCATATGTCATTAAAATAAGATAGGAATTTCAACGGTCGCGCTATGCGGCCGTTTTTTGTTATAATACGTCAAAAAAGTATGATCTTTATAATATATTTTGTTATTTTGTCATATTATCTCTTTACATTTATCGTATTTTATGGTATTATAATGTATACAATGTGATAAAAACAAAGGAGGATTTTTCCGTGAAGATCAAAAAGATAACTCATACAAGAATGGGTGCTGCCCTGCTCGCCGCTCTGCTTATGCTGTCGGTGATGTCGGTGTTCACCTTGACGTCCGAGGCACTGACCCCTTCATATAACTTCAGCGATGCGTATACATACAGCCCGTATTATCAAAAGCTCATAGCATACGAGCTCACGGGAGACCAACGTTTTGATGTACTTTCGGTAGCCTTCACTCAGCTCGGCTATCACGAGGGTAACAGCGAGGCTGATATGGACGGACTCAATCTTTCGGGCGACAGCAACTTTGTCGAGTATAATCGCCTTTACGGCAAGCTTGATAACGGCGAGGGGAACGGAATGAGCTACGGTTACGCTTGGTGTGCCGCTTTCGTATCCTGGTGCCTCAGGCAAGCGGGGGTCAAAAAAAGCGTTGCGACTACGGAAGTAAGTTGCAGACGTATGACCTCTTGGTATCAGAGTAAATCGCAGTTCAAGGAGCTCAGCTCGGGATACACTCCGATTGCAGGCGACATCATTATGTTTGTAAACGAGATCGGATCGACTACCGCAAACCATGTCGGTCTCGTCGTCGGCGTTAAAGACGGTTATGTATACACGATCGAGGGCAACAGCGGCGGAGAAGTTGCTACGCACAAATATTCTCTCACTCACGAATACATTCTCGGATACTGTGTACCGAAATATACAGTAAACGAAGGCACAGATTATTCTTCCTTCCCTCTTAAAGAGAATGAAACAAAGCCCGGAAGCTATGTAACGACGGCGTCATCATTAAATGTGCGCACCGGTGCGGGAACATCGTACGATAAGATCGGCGAGCTCCCAAAGAATTCAAGCGTTACAATAATAGAAATAAGAAACGGTTGGGGACAGATCGAATTCAACGGTCAAATGGGTTGGATATCGATGTCATACGTTAAAGGGGATGCCGATACCGTATATAGCATAACCTATAACTTTAACGGCGGCAAAGATGGGCTCACACGCCAAAGAATGCTCAAAGACGGCGAGATAATCATCGCCGACAAAATCCCCACATTCGAAGGATACCAATTTGTCGGATGGGCAACCTCCAAGGATGCCACCGAAGCGGAATATAAAGCGGGAGATAAATATAATGAAAATAAGGATCTGACTCTGTATGCCGTTTGGATACCTATCACATATACCGTTCAATTTTTGGACGATGACGGAAATGTAATACTCAGCACAGAATACAAGTACGGAGATACCCTGACTCAAATACCCGAGACTCCCACAAAGGCAAGCGATGAAAGCTTTACATACGCTTTTGAAAAGTGGGATGCGGAAATAGCGACAACGGTAACCTCGGATCTCGTTTATCGTGCGGTATACACCAAAACGCCGATAGAGCCCGCAACAGAAGCCCCCACGGATCCCGCTGAGCCGACCGATCAGCCTAACACAAATACGGACAACGGTTGCAAATCATCGATCGTAAGCGTCGGCGCGGCAACGGTACTCATTATCGCGGCAGCATCTGCACTCGTGATCAAAAAGAAGGACTACGAGCGCTAAGCGCTGATGTATAAATCAAAACGTATCTCTAAGATACGGAAAAACGGAGATATT
>CAZZFP010000081.1:0-3539 GCA_964653575.1 uncultured Lachnospiraceae bacterium
TCTCTCGTTCACTCTCGACTGCAGAGGTATCGTAGAAAACGCCATTGCCAAAGCAATCCCCACAGGCTTCCGCTTCCGCACGTTCAATGACACCATTGCTCTGATGCATAACCTCCCCTATCAGAGCAGACGAGAGTTTGAGAACACCGTCAAGGTCGAATGTCTTGCTTCCTACGAGCAACTCAACAGAATGCTGACCGAAGCCTATCCCCAGTCGGTTACAACCAAATACTACTGTCCGCTGACCGTTCAGGTACACAGCAGAGATTGCTATGGTGACATCGATGAGGATGGCTACGAGGAAGATGCAGAATTCGCAGCTCGACATGAGGATGTCATCAGCCAGCGTTTGGCTGAGTATAACAGCATCGACGAAAACAACATGGCTGAATACTTCGACGGAAACAATGGCGTGTCCGAAAAGCTACATTCTGCCGAATGGGGCTTCGAGCGTAGAAACGGCGAGCTCTAACATTTTTTTCAACGTCCTCAAGCCTAAACGAATTGTCTCCCTTGCAAAAGTAACGCCCATTTTCAATTTTCAGAAGACGATGAACAAGTAATGTGTCGTTTTTATAGAAGAATACAAGTATGTCACCTACTATATAATCCTCTTTGGCACATATAGAAATACAGTTTCCCGGATGAAGAACAGGTAACATACTTGTTCCCTCAATAGTTAGCTTAAAGGGTTGTTTACGTTTCGATTGGAGAATTAATAATTGTTTTTCATATAAATTTTTCATTTCCCTGATTATTTTACTATTAATTTGTTATCCATTCAACAAACCACTTTGATCCACATACTTTGATGCCGGGAATTAAATCATCGTTGTTATAGAGTGCTGTAAGTGTTGCACCATCTGCTTTACTGACTGATTTCGGAAAAGGATTCAAGATCACATATTTTTGATGATCGTTATTCGATACCTCAAATCCTATCCTATATTTTCGAATAGTGTATACACTGTCTATAGCATTTATATAGGTAGGTCTTGGTGCTCTAGAGCCTCCCACATAAACAGCCCGTCTCTCAACAATCAATTCCAAAAGCTTGTTATTGGTATCGAAATGATATCGTACCCGGCGAAGCGGTGTTGTAATAATGGAGATATCTACGATCTTTTCTTGTAATTGTATCGAAATATCTGTCTTACCGTCATGCTTGAAAATAGAAATCATTGAATTACGGCAATATTGCATACTACCGTTGTGCTTTTTAATCTGTTTACCTATCTTTCTTAAAAGATGAAATCTCTTAATAATTAAGTAAAGGTATTTTAAAAATACAATAATAACAATCGCTAATAGTATCCATAAAAATAGCATATATATCAACTCCTCAATTCTCTCAAAAGATTATACGCAGAAAATAAATCTGAAAAACACATTTCATAAACGTTAGAACTCAAAGCAACATCGCATATTTTCCATAATCAGTGGTTGGCTTAAAAAACATAACAAAGTAAATCGGATAATAGGTCAGCTTATCTACAACTTTGATCTCTCTATCGTTGGAAAGAACCACGCCTTGCACCACAGGATAGTCAGGATTTCTCAAGAATCGATCAATTGCACTGTGGATCATATAATCGCGTCCACTCTTAACCTCAATAGGAAGAACTGCCAAATTCTCGTAGTCATCAATAAGGAAATCCACTTCGCCATTATTGCGATTATCGTAATAATAAAGATTATGGCCTAATGCTTTGAGTTGAGCTGCCACAACTGTCTCATACAAAGCACCGAGATTAATGGAACGAACAGTTTCTAAGATCGGCTTTGTATTGTATTTAAACAACAAGTTTGAAAGCAGTCCAACATCGTTCATATAGAGCTTCAAAAGGTTTTTGTCCTGTGTCTGGCACAAAGGATAAACCGGAGTTGATACGGATTTTACTTCATTGGTTATACCGCTGTTGATCAAATAATCAAATTCATCTACATAATTAGCATAACGCTTACCCTTGATGCCCTCGATATCCTTAACAACAATGCGTTTCTTTACGTTTTGCATAACCGAAGGAAGCATCTCGTAAATTCTGCGGATCTTTAACTTGCGTTCTTCATCGCGTTTGCTGGCATCTGCTTTGTAATATTCAGTGATGTCGGTTTGAATCTGTCGGATATCCATCACATTACGTGTAGCCACAAATGTATTAACACAATCGGGCAGCCCACCCACGATCAAGTATTTTTTGAAAAGATCAAGCATTTTTTCGTGCAAAGCAGGATCAAGAGATTCTTTCGCTCGGAACTTTTCTTCCAAAGAAGCGATGGCTGAGTGAGAAAAACCATTCGCTATCAGAAACTCTTCAAAATCAAGTTGGTACATTCGCTTATGAACAACAGAGCCAATCGGAATAGATGTCGTTTCTGCCAATGTAACTCCAAGCTGTGAACCACTTGCGATATATTCAAAGCGATTGTCTGCTCGCAAGAATTTCAGCAAAGTCAAGAATTGCGGATACTCTTGTATTTCATCAAGAAAAACAATCGTGTTCTCGCGTTCTTTCATCTTGTCCCCTTCTATTGTACTGAGAGCAAAATAGAAGTCTTCAACAGTATTTACATTTTGGAACAGTTTCGGCCCCAGTGAATCCGTTACAAAGTTGATTTCAATATAATTCTCAAACAGATCCGTTGCAACCTTTTTAATGATATAGGTTTTGCCGATCTGTCGTGCGCCCTCAATCAAAAGTATCTTATTATTTTTTGATTCCAAATGATTTCGAATAAACGATTCAATCTTACGATATAACATCTCCAATCCTCCTTCGTGTATCATTGCACCTATTATACCATATATGATTACACTTTTCAATAGAATCTATGTGAAATTTTATACACTTTTCAAATAAAATATCGTCGTCCAAAATACACTTTTCAAAAATTCTGCACTTTTCAAAAAAAATTCGAGAAATCGGTCAAAAAAGGTTGCCAAAACGCCTTGAAATTTCATATAGGTGAGGAACAAAAAAATTCCTCACTGATATTTGACAATTTCATAGCGATATAACAGATACGTTACCGACTCCGCACGAGAGCGCAAGCCACACAAGCGAACGACTGCATTCCTTTAGAATGCATACAGCCCTTCAGGACTTGGACTCACGAGTAACATCAAAATGTTACTGTCAGGCGAGATGAATACCGTAGTCATCGATGACTGTCACTACGCAGCCTTTGAACTCTTGGATCAAGAAGTTGAAGCAATGCAAACGGATATCTTTGATGGCAACCTCATTCGAATGAAAACAGGCGGTTATGAAGAACCCGATTTTGAGATGTCGATGTGATTTCGAAAGTAATGATAGAAAACGAAAAGCGAAGCCTCGATTCGCTTTTCGTTTTACCATTCAAATTTATCCCAATCGGCTTCACCGAAGAGATCGGTTACCCAATCTTCAGAAAACTCTCCGTTATTTTTTAACGCCATTTTGAGAAGCTCCGACATAAACGCATTGTTCGTAATATAAGGACACGTAGCAACCTTGTTTACATATTCGATAGCTTTTTGATACTGCTTTTTAGAAGCA
>CAZZFP010000082.1:0-3413 GCA_964653575.1 uncultured Lachnospiraceae bacterium
TACATTTTTCACTGTCCGAATATGTTATATTGTCCTTCCACTGCTCCTCATAAAACTCAAATGAATAGAACCTCAAAAGAGTGTCTTTGATGTAGTCGTCGGACATTGCCTCAAGCTCGTCAAATGCTTCGGGAATGTATGCAGGTACTCCCATTAATTCATCATGATAGGTCTCCTCAACTGTTTCATCGGGAATGTCAACCATCTCGCCCTTAAGAACCATCTCGCCATCGTGTATGATGTCTATGATCTCGGTATCTTCGGTGTCCACTATTTTTTGACTGCCTCCGGCATCAAGAAGCATATCTCCTTGCGTACTGTCAACGGGAAGCATACATCCCGCCGCCGACGCGGAGAGCGTGACCGCAAGCCCCGCTATGGTCACTGCCTTGCCGAGCCTTTGACGTTTTTCGAGCTCACGCTCAAGATATCTTACCTCCGCCTCGCATTTCGGGCAGGTGCCGAGGCAGTCGCCTTGGTGCTTACATTCCGAGGTTATAAATTCTATGTCGTTGTTTTGCGCGATCTGACGGCGGATCTCCTTGAGTATTTTGCAGCGTTGTTTACCTTTCATATTGCATTTCTTCCTTTCTGTAATGCTAAATTATTGATGCTTGTCAGCTGTCGGATGTGCCTCTGTCTATGATTATATCTTCGATGTTGCCGCTTTCATCCCAGGTAAAGGTTATGTTGCTTCCGTTATCAACGGCAAAGTTGCAGTTGTTATACGAGTTTTTGGTTATATATCTGTTCCAATGGTCTATATATGTTTTGTAATAGGTCGAATTGGATTTGATGACGGCTTTAATTTCATCATCGCTGAGCTTAAGCAGCTCCTCAAGATCGGGAAATTCTTCGATATTATCCGTTTCAGCCGGATATATTGGTTCTGCATTACCTTCCGGAGCCATCGGAAGGTCGTCTTTGCTCGGATTACGGTCGGCATCAAATTCGTATTTATTCGATACAGCATTTTCGGCAAAGCTGTTTTCTCCGACGGTATCTGCCTCGTCGTTGCGCGGAATGTTTGATAAATGTCGTCCGATTCCACCGATAGCAAATATTACGCCGCCGATAATAAGCACAAAGCAAGCGGCAAGGGGCAGGGCACGGTACAACAGATTTACCTGATGTTTTGCCGTCCTTTTCTTTTCGCCATTGTATTTTTTACACATTTCGTCATATTCCGATATCATCTCATCGTCTATGAAGCCTATTGCGTCCGTCAGCTTTTCGATGCCTTCGATATTTTTGATATCGTCGTTTTTCTTATCGTTGTTCATTCTACATTCACCCCCTCATTCTCCAGATATTCTCTGAGTCCGTTACGCGTGCGGTATAAAAGCGTTTTGGCGCGGCTCTCTTTCATTCCGAGCCTTTTTGCTATGTCGTCTGTTTTGTCAAAATAAAAATATTTTCCGATGAAGAGCATTCTTGCATCATTTGATACTGTTTTCAGGTAATCGCTTATTAAGGAGCCGAGTCGCTCTGCGTCCATCTCCGAATATACGGAATATTCTTCCGACGCGGGAATACAATCGCCGAGCTCTTCGAACGATACAATGCTCTCTCCGCCGCCGCGCCTTGCGGCATTCTTCTTGCGTATGTATTGCAGGGAAAGGTTTCTTGTTATTTTTCCGAGAAATGTTGAAAGCATGGCGGGCCTGTGCGGCGGTATAGCGTTCCAGGTATTAAGATACGCGGAATTGACACATTCCTCGGCATCTTGTAAGTTTGACAGGATATTCATAGCGATCTTGTGACAGTATGCACCGTATTTTTTATCGGTCTCCATGATGGCGGCTTCGTCTCTTGCCCAATAAAGCTCAACTATTTCCGAATCATCCATTTTGTATATTACATTCCTTTCATAGCCTTGTTACCGATACGATATCCGATGCGTTTCACTTAAAATTCGGGTAACATAAGCCCCTTCATCTGTATACACGCAAAAAATCTCGAATAGTTTCGGTAATATTGTATTTTTTTATATTGTATCGAAAAAATTTTCGCCCGAATTATCGGTAAGCTCCGAATACAGCTTCGGCTTCGGATGCTTCAGACCTACAAGCGACGGATCCTTCCTGCAAAGCAGCGCGGATATTCCGAGCACGGATGTGTCGGAGCTCGCATCTTTTTCTATCGAATAGCTCTCCATAATGTCAAGCTCATTTATGAAATTGACGAGCGCCCTTATTTCGGGATAATGAGCGAAGAGATTTATGTCGCCGCTTGCTTTGAGTCGGATGGAGAAGCTCATAGTGCTCCGTTGTCCCTTTTCAATCACCTTTATTCCAATGTGTCCGTCCGTGCTCAATTTTGCGGCGACCGTGGAGAACAGATAGACAAGACCGACGCAAAGCGACGGTGAAGCCTTTATCTGCGGTTTTACGGGAGTCAATAATTTCGGATGTATCTCCAAAAGCTCCGATATCGCATATACCATCTCGAACATCTCAAGTCGTAAGCATTCATTTTCATCGTCGGATCGGCTGCACATTATGCTTTTTTCAACGAGCGCGAGAAACCTTGAGACTGTTCTGAAAACAGTGCCGTCGCGTGAGAGCAAAAGCTCGCACAGCTCCGAATGCGAGATGCTGTCGGCGTTGCCCAATATTTTGCGAAGCGAGGCCGCCGTCGCCTCGTCGGGTAGCAAAAGCAGGGCAATACCATACGTCGCGATCAGTTTGGTTATCAGTATCGATACTCCGTATCTCGTTTTGCAAATCGTGTATTCTTTGCTCGCGCCGGATCTGATCGCAAGCTTGAGTCGCTCGTCGTCACTGAAGCCGAGGCGATCAAACAGGCAATCACCGTACGAAAGCCGGTCAAATGCTTTTCTTCCGCCTTGAGATGAATACGCCAGCAAAACACGTGCACTTGCGTGACCGTTTCGTTTAATTGTTCGATCAACATTGAATTTGAACGCAATGCAGGCGTCTGCTTTGATCTCCTCCGAGGGCGAAAACGGCATTTTGATGTAAGGTGTATCTGACTCGATAGACATATATTTACCTTCCTCTAAAAGCTTTGTGTATATCCGAGGGATTAGTACATATAATATTAATGAGGCGTTTTGCTCGGTATGATTATAGTATAAAATAAAACGAAGCTTTTGTCAAGAGGGAGCGGTAGCGCAACGCGTCTTACCGATATTATTTATCGGCGTGTCAAGCTTTGAAAAAATTAATTTTAAAAAAATCAAAAAAGGTCTTGACAAATCAAAAGATCGGTGGTATAATAGCAAGGAAATCAAGGGAATGTACGCCGGAGTGGCGGAACAGGTAGACGCCCGGGACTTAAAATCCCGTGATACGTAAGTATCGTACGGGTTCGATTCCCGTTTCCGGCATAATCAAATATCGCGGAGTAGAGCAGTCCGGTAGCTCGTCGGGCTCATAACCCGGAGGTCA
>CAZZFP010000083.1:0-2033 GCA_964653575.1 uncultured Lachnospiraceae bacterium
TCATCAGTTTCGATCTTGCTGATAACGTATTCCACTCCGTCAAGCGCTTCCTTCAAATTCATATCCTTCGTCCTTTCACGCCGCAGATTTTTAGGTTAGCCCTTGCTAACCGTGCTATATTATATATGTTTTTTCCACGTTTGTCAACATTATTTTTAACATTTTTAAAAAATCGTATATCAGCACAAAACAGTTAGCACAAGCTAACTGTTTGTATTGTGAAATTATATAAAAATGTTAGTCTTAGTTAACTTCTTAAAGATTCACCGGGTATTTTCGGAACCGACGCCATCTATCTCGGTCTGTAATCTATGATATCCTTCATACCGAATTCGTTATCTATTGCTTTGCCGACCCCGATGCAAACAGCGTCAAACGGTCGTTTTGAACGTGTGACTCTGACCGTGGTACGGTCGCTTATCTCGCGATCAAGCCCCGCTATGAGCGAGCCGCCGCCCGAAAGCATTATTCCGTAGTCGTAAATATCCGCCGAGATCTCAGGCGGTGCGTCCTCAAGTGTGCCGAGTATCGCCGAAATAACCTGGCTGACCTGCTCCGATATGGCTTCTCTGACGTCTGCCGAGGTAACCGATATCTTGGCAACAAGTCCGTTGGAAAGATCCCTGCCCACGACCTCAAATGCTCCGACATCTGCCGAGGGGTGAGCACTTCCGACGCGCCGCTTGAGCTGTTCCGCGGTAACATCCGCAATGAGCACTCCGTAAACGTTCTTTATGTATCTTACTATCGCGTTATCAAATTCATCGCCCGCTATGCGTATAGACGAGGAAGAGACTATACCGCCGCAGCTTATCATAGCAACCTCGGTCGTACCGCCGCCTATATCGACTATCATACATCCCTGTCGGCTCGCCACTCTGAGCCCGGAGCCGATAGCGGCAGCCATAGGCTCCAGCATCGTTGCCACGGTCTTGGCACCCGCATCATATGCGGCGTTCTCGACCGCTCTTTTTTCAACGGTCGTCACACCCTGCGGCACACAAATGAGAGCCGCGGGACGGTTTATAAGGGATATAAGCTCGATCTTGCGCATAAAATCGTTAAGCATAAGGGTAGTAACGTCGATATCGGCGATAACGCCCTCTCTCAGCGGCTTATAGGCGACTATATTGGTCGGCGTTTTGCCAAGCATCTTTTTTGCCTTTTCGCCCGTTGCGATAAGTCTGTTGGTCGCTCTTTCGATCGCAACAACAGAAGGAGCACGAAGCACTATGCCCCTGCCCTTCTGATATATCAACGTATTGGCTGTTCCAAGATCAATGCCTATCTGTTTTCCCATAACAATCCCCGCTCCGCCGCTGTGCGGCGGCATAAATGCTTAAAAGCTCGAAATATCTGCCGATGTAGCCATGCGGCAAAAATACACTTAGCCATAATGATTATACTATATATTTTTTGATATGTCAATAGAAATGTTCAGTTCGTTTTCTTTAAAATTTCAATTTTATCGTTTGTTTTCAAAGTGAAAAGATCGGCTTTACTAAAGATTTCAAGTCGATCTTTTATTTTTGAAGCGGTCTGCGCTCAACGCTCTTGGAGCTTTGAAAGATGCTTCTTGATAGCATTCATAGACTCGTCACTGATGCCGTGTTCAAGCTTGCAGGCATCCTCCGTGGCAATCTTTTCGTCAACGCCGATGGCGATCAGAAATTCGGAAAGCACGCTGTGTCTTTCGTATATTTTCTCGGCAAGAGAACGTCCCTCGGCGGTAAGGCTCAAGTGACCGTGCGGATCCACCGTAACATACCCACCCTTCTTAAGCACGCCGATCGCGCGACTAACGCTCGGTTTTGAGAATCCCATATATTCGCCAACGTCTATAGCGCGCACCAAAGGGCCCTTGCGTGACAAGATCAGTATGGTTTCAAGATACATCTCGCCGGATTCCTGTATGCTCATATCTATTCCTCCTAACTTACGATATTTTAAAAGCGGAGTTTGCGGGGGAGCTTCTTGCGGGGGAACTTCTTGAAAGAAGTTCCCCCGCACCCCCTCAAGAACTTTTAAAAAAT
>CAZZFP010000083.1:2133-3399 GCA_964653575.1 uncultured Lachnospiraceae bacterium
GGGGGAACTTCTTGAAAGAAGTTCCCCCGCACCCCCTCAAGAACTTTTAAAAAATGTTATTTACTTTCATTTACATATTTATTTATCATATTTATTTTATCACGGATCAAAGTTTTTTGCAAGAGGTAATTTGCTCAGAGACCATTTTTATTTTTCGGATCGGCAAAATACGCGGATCGGTGTATGGTTTTTAAAAAAGCACTTGACAAAATACCCACTAACGCGATAAAATATATATGGTATAGTTATATTGGCATACGGAGTAAGTGAGGTCAAAATGCTTGAATTTTTAAAAAACAACGCCGGGAACATAATCATCATCGCAATACTTGCGATCATAGTGTTTCTCATAATCAGAAAATTGGTAAAAGCCAAGCAGCAAGGCAAGAGCTCGTGCGGATGCGGATGCGGGTGCGGCTCGTGCCCTATGTCGGACAGCTGTCACGACGACGGTAAAGCCAAGCACGATGAGGCAAATTGCTGTAAAAAAGACGGTGAAAACAGTGAAGGCAGCAAATGATCTTCCATTGAAGCTTACGTAAAAAAGCAAAGAAACAATTCAGCGTGAAGGTTTAGATACCGACTTTTAAGCTTTCACGCTGAAGTTTGTTTAAATTAAAAATTGAAGCTTGATACTTTTAACGATCAATAAACAGCTGTACTTATTTTGAACAGAAAAACGGAGATACATATGGGAACGAAATTACAATGGATATTTTTTGATGTGGGAGCGACCCTTTCCAACGAAGAACCCGGGCAGATAAAAAGATACGAGACTGCGCGCCGGGACATTTTGCTTGCCTGTGGAAAGAATGTAAGCTGCGAGGAATTTTTCAAAGCCATCTACGACGCGGCGGCTCTCGGAGCGGACAAGCCGTTTTACGGTGCTATGCGTTCGTTCGGAGTGAACAAATTATACGATTATGATAGGAACCTTGAGGTACTCTACCCCGACGTTATTCCTACGTTGGAAAAGCTCAAAAAGCGCTACAAGCTGGGAATAATCGCAAATCAGCCCGTAGGACTTGAAAAAAGGCTTAAGACTCTGGGAATACTCGAATACTTTGATGCTGTCTTCGGTTCGGATGACGTCGGATATTCAAAGCCCGATCCCGCATTTTATCGATTTGCGCTGGACAAGACCGCCTGCCCTGCGAGCCAAGCGGTGATGATAGGCGACCGTCCCGACAACGACGTAGCCCCCGCAGGATCCGTGGGAATGAAGACCGTGCGCATTTTACGCAGCTTTTTCAAGGTCACTCAAGC
>CAZZFP010000084.1:0-3329 GCA_964653575.1 uncultured Lachnospiraceae bacterium
CCGTGAGCAAATACGAGCTCATCCTTGGAAGTCAAAGCGTGGAATTTGTTCTCAGCGGTTACGAAGTGCTTACCCGTGATCTTGGAAATAGCCTCTGCTACCTTAACGTCGAATCCCTTGGGGCAGTTAAGACCCGTGCCTACCGCGGTACCGCCGAGAGCAAGCTCGGAAAGGTAAGGAAGCGCGGATGCGAGCATAGCCTTATCTCTTTCAAGAGAAGCTCTCCAACCGGAGATCTCCTGCGAGAACTTAATAGGTGTAGCATCCTGGAGGTGAGTTCTTCCGCTCTTAACAACGTCGTCGTTCTCAGCCTCAAGACGCTTAAGTGTATCTACGAGAAGGTCTATCGCAGGGAATACCTTATCCTCGATCACGATCTTTGCGGCGATGTGCATAGCTGCGGGGAAAGTATCGTTCGAGCTCTGGCTCATATTGATGTCATCGTTGGGGTGAAGGGGCTTCTCAAGTGTGTCGCCACCGATCTCGGTACCTCTGTTGGCAATGACCTCGTTAGCGTTCATATTGGACTGTGTGCCCGATCCTGTCTGCCATACTACGAGCGGGAAATGATCGTTAAGAGCTCCGCTCATAACCTCGTCACAAGCCTTGGAAATAGCAGCAAGCTTTGCATCTGTCATCTTTTCGGGCTTAAGAGCGTTGTTTGCGATAGCACAAGCCTTCTTAAGTACTCCGAAAGCGTGCGTGATCTCTCTCGGCATAGTCTCAATTCCTACGCCGATAAGGAAGTTTTCGTGGCTTCTTTCGGTCTGTGCAGCCCAATACTTGTCGGCAGGTACCTTGACCTCGCCCATCGAGTCGTGTTCAATGCGGTATTCCATAATTCTTTTTTCCTCTTTTATATAAAAATTTTTTATAATATTATGATCCCGAATAAAAACAGTCACAATTTCGGTGATATCATACATAGTATATAATATACTATTTTTTAAAATTTGTCAAGATGAAAAAATGTGATAATTAAATTTTGTTGATTTTGTATCAATTCGGCTCGATTTTAAAGCAAATATGTAGATAAAACAAGAATCGACTTATTCCGATAAAAACCGCACCGACACAAATTTTATTCTTCAATATCCGAATCTCGGTATTTTCGGCATTTAATGAGAAAAGCGGAACATTTCCGCTCTTTGAAAGCACCCCAAAGAGTCGTCTTACGCAAGTGGCTCTTTAAATTATGATGCTATCATTATTCCGTCACATCGGCAAAAGACGATCAATCCAAAACACCTTCCATGGGTGTCAAATGCCAAAGCTCGGCAAGCCCTTTGATTATCTCATCGGGAATTACATTTACCGCGTGTCCGAGTGTCAGCATATAGATCTGAGCCGTCTTCTCTACAGTCTCAATAAGTCCGAACGCCTCGTCCATATTCTTGCCCGTGCCGTAAATTCCGTGGTTTGTCCAGATAACCAAACGAAACTTTTTCATCTTTTCCGCCGTCGCCTCTCCGATCTCGTTCGTACCGCAGATCATACAAGGCAGTATCCCCACGCCGTCCGGGAATACGACGACAGCCTCGGTGTTGGATTGCCAAAGCTTATGCGTGAACTCTCTCTCATCGATCGAGCATACCGTATTCATAGCGATCGTGTACGTGGGATGCGAGTGCATTACCACGCGGTGCTCGGGATCGACCGCCAAACGGGAAATATGGCTCATCATATGTGCGGGAAATTCCGATGTAAACTTTCCTCCGTCCTTATACCCCCATAAAAGCTCCGCCGTGGTTCCATCCTCGGCGATCCTGACGATGCCGAGATTTGTTTCGGGATCCGCATCAACATTCTTAAAATACTTACCCGTACCCGTAACGATAAATATTTTGCCTGTAAGTGCGCTTGCGTCAAACCCTGTCGGAATCGTTCTGATCACTCGGTCCGGATCCAAATACTCTGCCACCTCTTTTTCATCCAGCATATAGCTGATGTTGCCGCCGTTGCGTTCGTCCCAGCCGAGACGATACATATTCGCCGTTGCCAGGCGCATTTCTTTTACGAAAGGCGCTTCAAAAATATTCTTCATTTTTCACCTCTTGTTTTATCCAACCGTTTTTGATATCATATACGGCTTGAGATCACTTCAGCCTCGTAGCTTTCGACCTCATCAAACCAATCCTCATTAAGACCTTGACGTCTGAGATATTCGTCCCAGATATCGCTGATGGGCATAAATTTAAAACGCTCGTGCATATAGATCATCTTTGTAAAGTTTGCTTCATCCTGCAATTTTTTCATCTCATCATAAGGTTGAAGCATAGCACAGAGCAGAGCCTTTTGCATAGAGCGCACCCCCGTGACCCAGGCGCAAAGACGGTTTATGCTTGCGTCAAAATAATCAAGTCCTATCAATACTCTTTCATCGGCTTCGTTGCGCACTATCTCCTTTGCAAGCTCCTTGAGCTCGTCGTCCACGACGATCACGTGATCGCTATCCCATCTTACGGGGCGAGAAACGTGCAATGCCACCTTATCATAGAATGCAAGCAAGGACGGCAACTTATCGGAAACGACCTCGGTCGGATGATAATGCCCCGTATCCAACAAGCAACAAATATTTCTCGATGCGGCGTAATTTTGATAAAATTCATTGCTTCCGACAGTGTAGCTTTCAAGACCTATTCCAAAGACCTTGCTTTCTACCGCGGGTATGACCCATTCTTTATCGTATCCGTCCAATATTTCGTCCAGCGATCTCTTCAAACGCAGACGAGGCGAAAGTCTATCGGTAGGAATATCCTTGTAACCGTCTGGAATCCAGATATTCACAAGACAGGGACTGTTCATCGCCTTGCCCATTTCAGCGGCGATCTCAAGGCAAGCTTTACCGTGACGGACCCAAAACTGACGTGTCTCCTCATCCGGAGAGGAGAGCGAGAGTCCGTCCTTCATCATAGGATGAGCGAAAAACGTCGGGTTAAAATCCACGCCGTCCAAGCCGTTCTCTTTTGCCCATTTGACCCAAGGTTCAAAATATTTGTAAGTATATCGATCGCGATCTACCTTACCGCGATCCTCGCCTAAGATCGCATAGCAGGCGTGTACATTGATGCGCTTTTTGCCCGGCATCAGAGAAAATGCGCGAGTCGCATCTGCAAAAAGCTCCTCGGGCGTTCTTGCCCTGCCAGGATAATTTCCCGTCGTCTGAATTCCGCCGGAGAGTGAGTCACTTCCGTCAAATCCGATAACATCGTCTCCCTGCCAGCAATGAACGCTGACGGGGATCTTACTCAATCTTTCCAATACCGCCTCGGTATCCACACCATGTGCGGCATACATCTTTCTTGCTTCTTCGTATCCGGACATAATTT
>CAZZFP010000085.1:0-3289 GCA_964653575.1 uncultured Lachnospiraceae bacterium
ATTTGATGATAGCCGTCAGTGGGGCGATAATCGGCATCACTGTATGTAAATGGCGCGAATGGGGACTTCAGCAAAAAATATTTGCCGCCGCAACGGCGCTTTTACCGCTTCATGTGTTGGAGGAATGGTACTTTCCCGGAGGCTTTCATACTATGTACAATCTTATGGCGGGATCTGACCGCACGGACTGTTATCCGATGAATCAGATGAGCGATATGCTAACAAATCTTATCGGTGTAATTTTCGGGTGCATTGTATTGATCGTTGGTGCAGATCCGTTTTTTTGCGTTATGCAGTTATTTTTATGTTGTGCCGAGGTGTTCGGTCATTTTTCGGGAGGCGTTTATTTGTACCGTCGTTTTAAAAACAAGGGAAAACGGACGATTTACAGCCCCGGTATGACTACAACGGTTTTGGGATATATTCCCGTTGCCGTGAGCATCATCGTTTCGTTTTTCATAGAATCCAAGCCAACACTTGCGGAATTTATGGTGGCTGTTCTGTGCGGCGTGCTGTTGGGAGGTATTTCTTTGAAGCTTCCCGAAAAAATATTGAAAGACGAAAATACTCCATACGGATATACATGGGGAGACGGATATCTTGACAAATACATTCGGGGAGGTAATGAAAATGTACCACATAAGTGAGGACAAGCGTTCCGCGCAGTCGGCAGATCTGATATACAAAGGACTTTTAAAGTGCCTTGAAAATAAGCCATTTGATTTGATTACCGTAACGGATGTGCAAAAAGCTTCGGGTGTGGCTCGAACGACTATATACCGTTGCTTTGATAATCTGTCGGATATCCTCTATTGGCGGTGCGATCTGTGCTTTCGTGAAGCACTCAATTCCGTTCAACCGACAGAGAAACCCGATGAGAGTCGACTGATGCGAGGCTACTTTTCCTATTGGACGGAGCACAGCGATATTTTGAAGCTGCTTATCGATATCAACCGTCAGGATATCATATATGCCTGCCATATGAATAACGCCGAGGCGTTGGAGAAGTCATACGGCAGGCTGCCGGGAATGGATGACACTGTTGCCGGATATTTTATGGCTATTCGTACCGGAGTGACCATAAGCATTCTCAAGGCGTGGCTTGACGGCGGGAGAAAAGAAAGTGCCGACGAGTTGATTCAAATTGTCGAAAAGCTCTTAATGCGTTATTGCTCATAATTCTATTGTATTTCTGACCGTCTGATAGATAGCCGCATATAATTCTATTGAGTTAAGCAACAGAAGATATAGACAAGATTTCGTATAGCGCTTGCTTGACATAATAATTTGTGCCTAAAGATGAAACGGAGAAAATTATGATAATTTATAAGCCGTATCTCAGAGATAATGCCGTAGAATACGCACGTGAATGGGCGTTGGCACGCAATCCGTTATTTATTGATTTTGCCGGGCTCGGCGGCGATTGCACAAGCTTTGTTTCGCAATGTGTGCTCGCGGGGAGCTGTACTATGAATTTTACAAGAGATTTCGGGTGGTATTATATAACCTCTTTTGACCGTGCGCCCGCTTGGAGCGGAGTTGAGCCATTCTTTGATTTTATGACGCAGTCGCCGGAATTTGTATCCGCAAACGGACGTATCGGTCCGTTCGGCAGTGAAACGCGCAGAAGATTTGCGGAGCTCGGAGATGTTGTACAAATAGCGAATTCCGAGGGGGATTATTACCATACACTGATAATAAGTCGTATAGATGAAGATGAGATATACGTTTGTGCACATACGAACGACGCACTTGACAGACCGCTGTCCTCTTATGATTACGCCACCGAAAGATTTATACATATCGAGGGAGTGCGCGAAGAGGTGGATGAGTATCCGTGCTTTGAGGATCTTATCAACGGAGTAGCTCTTCCTTTGCCCGATCCTGATGTTGGCGATATGCCGGAAATGATGTAGAGCTTTGATCGTACCTGACTCTGACATATAATATTTGCCCGTCGGCGTGTTTTCGACGGGCGTTTTGACATTTATGCCTGATTTTTGGTATTTGCACGATTTAAGGCTTGAAAAAAATCATTGTTCGTGATATAATGAAACACAATTTGTTTTTTGATATTGTTTATTTTAAGATTATTTGAGGTAATGAATATGAAGATAGAGCAGTGCATAACGTTTGGTAGGATAAAGCTCAGAGACTATGATCCGTCGGATCTTGATTTTTTTACAAGTATGTGGTTTGATTCGGAGAACGGCAAATATATGTCCGATCCGACAGAAGAATATGTTAACGATGTTTATCAGCACGCGCTCGATACTCTTCAAGACAGCGATGACGGGTACTATCTTGTCGTCGAGCTTTCCGCGACGGGAGAGCGTATCGGTTCGGCAGGAATATTTCCGCTTGAAGTTGACGGAGATTATGATATAGGTTATTGCATTCGTAAAGACTTATGGCGTTGCGGCTACGGGAGCGAGGTCGTGTCAGCACTTCTTGAATGGCTTAAGTCGCACGGCGCGAAGAAGGCAAAGGCGGAGGTCGCCGTTGACAACCTTCCTTCAAATATGCTTCTTCGCAAGTTCGGCTTCGAGGTTGAGCGCGAGAGTGAGTTCCAAAAATATAATATGGGTGTGACTTTCAAAAGTTACATATATGCAAAAACTTTTGACGAAAGCGATATAAGACTTAAAGATGTGGATGAGACCAATTGGCGATGCGATTTAAATGTAAGCGAAGCTCAGAAACCGTATGTCGCAGATCGCACGGTGTTGCTTGCAAGAGCCTATGCTTACCGAAATTTTCGCAGTCGTGCTTTTATGATTTGCGACGGTGATGTTCCTGTCGGAATGGGTTTGTATTATGACTGCCCCGATCTCAAGGCGTACAATTTCAGTCAATTATTTATCGACGAACGTTATCAGGGAAGAGGATACGGCAAAACCGCGACAAGGCTCGCGCTGGATGATGTGAGGCGCGACGGTCGATATGATAAGGTCGTACTTTGTTACATCGAAGGTAATGATGCGGCAAGAAAAATGTATGAAGGTTTCGGCTTTTACGAAACGGATCGTGACGGAGACGAGATAGGTATGGAACTGCTCCTGTGAAAAAGTTGGCAGAGTATCATATAAACATTACATCCGACGAACTGAAAAAGGCGTATACCGAAAAGTTTGAGAAGAATATGAAAAGGTGGTAAATCAAATGACAATGTTCTACTTGATCTCTTTTATGGTTTTCGCAATATTTATTTTTGTGTTTGTAAAGACTGTAAGCGAGTGGAATAAAAACAATAATTCTCCGAGGCTCTCGGTTGATGCAAAAATAGTTG
>CAZZFP010000086.1:0-3178 GCA_964653575.1 uncultured Lachnospiraceae bacterium
TGGACACCAATTTTGATACAATGGGTATCACGATTGGTGTCCGGTTTCTTTTTGCCAAGTCCTTGATTTGCAGCCTAAATTCCCCACAAAATTATCCTATACGCCATCAATTGATCGTCTGAGTGCGACCAGGTGCGTTTTTGCGGCTCAGAATGCCCCAAAAACGGCAAAAAGTTCGTCTTTTTTGCGCCAACCTATTAACTCTTGTTTTTAAGTATAGTATAATTAGGCTATCTATGATTTGAATTTGGAGGCTGAGCGAGAACAAATGGCACTGGATAATTCGGTTTTGGTCGAGCTTCCCGAACACGGGATAGCCTACAAAAAGGTCGCCGGAAAGACCTATGTTTACTATGTCACGGCGACACACCGCAACAAGAACGGCACCCCGACTTGTGATCGTTCCTCGATCGGGCGGCTGGATAGGGTAATTTTGTGGCTCTTTGTCAATAGTTGGGGTGCAAAAAGTTAAAAATCCATAGGAATTCCATGGGTACCAGCAAGCCGTGGGCAAGCGTCAGACCGGAGCGAAGCGGAGGGATGACGCTTGCCCACGGCTTATCGCGCCATCCGAGGGTGCTAAGCGACCGTCTGGTGTGAAAACATATGCAAGATCCGATTGCGGAAGCGGTCAAATCGGCGATAGCCGTAGGCGTTTCGCTTCAAGACCTTGATCTTGTTGTTACATCCCTCGGTAAAGCCGTTGGTGAACGGCACGTCGAAGGAGTTTAGGATGCCGGTCAGCCAGCGGGAGTAGGTCTGTGCGCATTTTTGGAAAGGAATAAGCTCGGATTCGGACACGGCGCAGACCCATTCTTTGAATTTTCCCTTACGCTCACAAACATTTTTGATGTCCCTGACCTTGTAGAACCACTCCTTGATGGCGTGCGCCTCTCGCAGTTTCGCGGAATACCAAAGCATGGTGTCCACGGCCTGTCGTTCCTCCGGAGTCAGTAGAGTGTAGCGCTTGAGCAACAGCGACCGAGACCGCTTGAAATGCTTGCGTACATCCTCGCTCAGGTTCTTTTGTTCCTCTTTGCGGATCGCCTCAAAAGCCCAAGTGACTTGCCGTATCCAATGGTATCGATCCACCAAAAACATTGATTGGGAAAAGAAATTCACGGACAACTCACGGTAGGGCGCCCACATATCGCTAACAAAGTAGGACACGGAGCTACGGTCTATCTGCTTAAAATGATCGATCAGGTATTGCTCGTGGCGGTTTGGCAAAATATCGAGCACACAACGCTTTTTCACGTCACAAAGGATCACGTTGTACTTTTCACCGCCGGTATTGCCCTTGAATTCATCAATGGCAAAAGCCTCCGGGCAGACGCTCATGGACGGATATTGGATGTGGTCGAAGATGCGGATCACGGTCGTGACCGACAGCCCGGTCTCCCGCGCTACGGATGTGAAAGAACGCTCGTCCGACAGCTTTTCGATCACTTCTTCCACCAATCGAGAGGTCATGCGGTGATATTTAGGCACAAAAGAGTTAGGCTCGGCAAAGCGTTTTCCGCAAGCGGAGCACACATATCTCCGCTTGCGCAGAACCAGCTCGACCGGCCTGCCAAACGCCTCACAGTCCTTGATCACCTGCGTTCGATAGTCGTGGATCTTGGAGGTCTCCTCAAGACAGCAGGGGCAATTTACCACTTTTCGCTCCAGCTTTATGTATATTCGCTGTTTTTCTTCGAGATTTTCCACTTTTTCCACTTGAATATCTTGCAAATCCAGCAACTTTGATGTATAATCTGTAGTGAGCATAAGGTTGATCTCCTGTCAGTTTTGGTGTGGTAACTATATTCTGACAGATTTTTAACCTTTTTGCTCATCTTTTTTGGGGGAACCCCAACATTTATTATAGAACCAATTTTGTTGGGAGTTTAGGATGAAGACAGCCTCGGCAAGGAAACTCCATGCCGAGGCCTGATCTTTATGCGATTGTGTTCGGGTGATTTGTCATGTTCGTAATCTCTTTTTGCTTAGGGATTGAAGTTTTGCGGGCTGTTCACATTTCCATCTATCAGTCTGTAATTAAAGAAATTGAACTGTTCTTTGTGGTTTTCATAGTACTGCCTGGCAGCCGTACAAATTTTCCAACATAAAAGTAAGGTGAGATTTCTTCCGGCCGGAGACGAACCGCTTGATTCACCTATATAACTTGATATGGGCTTGGTCGTTTCGTATATCAGTGAGAAGAATTCGATCTGACAGATATCTTTATCAATAGTCGGTGTGCCTTGGTGCAAGCAAGAACATCTTAAACTGTAGATCACTTTTCCGCTCGGATAGGGAAGGTCTATATCGGATGTTGGAAATTTGGGGTATTTTTCGTATTGGCCTATGTACTCATCATACCAAGCAATATATCGCGATTTAGTACCTCTGTCAGGATATTCTGCCTTTCCGCAAATATCCGGCAGGATCAGTGCTAAATTCAACGCCGCTAAATAAAGACCGTTTTCCAATGCCTGCTCACATTCACTGATGATTCTCTCTACCATGTTAATTCTCTCTGTCGCTGCAATCATTCTGTCAATTTTCCTTCTCTTTTATCTTCTCTCTTACGATTTCGGTGAAAACAGATTCAGAATATTATTGATAACAGCAACCTCATTCGGGAGCAAGATGCATGGATAATTGGGCACATTTTTCCGAAGAAGCATTGCACCTTCATATTGCAAAAAATGTTCGGCATTACGATATTTTTGATCCGTCGAGATGGGGCGCTCGGTATTTACAGCGTTCCACATAAGGGTCTCCTTCCGGTATTTGAGCATCACCTTTTTAATATGATCCTGCATTTGATCAAATTGGTTCATCTTGTTATAATGTCTAAGGTAGCGCACATCGTTGACAAAATCTTCGATTTCTTGAATACTTACGAATTTCCGCATTATTGTCAAATAATCATCCATTTTGATCCATCTTCTTAAATTTAGTTTCAATTAGGCGATTGTAAAAGTGCTTTTTCTGAATACACTGTGGGGCAGGGCCCCCACATGGCTGAAAATGACGAGAAAAACTGTCAGCAAACCGTCTCTTGATGGCAAAATATGCCGGAAAAGTCCTTGAAGGGGGTCAGGGGGAAACTTCCTTCAAGAAGTTCCCCCCTAAAAAAGTCATTTACAATCGCCCATATAGTATACATATCGGGATCAAAATCAGGAAA
>CAZZFP010000087.1:0-3166 GCA_964653575.1 uncultured Lachnospiraceae bacterium
AAGAAAAACAACACCTTGGAGATTGTATTGTAAACGAGAGGTTTGCAAATACATTTCTCGCCTAACCTCTCGTACTTGTTCGTCACAAATATGAAAGGATTTAAATTCAAAATGAAAACAAAAAAATTGACGATACGTTTGGAAACAGAAAAAGACTACGAAACGGTTGAAAACCTCACGCGCGAGGCATTTTGGAATGTTTACAGACCCGGTTGTTCGGAGCACTATGTTTTACACATTCTGCGCGACGATCCGGATTTTGTTCCCGAGCTCGATCTCATAATGGAGCTTGACGGCAGGCTCATAGGACAGGTGATGTTTATGCGCGCCGAGATAACCTCCGACGACGGCAGAGCTATTCCCATTATGACCTTCGGTCCGATCGGCATACATCCCGAGTACAAGCGTCGCGGCTACGGCAAGCTCCTGCTTGACCACGCGCTCCAAAAAGCGCGCGACATGGGGGTCGGAGCGGTCTGCATTGAAGGCAACATCGATTTTTACGGCAAATGCGGCTTTGTTGTGGCATCGACGAAGGGTATACACTACTATGCCGAGCCGCGAGATGAGGTCGTGCCGTATTTTCTGCTCCGCGAGCTCCGAGAAGGTTATCTTGACGGCATCACGGGCGTCTACAAAACGCCGCAGGGCTATTTTGTAGACGATGCGGATGTTTTGGAATTCGACAAGGGCTTCCCGCCAAAGCAAAAGTTAAAGCTCCCGGGACAGTTATTTTGATCTTTGATCTCTGATCTTTGATCTTTTTTAGCTTTTCAACTTCTAACGTAAAAAACGCCGATGAGGTTTCTTTCGAGATCCCTCATCGGTCTTTTTTTGCTTTTAAAAATATATCTTTTTTAGTTTGCCTTTACGTTCGTACTCGAAGTACCGACCGTAAGAACGTAGGTTTCGCCTTTAACGAGGTCAGGGGTACTGATATGAACAAGCGCAAAGGCAAGCTCGGGGGTAAAGGACACGATGACGTTGCCGGATTTATCCGCAAGAGTTATCGTGGTACCCGCTTTACCGCTCGTGCGGGAAAATATTATTCCCTGCTCCGCGTCGGTAAAATTCTGTGACATACCCGCAGCGCCCGTTCCGATAAAGGTTCCGCCCGTGATGCTTCCCGTCAAGTCAAAGTCGAGCACGGAGGTATCTCCCTGTGTGGGTCCGCAGACCGTGACATTGCCGCCCGAGATCTCAAGCGTTCCGTTGGAATCGATTCCGTCACCCGAGGCTTGGATATATATATCGCCGCCCGAAATGACTATTGTTCCTTCCGACGAGCCGCCCATAGCACCGCCCATGGCGCCACCGCCGCCCATTCCCATACCGCCGGCTCTTCCGCCGGGTCTGCCTCCGGGACCACCGCCGCCGAATTGATCTCCGCCTCCGAACATACCGCCGAAGCCGCTCTCGTCGGTACCGCCCGCGGCATTGAGTCCGTCATCGCTTGCTACGAGCTTAATCGTGCCGCCCGAGATCAAAAGATGCAGAGCCTCAAGTCCCTCGTAGCTTTTTGTTACATTTATCTCGCCGCCGATTATGCTCAGGGTATCGTCGGCGTGTATACCGTCGTCGCCCGTTGATATTTCAAAAGTCCCGCCGCTGACGGTTATTGTCGAATTTGAATGTACGGCGTCATCCGCCGAATCTATAACAAATGTTCCGCTGTTTATCTGAATATTGCCGTCGGCTTTTATGCCCTTAAGGCTGTCGGTATCACTCGACGAGCTGCCCGTGCTCTGACCGGGGCGACCAAACGAGCCGCTTGAATGGGAGGCTCCGTTTTTGCTTCCGCCGCCTGCGGTTATATTAAATTCGCCGCCGTCTATTTTAATGTATCCGCTCGCGCTGATGCCGTCGCCTTGTGACGAGGTCAGATCAAAGGTGCCGCTCTCGACGTAAACAAATCCTTTTGAGGTATCGTCGGAATTATCGGAATGGATGGCATCCTTGCCCGCTTCGACCTTGATATCGGCGTTTGTTATTCTTATGCTGTCGTTGGCGTCGATGCCCTTTTTGGAACTCGATATGGTATAGGTTCCGCCTGTTATCACGAGGTCATCCTTGCCTACTATGCCGTGACCGGACGGCGAGGAGATCGAGAGATTGCCCGTACCGTTGAATGAGATATCCTGCTTTGAAAATATTACGGCATCCGTACCGTAATCGTCATCGACGAAGGTGCCTCCGTTTGAAAGCTTATTGGTGCTTCCGTCTTTGAGAGTGATGAAGACCTTGTCGGCTTCTATAATGCTTATAGCCGCAAAGTCCGAGCAGGTTATATCGACCCCGTCAAGCACTATCTGAAGCTTTGCCGTATCTTTGGCATTTACTATGAGCTTACCGTCGTTGAGCTTACCGGATATTACGTAGGTAGCCTCTTCGGAAAGTACGACGGTGCTTCCCGAGATGCTGACGGAATTTGAGCTTGACGTGATCTTATCGCCATCAAGTTGGATATGGACGCTTTGGGCATCGTCGTATTCGGCTTTTCCGTCGCGGTCGGTGAACATTCCGTCGTTGGAAGTCGGGATATCGACGCTCGGCGATTGTGTGGAATCGTTGTTTTTGCTGTCGTCGGGAGGGATACCGTCATCGGGTGTTTTTTTACATCCGCAGACGGATATCGATACGGCGAGCAGCAAGGCTATTAGAGCTACCGAGGTGCGAAAATGCTTTCTATTGTTTTTTCTTTTCATAAATATCTCCGTTAATAGTTTGATGGTTGATACAAGTGATTTTATGGATTCCGTACACTTTTTTAAAGTGGAGTCAAAAAACTTCACAAAAGTAATCGTTTTATTTCTTTTGAAAGTTTCGCCCGCCTTTTCAAAGGCGGCGGGGTTCCGGGGCAGCGCCCCGCTGACGGCATTTCTTTTTTCTTGTTTTAAAATTTGGTACAAATTTTAAAACTATTTCATTTGTGCCTCTTTTGGCAAAGAAAAAAGCGGCCGGGAAGTTTAATGAGATTAAATTTCTATGTGCTGATTAAGTAATTTATTGTCACTTTCTTGTCACTCGTCAAAGATTTTCTGCCACTTTCTTGCCGTTCAATAAGGCTTTCCGTTCATTTCTTGTCACTCGACAAGAAACGAACCAAAGAAGCGAGTGAAGAGGGGAGCGCCCCTCTTCAATGACCCCCTGCTGCGCGTCGGCGGGA
>CAZZFP010000088.1:0-3155 GCA_964653575.1 uncultured Lachnospiraceae bacterium
CTTGCCGTACGATCAGAAACGAAAGAGAAAGACGCGCAACAGCAATGCTCACTCCATTTATGCCTTGCGGCGCTAAGCTTCCTGTTATCTCGCTCTTTGTCGGAGCATTCTTCCCCGGAAAGAGCTGGATCGGAACTCTCATGTATTTTGCGGGTATCGTTTTGATCCTTCTTTGTGCGCTTCTTATCAATAAGCTCACAGGCTATAAAGCAAGAAAATCTTTCTTCATTATCGAGCTTCCCGAATATAAGGTTCCTTCACTCGGCAGAGCTTGTATGTCCATGCTTCAGCGCGGATGGGCTTACATAGTTAAAGCCGGTACCGTTATCCTTGTTTGCAATTTTGCAATATACATGATGCAGAGCTTCAACTGGAGCTTCCAAATGGTTGAAGATCCCGCCGAATCCATCCTTGCAGGTATCGCAACTCCCGTTGCTTACATAATCGCGCCTATCGTCGGTACTGTTATGTGGCAGCTCGCAGCATCCGCATTTACGGGATTTGTTGCAAAAGAGTGCGTCGTAGGTACGCTTGCAACCTGCTTCGCATTTGAGTCGATCCTCGACGGCGATCTCGTTGAGATTGCAGAAGGCGCTGACGCTACAGTAGCTGCAACAGCAATCGGAATCACTTCCGTGGCAGCTCTCGCTTTCCTTATGTTCAACCTTTTTACACCTCCTTGCTTCGCTGCTCTCGGTGCTATGAGTTCTGAAATCAAGAGCAAGAAGTGGCTCTGGGCTGGCATCGGCTTGCAGTTCGCTGTTGGTTACACAGTCGGCTTCCTTACGTTCTTCTTCGGAACGCTCTTTACGGGCGGTAGCTTCGGTGCAACTTGGATGCCTATTCTCGGCTGGGCAATAGTGCTTGCGATCGCGGCGGTTCTTACTGTACTTATCGTTAAGAAAAATAAGGAGCTTGCTTCCGAATACGCACTCAGCTCAGCAAATTGAACTTGAATGAAAGGAGATCTTATGGGATTCGTTGATTATGTAATTATTGCCGTCATCGTGTTAGTGATCGGCAGTGCATCCGCTTATATCATCAAAGCGAAAAAGAGCGGAAAAAAGTGCATCGGCTGTCCTGACGGCTGCTCCTGCTCATCAAACAAAAACGCATCCGCTTGCTCAGGCAATTGCTCATCCTGCGACGGTTGCGGACATTCTTAAATCTGCGGTATTGGCGCTTAACGCAGAACATATATCGAAAAATCTATACAGCTTTATCCTCCAACTATAGGCTGAACGAAAAAAGACCGTATTATAACGGTCTTTTTTTGTTGCATTGTCTAAATTTGCAAAATATTTTATTTTTATATTGACTTTTGTTGAAATATATCGTATATTGATAACAATAAATTGCTTTTTAAGGAGTGTCAACTATGCATTTTTGCAGTAATTGCGGAACACAAATCGACGATAATATTCAGTTTTGCCCTTCGTGTGGCTCTAAACAGATTCGTATGGATGAGCCTCAGCAAACATATCAGCAGACATATCAGCAAACATATCAGCAGCCTGTGAATCGCGCTCGTGTCTCGGATTGGGACGGCGGCGTCATAGACACGATCGTAAATACCATTGCGGCAGGTCTTATCATAACCTTTACTTGCGGAATCGCAACTCCGTGGGCAATTTGCTATATCTATAAGTTTGTTATCAGTCACGTACTTGTTGACGGTAAGAGACTTAAATTTACCGGTACAGGCGGAGATTTGTTTATAACTTGGATCAAATGGCTCATTTTGATTGTTATCACTTGCGGTATTTACAGCTTTTGGGTAACTCCCAGACTTTATAAGTGGATTGCAAGCAATACTCATTTTGACGAATAATCAAAAAACGGTACGGTTTATCCGTACCGTTTCTCTTAAAGAGGAAATTCTATGAATTCGGAAGAAAAGGCGCGTGCAAAAAGGCTTCTTATCAAAATAGCCTCGGTTTTGGCGCTCGGCATAGCGTACTATATCATAATAAAAATCGTCGGTCAAGGGCTTCCTTGCCCGATAAAAGCGATAACAGGGAAGTATTGCCCCGGCTGCGGCGTGACAAGAATGTGTATGGCGTTGATATCGGGTGACGTTAAATCTGCATTGAAATATAATCTTCTTTTAATGGCGTTGATTCCCGTGTTTGCGGTTTTCGGAACAAGACGCGCCGTGATCTATGTGAAAACAGGGCATAGTGAACCCGACAAACTCGAAACTGTTGTGATTCTGATTGTTTTTGTCGCCACCGTTGCGTTTTGGATAATGCGAAATACAGAAGCCTTTTCTTTCCTTGCTCCGATATGAAAAAAGCACCCACAGGGGTGCTTTTTTAATTATGCGGGTGACAGGACTTGAACCTGCACGGAAAATCCACCGGATCCTAAGTCCGGCGCGTCTGCCAATTCCGCCACACCCGCAAAAAGATGCTTACCGACAAAGTTTATCATTAATTTTCTCACTTGTCAAGTGCTGTTTTGATTGACACGAAAGAAAAAATTTGATATAATAAAACGGAATAAAAATGTAAAGGTAGCAGTATGCCGTTTCTCGATAAATATTTGCGTCCCGACTTTATTTTCGGGACTTTCGATGAGCTTACTCCGGAATTTTGCCGTGAAAACGGCATTTCGGCAATCATCTCGGATATAGATAACACCCTTGTAACGTACGATGATGCAGAACCGACACCTAAGGTCATATCTTGGATAGGTTCTCTTGCCGAAGCAAATGTTACCGTGGCTTTTGTTTCGAATAACGATTACGAAAGAGTTGAGAGATTCGCATCTGTGCTTGATATTCCCGCGTTCGCAAAAAGCGGTAAGCCTATGACGGGTGGACTAAAGCTTGCACTTGCCGCGCTTGGAACTGAAAAAAAGGAAACGGTTCTTTTGGGAGATCAGCTTTTGACGGATGTTATGGCGGCGAAGCGGTTCGGCGTGCGTGCCATCGCGGTTCCGCCGATAAAGGATAAAAAAACTCTTTTTTTCAAGGCCAAACGCTTGATAGAAAAGCCGTTTATGAAACGTTATCTCAAAGAAGCGACAGAAACGAAATAATTGCCCATACCGGGCTTAATATAAGGAGTGAATTAAAATGACAAGACTTGATAAAGCCAAACAAAAACTTTTAACGTCGGAATTTGATGCGATTTATATCACCTCCGAAATAA
>CAZZFP010000089.1:0-3048 GCA_964653575.1 uncultured Lachnospiraceae bacterium
GAGGAGGAAAATATATGTTTGAATTTTTAGCAGCTATGACGCTCGGCAGCTCGCTGACGTCGATAATTGCCATAGTACTTGCCGTCGTTGCGGCAATATTGATATTTAAGATCGTAAAAACTGCCATCAAGGTCATCTTGACGGTGGTCATCATAGGAGCTATCGCATATGCGATACTGAATTTTATGGGCTTCATCGTCATAGGCGGGGCTATCCTGCCGATAGCTTTTCTTATATGAGATCGGTTAATACAAGTTCAAAAGGCTTACCGTTGCGTAAAAACAGCGGCAAGCCCTTTTTCTTTGAGATCTTTTAAGCGTCTTGGGATTTTTGAAGCACTTTTCAAGTACGCCGAGATATTTAAGAGCTTTGCGCCGCTTGGCATCTTTGCCGCGTTTAAAAAAGCATAACTCCGACAAATCCGAGCAAGGCGCAAACGGGGAAGGTCAATATCCACGCCAGAAGCATCTCACCGACGACGCTTTTATTTACCCCCTTCCCCGCCCCCATAATAGCGCAGGTCTTGGCGTGCGTCGTACTTACGGGGAGGCCGAAGGCGACACAAAGCAAAAGCACAGCAGAAGCGGAAAGATCCGCGCAAAAGCCCGCTCTTTTATCGAGATTTGCCATATCTCTGCCCGTATGTTCGATTATTCTTCCGCCGCCGCAAAGCGTTCCGAAGGTCATAATAAGTGCGACCGACGTCGCGATCGGCAAGGTATATGAATGATAGGATATTCCGAGGACGGAAAGTATCATAAAGCAAATGCCGGCAAATTTTTGCCCGTCCTCGGCACCGTGCATAAATGAAGTCGCCGCCGCGCCGAATATTTGGGCTTTGGTATAGAAGCCGTCTCGAGAACCCTTGCGTGACTTATCAAGACGTGCAAAAAACGCGGACAACAGCCCTGCAACGGCAAGCGCGGGCAGTGTCGAGACGACAAGCCCTATCAAAATATTGCGCCACGCGCCAAAGCTGACCGCGTCGCGTATGTGTTCGCCGTTTTTGACGGCGTAGGCTATTGCCGCGCCGCTGAGAGACGCGAGCATTCCATGGCTCTCGCTTGTCGGTATTCCGAAAAACCAGGCAAAGACGGACCAGATCACGACGGAAATGATACCTATACATAGGGCTTTCATAGCACCACTGCCGTCTCCGAAGCCGGCAATTGACAATGTAACGTCTGCGACCTTGCCGCCAATCATACACGTCGATGCGCAACCGATAAGGTTCATAACGCCCGCCATAAGCACCGCCTTCTCCTTTGAAAGGCAGCCTGTAACGACAGGACAGGTTATAGCGTTTGGGGCATCTGTCCACCCGTTGACAAAGACGAGCATTCCAAGCACTACAAGCGGCAAAAAAGCTTGAGAAAACAAAACAAATACCTCCGTAAAATACATTACTACAATGTATTTTAAAAACGGAGGTTTTATGTTATTGAAATTTACGGGATACTCCTTTATATGATAATGGCGTATACGATGTATATAACAATCGACAACAAGGATCCCGCGGAGACAAGCACCTTTCCCGTAAAGGCGAGTGCTTTCTTTCCGCCGAGCTTCATCTCATACGTCAACGGAACCGCTTTCTTTGCTCGCTTGCGATAGATCCAAGCGTTGCATATGCAAAATACCGATGCGGAGATCAAAAACACGACCGTGACTATAAATACAAACAGCTCCGAGTCAAGCGAATCGCCGTAATATGAGCTTATATACGGCAGTCCGAACAGGCAAAACAGGTTATATACGAAATGCACTCCCATCGTAACATAAAGGCTCGAGGTAGCATACAAGATCAGCCAAAGAACGAGCCCCGCATAAACGAACACGGAAAAGCCCGCGGCGTTCAAATGGACGAGTGTAAAGAACAGAGTTGAGATAATTGCCGACGGAAGGAGCCCTTGCGCCTCGTATAAAGAGCAAAATATTCCGCGAAATACGAACTCCTCGCAGATTGCGGGAATGAGCGCGTATGCTATTATCATAAGCATTATCGTACCGAAGCCGTAATGCTTGCCGGGCTCGAACGAGCTGTATACCGAAAAGCTAAAGTCCTTTCCACCCACACCGAGGAGCACGATAAGTATCGCGCCCGAGATCATAAGAAACACAGACGCTACGATAGCCGGGGTCGAGATAAGCGGCGGAGCCGAAAGTCTTACGTTCGGAACACCTCGTCCCTTTTTGAAATAGACCAGATACAAGTACACCGTTGACGGCACGACAAAGCAAAAAAGTCCGAGGATCACAGCGGCGATGCAATATTTCACGCTCGTGCCCGAAAATGCGCCGAGGATAAGTCGAGATACGATAAGAAGCAGCATAATGATAAAGAGCAATATCGAATCGGTATTGTCTTTGAAAAGCAGAGCCGCGCTCTTTTTTGCCGCGGATATGTTATGATTTTCGTCCATATGCCCCTCTCCTCTCTTTGTATATCCTTTCAAATTTGTATGCCATTCAAAAGGCGACTTGATACATTACGACCTTCTGTCGGCTATGACCGCGTGGCGCAATTCTTCGGCGTATTCCTTCCCCTTAAAGACCGAGACGAGCTCGAGTCCGAAGTCGAGAGCCGCTCCCATTCCCGCGGCGGTGATCAGCTTTCCGTCACGGACGACGCCTGCGTCTTCTCTGACGGCTGCACCCGTGAGATATTTTTCAAAGCCCGGGAAGCAGGTGACGGACTTTCCGCTGAGCATTCCCCTTTTTCCGAGTATCATCGGTGCGGCGCAAATAGCCGCGATGTAAGAATCGTTTCTTACGGCACATTTTATGGCGGTCTCGACTGTGCTCGACACATCAAGGTTGCTCGTTCCCGGCATACCTCCGGGAAGCACTATCATATCGGGAACATGATCCGTATAGTTTGTGTCGGTTATATCGGCAGAAACCGTAATGCCGTGAGCGCCCGTGATGCGATTACCGCCTATACCGACGGTAGTGACCTCAAGCCCCGCGCGACGCAAAAGATCGAGAGGGCAAAGTGCCTCGATCTCTTCGAATCCGTTTGCCAAAAAGATATATATCATAGTTTTT
>CAZZFP010000090.1:0-2959 GCA_964653575.1 uncultured Lachnospiraceae bacterium
GTCGCGGATCATAAAGTTGGTGGCACTTCTGTCCTCGTCAATGAGCAACAGCTTGGCGCCGCAATCGACCGCTTCCATAATGTTCGCCGCTTGCGAGGTCGAACCCGAGGCGTGGTCGGTTGAAAAATCGCTTGTGTCGCCGCCCGGCAACCACTTGATGAAGGGCGATATATTGACGTGCTTTATGCTTCTGCCGTCCTCTGCGGATATTGTAACAGCACTTTCATCGGTAATGCACAGCTCGCGTCCGTCACCGACCGTGTGGTCGTAGATCCCTGCGGATATAGCGTCAAGCAAAGTGGATTTGCCCGAATATCCGCCTCCCGTAATAACGGTAACGCCTTTTTTGATACCCATACCGCGCACACCGCAGATCTCGATCTCATCATCCGGAGTGGATCTGAACGGAATTGCATCGAGCATCGGCAGATCCGTTCCCTTGGCACGTGGCAGGATACTGCCGTTGGCTATAAAAGCACAATAATCACTGTTTTTCAGCCATTCACGAATTGCAGATTGCTTTTTTGCAAGGTCGATCACTTTCTTCAGCTCATCGATGTCGAAATCCAAAACGAAACGATCGACCGCGTCGGGAAGATCGCGGCACATCATTTGTAATGCTTTTCGAAGTTTCTTTAGCGGAAGCTGAATTTGAATTCTGATACATAGGCACATCAGCGATGGGCGGGACTTGCCATCGTTCAAAAGATATACAATTGAACCCGGTCCGTTTGTGTAATCCTTCTGCGGACACATCGCAAAATACGCTGTGTTTCTTTTTATTATTTCACCGCCCGGCGCACACAAATAATACTTGCCGTTTTCGTTGTCGGGTCGGCTGCGGTTATATAATGCCGCATTCAGCTCATCAATGTATTTTTTGAAAGCACGAAGGCAAAAGTCGGCTTCTACGCTCTCGGTAGATTTGTCGGGAATATCGATTCCGAGCGTGGCACAGGGAATACTGATCACCACCGTCGGTTTATCCTGTGCCAGCTTGTGAGTGGCAGATATATCAAAACCAATGCTTTCATTATAATAGGTTGAGCTGTAATCCACATAAGACTCCATCGTTGGATGCGCGGGATCAATGACATACATACTGCCTTCATACATAGCATTGTATGTGGTCGTGTTAGACTCCATGGATAATATTTTGTTCTTTAATCTCTTCATAGGCATACCCTCTTTCATTTTGTAAAAGTATTGTATTGACGGTCATCGTAAAAAATCTCCTTTCGGTTTTACTGAATTTTCCGTTTGACTCATATTCGAGGGCTTTCCACGGAAATCGTTTCTTGCGAAACAAAAAAGCACCCCTACGGGTGTATTAAAGCTATACGTTCGCCCAAAAAGATGTTTCAGGCAAACAAAAAGCACACCCGAGATCGGATGTGCATCAAAAACTATATAAACCTTACGTTCAGCATACCGCAGGCGATACATATGACATCCGATAAATATAAGCTTTCATCATAATAGTCGCCTCCTTTGGCTGAATTTGTAATTTGATTACGCTGATAGTATAGCATATTTTCGGTCGGTTGTCAATCGGAAGAGAGAAAGTTTTTATCAACCGTTGGTTTAAGTGAATGGAACTATCCCAAGCTTGGGGACAATTGATCGACAGCCTCGTTTACTTTCGTTAAAAAAGTATCTGCATAGCTTTTTTCCATAAATTTCAATATATCTTTTGTGTTATCGGTGCTTATCGCAGATCTCTTGTGCCAATTGTGACGACTTGTAATCATTGAGCGCAACGGGGATCAAACATTCGCCGTCGATATTGAGGTAAGACGCTTGGACAGTCCCTGCGGGCGTTTTTACCGTTTCTTCTGTCAAAATGATCTTTTTGCTGCGATCCAAATCGTATGATCTCTTATTCATGGTTGAGTTGATGAGATCTATGTCATAAACATTCAAAACGGTGTCCTCGGCAGAGGATACTATATCCGTGATATAATAATGTGGTGAAATTATTTTTCCGCTTTTCCTTCTCTTTACGACGGTATCTTTAAGATCATAACCTTCGATCGTGTTTTCGGTGCACTTGACTTGGTTATCATAAAGAATTTTTTTCAATGCTTCATCGATCTCACTGTCTTTAACTTTCAAGGAACGAAAAACGCAAAAGGCAACAATGCAGACCACCAATGCCGGAAGACCTATTGGACCTCCGCCCGTAACGAATGTTGCTGCAAGTAATGAAACAGCGGCTAAGCTCAGTGATATAATTTCCGCGACGGAAAGATCTTTTTTGGTAAAAATATTGCTCGACTCTGTTTTTGCTTTTCATCTGAGATATTCCTCCTTGTATCTTGTGTAAAATATGCTTTTGTTGTTTTTGCTTAAAGCCTGATCTTTGCAAGTCCCGCCTCGGATGTTTCTTTATATGATACCGAGAGGTCGTGACCGGTCTCCTTCATCGTTTTTACCACCTTATCAAAGGAGATCTTGCGCGAATCCCAGAGAAAGCTTGCAAGGCTGACTGCGTTTATGGCGCGCATTGCCGCAACGGCATTTCGTTCTATGCAGGGGATCTGGACAAGTCCGCATATGGGGTCGCAGGTGAGTCCCAGGTGGTGCTCAATGGCTATTTCGGCGGCGTATTCTATTTTGTCGATGCTGAGCATAAAAAGCTCCCCGAGTGCGGCTGCCGCCATAGCACACGCGCTTCCTATCTCCGCTTGACATCCGCATTCCGCGCCCGAGATCGAGGCATTGGTCTTTATCAAATTTCCGATAAGACCTGCGGTTATGAGGGCGTTTATTATCTGCTCGTCGCTGTATCTGTTCTTTTGCTGTTGGTAGTAGAGTACTGCGGGAAGTACGCCCGCCGCACCACAGGTTGGAGCGGTAACTATCTCCTCGCCCGAGGCGTTCTGCTCGCTGACGGCAAAGGCGAAAGCACATACCATACGGTTCTCGCGCGTTTCCGCGCTCTCGTCGATATGCTGGT
>CAZZFP010000091.1:0-2916 GCA_964653575.1 uncultured Lachnospiraceae bacterium
GGTTCAGTTACCGAAATATCTTTTGAGCATTCCCTCAAAGCCCTTGCCGTGGCGTGCTTCGTCCTTCGCCATCTCGTGTACGGTGTCGTGGATAGCATCGTAGCCGAGCTCCTTTGCACGCTTTGCAAGCTCAAACTTACCGGCGGTGGCTCCGCATTCCGCCTCGCTTCTGAGCTGAAGGTTCTTTTTCGTGGAGGGGGTTACGACCTCGCCGAGGAGCTCGGCAAATTTTGCCGCGTGCTCGGCTTCCTCATACGCCGCCTGGAGGTAAAAGGCGCCGATCTCGGGATAGCCCTCACGGATCGCCTGACGGCTCATAGCGATGTACATACCGACCTCGGTGCACTCACCCTCAAAGTTGGCTTTGAGTCCCTCGTAAACGTCATCCTCGACCTTGCCCTTAGCGCCGACACCGATGACGTGCTCGCAGACGAAGTTGAGAGAATCGGACTTCATCTCGGTGAACTTAGATCCGGGAACGCCGCACTGGGGGCATCTTTCGGGGGCGGAATCACCCTCGTGAACGTAACCGCAAACGGGACATACAAACTTTTTCATAGTGTTTTCTCCTTTTAATATCATACTTTATTTTGTCTTTTTTTATTACATTCACGGCACACGCCGTAAAATACGAAGGAATGTGAATCGACGGTGACGCCGTGCTCCCGTTCAAGGTCACGGTCCAATTTAGAGTTATCACCGGTTCCGAGATCGGAGAGGGAGCGGCAGACCTTACAGAAGAAGTGATCGTGATCGGTCGTCGTGGCATCGTAGTGGACGGTGCCGTCCCCGATGTCCAGCTTTATTGCCTCGCCTTGTGCGCAAAGCACGCCGAGGTTACGGTAGACGGTAGCAAGGCTCAGCTTGGGATATTCGTTTTTTAAGTTATTGTAGAGCCATTCCGCGTCAGGATGACAGGTGACGCTTTGCAGCAACGTCAGCAATGCCTCGCGTTGCTTGGAATATTTGAGCCTTTGTGCCATATATCCCTCCTTGCAAATCAATAATGATAATCATTATCGTTTACGAGAGAATTATACCATACAAAAAGAGGGTTGTCAATACCTTTTTGCGATATTTTTTCTGAAAAAATGATTTTTTCATTTGCTCCGAGTTGTGACATTTTTTGCACGGCGTAACGATTATAATTAATCCGCTTGGGCTACGTTCGGCACGTAGATCACAAGCGGATCTTCCATTAAAAGCAGACTCAAGAAAAAGTAATAAAAATTCAAAAGAATTGCTTCGGTTTCCTTATATCGGAAATGCATTTCCTGTTCTGCATCGGCTCGTTCTGCTAAAATATAAGCCAATAAAGTTTGTAATGCGAGGAAGATCAGATGAGCAAGCCCCAAACAAATAATTCCATGTTCGGGGAAGTCGTCCGTCAAAAACGGTGTGCTTTGAATTTGACGGAGGAGAAGCTGGCGGAGCTCGTTGATATGAGCGACCGCGAGATCCGAAACATCGAGAAGGGCACGTCGATCCCGAAATTAGATACGGTGATCAAGCTTGGCGATGCGCTTAATATTGATCTTGGTGTACTTAACGGTTTAGCGGGAAAAAAGAATTCTATCTGATCTATCGTTTTTTACAACTTTATACGGCGCAGTACCATTGTGTCTTCGGCTTCGGCGCGTATCCGAGCTGATTGACAGATGGCTGTTTTTGTCGAACCGTTGTAGTGTTTGCATATTTTGCGGATTTTTATCCGGTTTTGACGAAAAATGCATTGAACGGAAAGAAGGATCTTAATGAAGCACGAGAACGAAGTTAAACAATTACTGATCAACAATACGATCCATCTTGTTGCAGAGGGAGGCTTTGAACGAGCCACGACCAAGGGAGTAACCTTTTGCGGAGGGGCGTTGCCTGACCTTAAAATGAATGAGGTTTACATCTACCGTCTGTTCGGCAGTAAGGAGGATCTGTACGCACAGACCTTCCTGTATCTTGACCGTGAGTTGGTCGGAGTACTTCACGAGGGGGCGGGATTCCCCGACGGATTTGAGCGGAATACAAGGGGAAAATTGTACAGCGTTTTTAATACGGCATGGAAGTTTGCTATGAGCCATGAGGAACATTGTCGATGTTATTTGCGATATTATTATTCCTCCTATTTCAGCGGCAAGTCGCAGCTCCGGCATCGGGAGCTTTTCGATGATATGATAGAAAGGCTCGTGCCGATCTTTAATGACGAGGCAGATGTCGTATCAATCCTGCACAGTGTATTTACCGCGATGTTTGATTTTGCCGTCCGCGTTTACAACGGTGAGCTGGAAAACAGTAATGAAAACCGTGAGCACATTTTCAATTTGCTGTACCGTATGATCGAAATTTATATGAAAAAATCGAGCGAAGGAGGAAACTACCTTGACAGATGAAGCAAGAAGAAAAACGGCAAACGTCATTTTGATCGTGCTGAGTGCGTTGATACTGATCGGCGTGATCTTGACGGTGTTTCTGATAACTGCCGATAAGAACGTTATTAAGGTCAGCGTCGGTTCGGATGAGGCGCAGGAGATCAATTTTACCTCTCTTGAACTTCGCCCCGGAGAGAGCTGCGAATATACGGTCATATTTCGCGATGCCATAAATGCCCGTTATCTTGTTGAATTGGATTTTCTTGACCGTGAGCCGACATATACGCTTAAGGATTACGCCCGCCTGCGAATAGAGAAGGACGGCGAAATACTTTATGATCAGCCGCTTTGCGACGTGTTTGAGAGCGAGGTTATCAAGCTTACGGTCGACCTCTCCGACGGCAAAACGAACGAGATCGGGATCATCTACTATATGCCGGAGGACGTGGGGAACGAGGCACAGAACGCCGAGGCAGACTTCACGCTCTTCGTTACGGCGGATATAGATTGAGGTACATATGAAAAAAGCAGGATTAAAAAAAGTCGGAAAGAT
>CAZZFP010000092.1:0-2867 GCA_964653575.1 uncultured Lachnospiraceae bacterium
GGCAATCCCGCCGACGCGCAGCAGGGGGTCATTGAAGAGGGGTGCTCCCCTCTTCGCTCGGTTCTTTGGTTACCTTTTGGGCTCTTGCCCAAAAGTTTTATCGAGTGATAAGAAAGTAACAGAAAATCCTTGTCGAGCGGCAAGAAACGAACGAAAAACCTTGTCTCCCGACAAGAAAGCACCCGTTTGCCTATTCGATGATCATAATATAGTCGTAAATATCTTGTCCGCCGTCTATAATATACAATTCCTTTCCTCTGTAACGAGACTTAACGTATTTTTCGATCTGCTCGGCTTCTTCATCTGTCGCGTCCTTGCCGCAAAACAGAATACAGACATCGTAATTGTCAAAACCGATCTTTTCTATGGTTTCACATACGGTATCAAGTCTTTTTTTATTTACGGAGAGAAGCTTTTTGCCGACAAATCCGATATAATCCCCCGTGTGCATTTCGTTTCCGTCCATCACGGCATCCCTGACACAATGAGAAATCTCGGCGGTAACGACGCCTTCCATTGCCATTCGAAGCTCCTCGACGATCGCATCGGTATCCTCGGAGCTCGTATCCAGCATCGCAAGCGAAGCATATCCCGCTCCGATCGTGGTGCTTTCAATTACACGAACATCGGATCTATCGTATAGATGCGCCGCTTGCTGCGCGGTCAGCACGATATTGCCGTTGTTTGGAAATACGAAGATAACGTCTGCATTGACCTCATCGAACGCGGCAATGAAAGACTCGGCTGAAGGATTCATACTCTGTCCACCATCTACGATCACGTCCGCACCTCTGTTGCGAAACGTCTCTTTGAGTCCCTCTCCGCAGGCGACGGCGACGACGCCGTATTTTTTACGCGCCTTCAAAGGAGCAAAGTCTTTTTCCTCGGCGATAATATTGTTATGCTGTAAGGACATATTTTCGATCTTTACCTTGAGAAATTCCCCGTATTGCTGGCAGAAATCAAGCACCTTTTGCGGTGTCATCGTATGTACATGAAGTTTAACGATACTGCCGTTGCGAACCGTTACGATAGAATCTCCGATAGTTTGCAAATAATCTGTAATTACGCCCACATCAAAAGTCGCAATATCGGTCTTTGCATTCTGTAAACGAACGAGTAGTTCGGTACAATAACCGAACTCCAACACACTATCCTCGCCGAATGCGTCCAAATCCAATTCCTGCGTTTTTTCCGTGAAATCGGCACGCTCACTTACGTCTTCACCCACGGCAGCTTTCATCATTCCGTCTACGATATAAATGAGCCCTGCCGCTCCGGAATCGACCACGCCCGCCTTTTTCAATACAGGCAAAAGCTCCGGGGTACGGGCAAGCGAGCGTTTGGCTTCATCAATGAACGCACCAAGAAAAGCCTCGGGCGTTTCCGTATTTTCAAGGCAAGCATATTCGGTCGCCTCGCGCACGACGGTCAGTATCGTTCCCTCGGTTGGCGTCATAACCGCGCTATACGCCTGTTGGACGCCTTGACGAAACGCCGCGCCGACAGCAAGCGTATCTGCCGCGCAGAGCCCTTCAAAGCCTTTCTTGATCCCCTCGAAAAACTGAGACAGGATCACACCGGAATTTCCGCGTGCCGACATAAGCATTCCGTTCGAAACGCGCTCAGCAACATCGCACAGCACCTCACACTCGATATCCGTGTAAACGCCGCCCATCATGGTCATAAGCATATTGTCGCCCGTGTCACCGTCGGGAATGGGAAATACATTCAGATCATTGATCTCTTTTGCGTGCGCTTTCAGATTTGCCGCGCCGGAATTGACCATTCTCGTAAAAAGTGCACCGTCCAAAGTTCTCATATTCAATCTCCTATTTTATATGTTACCTCTTGACCAAAGCCCCAAATGCCCACAGCGTCAGGTCCGATGGATGCACCGATGATGGGGCCGATGTAGCCTATCTCAACGTCTTTACACGGAATTTCCTTTTTGATCAGTTCCGCAAGTGCGTCAATCTCTTCCTTTTCACAATCCGCGTGTGTCAGATAAACGACTTGATTTTCCGGTTCGATCATCGTCGATTTCAGCAAAGCGACAATTTCCTCAAAGGATTTCTGTCTGCCTTTTACTTTTTTATATGCCGCTTGATCTCCGTTTACATCCGCGATTATAATAGGCTTTACTCCCATCAGGTTGCCGAAAAACGCCGCCGAGCCTTTGACTCTGCCGGCACGCTTCAGTGCATCGAGAGAGTGAACGGTTACGTACTGATTAACCTTTTTACGAACCGCGAGAATATGCGCTTCGATCTCATCGGCAGAAGCACCTGCATTCGCCATTTTTGCCGCCTCAATCGCAAGCATTCCTTCACCCATACTTGCATTAAGAGAATCGATGCAGATAATTTTTCTGCCCGGGTATTTTTCCATAAACTTTTTCGACGCAACATATCCCGTATTAACAGAGCCGGACTGTTTTGACGAACAGCCTATGTAAACGATATCCATCTCCTGTTTCAAATATTCTTCGAAAATTCGCCGGAATTCCTCTACCGAAACCTGGGCAGTCATTACTCTGTTTCCGTCACGCATAATTTCATACAGCGCATGTGCTTCCTCGGGAGTCCAGGTAAGCAGTGCCGGTTCTTCCTTCCCTGCGTAGGAAGTAGACATTTTTGCATAATCAATGTCGTATTTTGCGAGCTGCTCCACATTAAGATCGGCGCATGAGTCCGTGATGATCTTTACTTTTCTCATATTATTTTTCTCCTTTTAAATTTATTCCCGATTTAGGATTTCCATAAATTCGTCGCCCGTAATGGTCTCATTGATATAGAGATACTGCGCGAGCCTATCAAGCTTACTTTTATTTTCGGTGATAATCTGCTTTGCCTTTTCGTACTGAG
>CAZZFP010000093.1:0-2714 GCA_964653575.1 uncultured Lachnospiraceae bacterium
ATACCGGCAGTTTGATCCGGAGCTATCTCCGTTGCCGTCGTTTTGACTGTAAGTGCCGCCGTTTGACGTATCCGATCCGTGCGCGGCAGGGTATATCGCGGTGGGGACACTGCGGCGCATATCGGGACGTCTTACACCGTTTTCCTCAAGAATACGGTGCAAGATCTCATCATCCGTGCTACGCGAGGAGTTCCTAGTGTTGTTATTTTCTCTGTACATTTTGAAGTATAGTACCTCCGTTTTGTATTGAGCCGTTCCCGCGGCTCGATACAGTATATGTTTATATGTCGAAAAATGTCCGCAAAGATAGATATTCGTAAATAAAAAAATATCCACGGTGTAGCATACGTGCTGAAGTGAACGATCGACTACCGTGGATATTTTATTGCTTTTGGGGGTATGTATTACTTACTGTTTATCGGCAAATGCGTTAAGGAGAAGATCAAGCTCATCCATTGTAAGTGTTACGCCCTTGCCCATTCTTGTGTGATCGGGTGACCATTCGCGGATGTCAACTTTAGCCGTACCGCCGTTCCAGCTTACAAGGTTTACTTCTTTTGTCCATCCTGCTTTTCCGGTTGAAAGTGTTGCAATGTGTTCTACGATTTCGTATGTTACTTCTGCCATGGTTATTTTTCCTTTCCCGTTATATTCTTTAAAATGCCGAAAATGTACTCGAACATCTATATATATTATAGTATATTATTTAAAATTTGTCAACTGTTTTACATAAGAATACGAAAAAATATGTTAAAAATAGGTGATTTTAACGATTTTTTGATTGACTCAAGAATTTTATGCCGATATCGGACGGATATTTTGAGTTTACCGCTTGCACGTGCGTTTTTAGTGCTTCAATATCGTGTGTACCTTAATTTTCCAAATCTATTATGTCGTTTTCACGAAATTGCAGGGAATAGAGCGACTTGTATGTTCCGCCTGTGGCGATAAGCTCCTCGTGAGTTCCGCGCTCGGCTATCTTTCCGTTGATGACGACCGCTATTTCATCTGCGTTTCTTATGGTTGAAAGTCTGTGCGCAACGACGAGAGTGGTACGTCCTTTGCACAGCTCGTCAAGCGCTTGTTGAATGAGTACCTCGGTCGTATTGTCAAGCGCGCTTGTCGCTTCGTCAAGTATAAGTATTGCGGGATTTTTAAGGAACACGCGTGCGATGCTGAGGCGTTGCTTTTGACCGCCCGAGAGCTTTACGCCGCGCTCGCCGATCTCGGTATCGTACCCCTTTTCAAGCGTCATAATGTAATCGTGAATATTTGCACGACGTGCCGCCTCATATATTTCTTCGTCGGTGGCATCCGGACGTCCGTACAAAATATTATCTTTTATAGTTCCGACGAACAGAAAGACATCCTGCTGAACTATACCTATATTTTTTCGCAGGGATTCGAGTGTGATCGAACGGATATCTTTTCCGTCAATGTAAATAGCACCGTTGCCTTCATCGAGCTTGTAGAAATTCGGAAGCAGGTGGCAGAGTGTGGTTTTTCCGCCGCCCGACGGACCTACAAGGGCAAGCTTTTTGCCCTTTTCAATGTTGAGATTAATGTTGTTAAGGACATTCTTGGATCCATCGTAAGAATACGTTACGTTTCTGAATTCGATGTCACCGCGGACATTTGTGATCGCCTCGGCGTTCGGTGCATCCTCCTCAACGGGAACATCCATTATTTCGAGAAATCTCTTAAATCCGCTGACGCCGTTCTGATATTGCTCCATAAAGCTTATAAGCGTATTTACCGGGCTGATGAAAAGGTTGACGGATACTATGAACGTGGAATAATCTCCGAAATTGATCTGTCCCGCGTAAAGGAAAAGTCCGCCCGCGATCAGGATGACGACATTGAACACATCTACGATAAATGAGGTCGAGGAGTGGAACATTGCCATAGCTTTGTAGGCTCTTTTTCCGGCATCTACAAACATTTCATCGCCTTTTTTAAATTTTTCGCTTTCTTTTTTTGAGTTTGTATATGCTTTTGTTACTCTTATTCCGGTTATACTGCTTTCGACAGCCGCGTTTATAACGGCATTGCTCTTTCTTCTGTCATCGAAAGCTGTCTTCATAGACTTCCTTAGCTTTACACTGACAAAAACAAGTATCGGAACGCAGGCAAAGATTATGAGTGTGAGCCACGGATTGATGAACATCAGATAAACGAAGGAGAATATTATCATAACCGAGCTTATAAGTAAATTTTCGGGACCGTGATGAGCAAGCTCGCTGACCTCAAAAAGGTCGCTTGTAATACGTGTCATTATGCGTCCGGTCTCGTTATCGTCATAAAAGCTGAAGGGCAGTCGCTGTAAGTGTGAAAACAAGTCCATACGCATTTGAGATTGCATTTTTACTCCGATCACGTGTCCGTAGTACTGCACGAAATATCTCATCATCAATCTCAAGACGTATAACAAGAGTACGATGATACCCGAAATTACAATGGTCTTATACATTTTGTTCGGTATATAGTCGTTAAGCATCTTTCTCGTGACTATCGGATACACCATTCCTATAGCGGAAATGATGAGAGATGCCAAAAGATCCAGCGTAAGCATTTTTTTGTGAGGTTTGTAGTAGCCGATAAATCGTTTTAACATAATTGAGGTATTCCTTTTTGTAAATTGCATAATATATGCTATTATATCATATTTTCAGAGCTTTGTCAAAGTAATTGTCGTAAATTGCTTGACTTAATTT
>CAZZFP010000094.1:0-2694 GCA_964653575.1 uncultured Lachnospiraceae bacterium
TGACCGAAGGGAGTATGACCTATATCATGACCGAGCGCCGCGGCTTCGCAAAGGTCCTCATTAAGGCTGAGCGCTCTTGCGATAATCCGAGCTATCTGTGTTACTTCAAGAGTATGTGTCAAACGAGTTCTGTAGTGATCGCCCACCGGAGCTAAAAAGACTTGAGTCTTATTCATAAGGCGTCTGAATGACTCTGAATGAGTTATTTTATCACGGTCACGTTGAAATTCGGTTCTTATGGTACAAGGCTTGTATGGATGATCTCTGCCTTTTGTATTTGCGGTCAAAAAAGCGTATTTTGAAAGAACTTTTTTTTCGCGTTCAAGAAAAATATCTCTGATGTTTTCCGTCATAACCACATCTCCCATTTCAAAATTCGTGCAAAAGAAAGCCACTGCTTGATAAAAAGCAACCGTAAACAGTATTATTTTCATTTACCGTCATAAATATACGCCGAAAATGCGAAAAATACTTTTTTGTGACAATATTTGAATAAATATTTAAGAAAAAAACGGTACCACCGGGCGCACGGCAATACATCGGTACCGTTTGAGTTTTAATAAGTTATCTGCAGTCGTATCTTTTGCCGATAATTTCCGGGGAAATCTTTCCCGCGCTCATCTCGCGCACTTTTTCCGTAAACGGTGACACATACACATCTCTTATTGCAAAAATCACGGTGACGTTATCGGCATATTCGGTACCGTCTATCACGGCAGATACCTTGGTAAGCTCGGGCAAAAGCTTCTGGTAATCCGAGTAATTGCAGGATATTTTCATAACCGTATACGCTTCATAAGTAACAATACCTGCTTTGTCTATCGCCGCCTTTGCCGCAGCCGAATACGCCCTTACAAGTCCGCCGGATCCGAGAAGTATACCTCCGAAATATCTTGTTACGACCACACAAGCATCCGTGATACCGCTCTTTCGGATAACCTCAAGCACGGGTACTCCCGCACTACCGGACGGCTCGCCGTCATCCGTACTTCTTGCTATAACGCCGTTCCCTATCAGAAAAGCGTGAACATTGTGACGCGCGTCGCTGTGTAATTGTCTTATCTTTTTAATGTATGATACCGCGTCCCGCTCGGTCTTTGCAGGCATAGCGTGACCTATAAACACCGATTTTTTCTCTTCGTACTCAGCAATACCTTCGCCGCCGAGTGTGATATATTTTTCCTCGGGCATCAAAGTACCTCCGACACGTATTCTTTAAGGACGCCCCTGATCTTTTCGTCTGTGATCGCGGTAACGGTAACGTATTCGTCGCCGTATTCAACATTTTTGACCGTGGCATTGCGATAAAGAGTGTTTAAAGCTCCTATTCCGGAATTCGGAAATTTAAACACCGTGGATCTCTTGCCGTTATGAACCGTTTTTTCGATCTCGGCAAGCAAGTCGTCTATTCCCACCCCCGTAAGCGCGGATATATACACCGTATGCGAATTGTCCGTGTCGGGTGGAAGCACAGGAAGCTCCTCGGTGAATCTATCGCATTTATTGAATACATAAATCGTGGGTTTACCTTGTGCTCCAAGCTCGCTCAATGTCCTTTGCGTAACGGCAAGCTGAGACCGATATTCCGCATCCGATGCGTCGATAACTATCATAAGTATATCGGAAAGTGCCGCCTCGTCAAGCGTACTTTTGAATGCCTTGACAAGATGATGCGGCAGACGGCTGATGAATCCGACGGTATCCGTCAAAAGCACCTCCTCGCCGCACGGAAGCTTAAGCTTTCGTGTAGTTGGATCCAAAGTCGCAAAAAGCTTATCTTCGGCGAGTATTCCGGCATTTGTAAGTTTGTTTAAAAGCGTTGATTTACCCGCATTTGTATAGCCAACTATAGCGATCTCGGGGATGTCGGAACGATCACGTGCGGCGCGCATAGTCCTTCTCGTTTTTTCAAGAGCCTCGAGCTCGTTTTCAAGTGCGGTTATACGTCTTTTTATATGCCGGCGGTCGCTCTCAAGTTTTGATTCTCCGGGGCCTCTTGTACCTATGCCTCCGCCGAGTCGCGACAGTTCAGTGCCTTTTCCGATGAGTCTCGGTGCGGTATACTTGAGTTGCGCAAGCTCGACCTGAAGCTTTCCCTCTCCGCTTACGGCGTGAAGTGCAAATATATCGAGTATAAGCATCGAGCGATCGATAACGGTAACGCTTTTCAGCCCATCCTCGATGTTTCTTATCTGCGACGGTGAAAGCTCGGTGTCAAATACCGCAAGTCCCACATCGTTGTTTTGACATAGCTCCGCAAGTTCCGCAAGCTTGCCGCTCCCTATAAAAGTCTTCGGATCGGGAGCCTGCTTGACTTGTATCATTCTTGCAAATACTTTGCCGCCCGCCGTATCAAGTAAACGTTCGAGCTCGTCAAGGCTCTTTTCAACATCATATTCTTCGGATGTATAATTTTCTGCCGGATCCGATACATATCTTCCACCCACATCGATGCCGACGAGAACGGCGGATGGTATCTCGGATCCGCTGAATTTATTTACTATATTGTTTATTGCCATATTTTTTCTCCTTTCGTCAAAGGTTCAAAAAGAGCACCCGAAAATACAAGAAGGGCAAGTCGCCAAAGAAGATATCTCCTAAGCGTGGCTTGCCCTATCTGTATTCTCTGTCCAAATAAATTGTGACTTATTTTGCGGCCTGCTGTCTCTTTTTGAACTTATCTACACGGCCACC
>CAZZFP010000095.1:0-2648 GCA_964653575.1 uncultured Lachnospiraceae bacterium
CCTTGAGTGTCTGATCGTTGAACGGAGCTTTGTATATGCTCGCGCCGTAATAGTCGGCATTTGTCTGCAAAAAGTCTTGCTTGACGGTAAGACGCTCGTCATCCCTGAACCAAATGGAATTTGCTACGCTCAGCTTGTATTTTTCACCCTGCGAAAGCGAAGACAGATAAGTGTATAGATAAAGATTCAATTCCTCAACGGTCATTCCGAGAACGTCTTCCATTTGCTCGCGTGTTTTACCGTTTGCGCCGTTGGCAGTCATAGAAAGCGCGCAAAGAACGGACAGGGGAGAGATAAGCGTGTTTTTGCCTTCTTCGTTTGCTTGCTTGAAAAGACGTATCGCGAAGTCGGTCGCGTCGGCATTACTATCCGAGAGACCTTCGAGCGCGCTTACACTGTTCGGCGTGATGCCCGCCATCAGATCCGTTGCCTCGACTTTCATAGAACATCCGGCAAGGTTTAAAGATATCGAACACAGTAATACGAGGCTGATAAGAGTGATGCTTAGTCTGAATTTTTTCATATGGATCCTCCAATCTTGCTTTATTTGCTTTTATTGTATTATTGCGTCAAATTCCGCGAAGTCCTTGATCTCGTCCTTTTGCATCGGCAAAAGAACGAACCAGCTTGCTGCATCGCAGGTTACCATTCCAATATCATTGTATTGATCTATGCAGACTCTGAGGGTGTTTCCGTCCTTATTTATATCGGCTACACGGTACCTGTATGACCCACTGCTTGCAACGACATATACGACAAAAAGAGATTTGTCCTCAAAAAAGCTTTCGTCATAATCCTCGAAAGGCTCTTCAAGCCAAGCTTTCGTTGGGGTATCATATATCGATGAAAAGTATGTCATGCAATTTTCTATGAATGCTTCAAGCTCCGACGAGCTGTCGATCTTGTATAACGGAGAACGCCGTGCATCGTCATCAAAGGAAAACTTATTCGCGTTTAAAGCATCGTCGTAGATGCTGCTATTATGTGTATAGTGTCTCTTAAACAGAGTTTCACCGAAAAGATTTATATCCTTCAAAAAATTGTTGTTGATCTCAAAGGTCAGTAGAACATCCCCGATCGGCATAACAAAGTCGAGCTCCCAATATGCCTGCTCGCTGTCGAGCTCGATCGCCGCTTTGTTCGTGCCGATCTCTCTGCCGTTGATATATACGGTGGTTTGCAGGTCAGGGAATACTCGGGTCTTTAAGGTTACGCGTTCCCCCTCTACATAACTGTCCTTGAGCTTTTCGTAAAGATATTCATCTCCGTCGTCCGCTTCTATCTTATGAGAGTCGAGCTTGTCGGTCGTCTTGACCTCAAATTCCGCCCAGGTGATCCCGTGCGTGGACTCGGTATCGCTTTTTTGGTCATATACATAAAATTCCGTGCGTAAACGATAGGTGCCTACCTTTGAAATGTCGGCAAATTTTGTCGTGTAGGTCTCGGCACTTTCGGAATAACTGCGAAGAAAATGCGAAACCTCTTCAAATGAAACATCCGCAATGCTTACATCCGTCCATTCGTCGCCGTTCTTGTATTCTATCACGAACCAATTGCCGTACGTTACGTCATTCCAATGCTTGTTGTGCCAGGTGACATTCAGCGACGGTATTTTTGTCGGATCGTCGTAGTTGTCGATCGTATCGATGGAAATATATACATCTTCGTTGGTTGAGTGGCTTCCGTTAGCACTTATCAGCACTATACTCGTGCCCTCATTGTCTGCGAGAAGGCAGGATGTAAGTATAACGAGCGTTGCAAGTATTACGGTGCTCAGAAGTATTTTCTTGGTTGTGCTTTTCATTGGTGTAGTCCTTTCCGAGATCATCAATTTGTCTTGTTTTATCTTATCGTATATTCAAAAAGATCAAGAGAGCTTATGCCGAGCGAACGGATATATTCGGCACTTCTTTGTCTGTTCTCCTCGGTGTTGAAATCCTTTATCAGCGGTATGCGCACGGTTATGCGCTCGGGCGAGATGAGCTTTGCAAGTTTTTGCAAATTGTCGAGCATCAGCGCGTTGTCCTTACCCGTGTAGCTTTTGTATATTTCGGGATCTGTGTCCTTACAGTCGATGATAAATCTGTCTACACAGTCTGCCGCAAGCCGCACCTTTTCCCACGGCACGGCAAGTGAGGTCTCGGCGCAGATGTGCCAGAGCGGACCGCAAAGCGTGCGAAATTCCGAAATGAATTTTGCATATTCGAGCGGCTCTCCACCGCCGAAGGTCACGCCTCCGCCGCTTGCAAGAAAATAGAGCTGATCTATCTTTACCCTTTCGTAAAGCTCTTCGGGGGTCAGGTGCATACACTTTGTCTTCGGATCAAACGAATGCGGGTTCAGACAATATCGGCATCTGAGCGGACAGCCGAAAAATCCCACGAGAGTGGTCACGCCCTCACCGTCCGTTTCAATGCGATGTCTGAATATCCCCACGATGGGCGCCGCGGCTTGATTTAAAGTATCGGTCATTTTTGCTCGCTATCGGACGCCTCAACAGTGCTGTCTTCCGACGGACGTGTTATTATTACGTCTTCAAACATAAGGTCGCCCTTTGTCAGCGTCAGCGTAAAGCCGTTTGAATTTGACATTATACATTTTTCACTGTCCGAATATGTTATATTGTCCTTCCACTGCTCCTCATAAAA
>CAZZFP010000096.1:0-2643 GCA_964653575.1 uncultured Lachnospiraceae bacterium
CGCTCGGCGGTTATGCCGTATATGCCCGACGATTGCAGGATCACACCTACAAATTCCGTATTCGGAGAGGTCATACATATAGATCCTTCCGACACGGCATCAAAATTCGGCATCATCGACACGACTCCCGACATAAAGCAGGATATCGAGCAGAGCGACAGGCTTTACGAGCACGCGCGCCGTTTGCTCGGAATTACCGACAGCTACACAGGCGACAGCGACAGCAGTGCAACGAGCGGCTACGCGATCGCGCTTAAGGTCTCGCAGAGCGCGGGAAGGCTTCGTTCGAGGCGCGTGATGAAAAACGCGCTCTACGCCGAGCTTGACAAGATAATCTTCGGCCTTTATCTTGCCTTTTGCGATGAAAGAATACCGCTCGGATACACCGACGTGTTCGGCTCAAGGCACGGTATCGAGTTCTCAAGATACGACTTTATCGTTTACGACGAGGCGAGCGGTGAATGGAAATACGACGACGGGTATATGTTTTCGGCTGACAAGTCGCTGCCGTCAGACTCTCAGGATACCGAAAGCCTGCGCGAGGCGACGCTTTCGTATTACAAAGAGGGGCTCTTCGGCGATCCCGCGAGCGATATGGCAAGACGTCTTTGCTGGGCAAGGCTCGAAACGCTTGGCTACCCCGACGCACACAGCCTTGCGGCGGTATTTGATACGGGTGTGTTAAAGGACGGTGAGGACGTATGAGGGGCGCAGAGCTGACGAAAGAGGCACAGGAAAAAGAGCTTGATGAAATAAAAGTTCAAGCCCAAGCGCAAACTCCATCGAGGGATGAGTCCGAGGTCGAGGCATCGACGGAAGTCGAGACTACCGAAGCATCCGAAACATCCGAAACGTCTCAAATATCCGAGATTTTCGAAACGTCCGAAAAAAGCTCCGATCTCGGATCGGAAAAGGTTGAAGATCAAGCCAACAGTACGCCGAGCGTACCCGTGTCGGGGGATGTCGGGGACTTGCGCGGCGACCTGTCCGAGCTTATTTCATTCTTTCCGGAGCTTTACGGTACGGAGCGGCTTGAGGATCTTCCGAAATATGCGCGTTACCGTGCGATGAGGGCGCAGGGACTTACCCCGCAGGAAGCCTACTATGCTTCAAACGGCGATGAGATCGTCAAATATCGGCTTGACGCCGATCGTCGTCGCGAGCTGAGGGCACAAACAGCGCACCTTACCTCGGTGGTCGGTCGGAGCGAGATCTCCGAGAAAATTATGAGCGAGCGCGAAAAGCGAGCCGCGCGTATAGCGCTCGGGTACTCGGCATCCGACGCAGAGCTTGAAAGGCTCTGGAAGCGGATCCATTCGGGCGGCGAAGAAAGCATTTAACAAACCAATTTAAGATGAAAAAGAAAGGAAAAAATTATGGCAACTATTATCTACACAAAAAACACCTCATCGGGAATCGAGGATCAGAACGATCTTGTAGAGTCCTCGGTGAGAATACTTATCGAGCACGAAAATGACAGAATGAGTGCCGAGGGCGGCATCTGTGACGCGCTCTTTAACGTTGAGGACTCTCAAAAATATGCCGAGACGCTTGTAAATCACACGGATCTCGGTGTATTCCGCGCGACCGCCGAGGGCGAGGGTGCGGAGTCGCTGACGGCAGAGGAGAAGGCGCGCAAGGTCGTCGAGCATATTCAGTTTATGGGAGAGTTCGGCATCTCGGCAAATATGCTTGAAGATGCGGGCTACGGCATAGCGGCTGACGGGCGCAGACTCGTAAAGAGCTTTGTACGCTCCTACTACCGCACAAGAAATATGATCGCCGAGGCGGCTATCATCAACGGCGGCGAGAAGTCCGTTGAATTTAACAACGCGACGGTGGATCTTTGCACGGCGGACGGGCTTCCTCTTTTCAGCAAGGATCACACCTACGGCGACGAAAAGATTGCTCAGTCCAACAAGTATTACAAGGCAAAGGCGGCAGGCGAGGCGATCTCCGCGGCTCTTATCGAGCAGTATCTCGGCGAGCTTACCGTCAAGATGCGCAATATGAAGGATGAGAACGGTATGACGCTCGGTTACGAGGCGGACACGATACTCATTCCCGGAAACAATCCCGCGCTTGAGAGTGCGGTAAGAAAAGCGGTGCTGTCTCTCAACACCTGCGGTTCGGATCTCAACGATGTAAATCTTCAGTACGGCAAGTGGAAGATAGTTGTGCTTCCCGATTGGCAGAGTGCGGACAAGGATCAATTTATTGTTATGTCTTCCGAGGCGAACCGCGAGCTTGGCGGTAATATGTTCTTTAACCGTATTCCTCTCACGGTGAAGTCCTGGGAGGATCATCATACGGGCAACCGTATGTGGAACGGCAGATGTCGTTTCGGTATCGGATTCGGTTCTTACAAGCATATGATATATTTTACTTCCGTTGCCAACGGAGAAACGCCTGAGGATGCGACGGCGCTTTAAGCTTTGATTTTTATCCCCCCCGCCGAACGGCGGGGGGAGGAGAAATTTTTGAAGTTTTCGCCCACCGCGAAGGGAAGCACCGTCTTTCTTTTAAAGTTTCGGTCAAGCCTTTTCAAAGGCTTGCGGGGTTCGGGGCAGCGCCCCGCTGACGGCGTTTTCTTTTTGATAACTTTTTCTTTTGCGCCTCTTGTGCCAAAAGAAAAAGTGGCTA
>CAZZFP010000097.1:0-2472 GCA_964653575.1 uncultured Lachnospiraceae bacterium
TTCGCCTGCCCTCTTTAAGATCGGCAAGCTCTCCCGCAGAGATCATCTGCATCATTAGGTTTCCGATCGCGGTGCCCTCGGCGGGACCCGTTATTATCTTTTTACCCGTAAATTCAGCGGTCAGCTCGTTAAGAAACTCGTTCTTACTTCCGCCGCCGATAATATTCAGGGTGTCATAAGACTCTCCTGTCACGGATTCCAAGGCTCTCAAAGCTTGATCGTAATATTTGGCTAAATTGCGATATATCACATACGCCATCTCGCCAACCGAAAGCTCTTTTCCGACGCTTTCATTGATCGCGGCGATCATACTTTTCGGTGCCAGAAACTTCCGCTCGTTTACGTTGATGTCATACGGAACGGGATTTTCTCGAGCCAACGCGGCAAGCTGCGAAAACGAATAGCGATCATCGAGCTCGTGGCGAACCTGCTGTATCATCCAAAGCCCCATAATATTTATCTGCAAACGATAATCTCCGTTGATGCTTCCCTCGTTCGAGTACCCCGCCTTACGTGCGTCGTCACTCGTATGTGCGAATGGCTGTTCCACTCCCAAAAGCGACCAAGTGCCGCTTGAAATATATGGAGTACGCCCTTCGAGCGGTGCGGCGAGAACGGCACTTGCGGTATCGTGCGTTGCCGGCAAGACCACCTTGGCGCGATAACCTACGAAATCCGCCACCTCGTCACTGAACATACCGACCGTCTCTCCGGGCGTCGAAAGTGGACCGAACAGTTCCCTTTTTAACCTGAGCTTTGAGATTATCTCATTATCCCAGCAATGAGTTTTTGCATTGACCATACCCGTTGTCGTGGCATTGGTGTACTCCTGCTTTTTAACTCCCGTTAAGCGGAAATTGAAATAATCCGGAAGCATCAGCATCCTCTCAGCATTTGACATCATTCCCGACAGCCGATCATCATATAGCTGATATATGGTATTAAATGAGGTAAATTGAATACCTGTTTTTTCGTACAATTTTTCAAAAGGCAAGATCTCGTGTACCAACGGAATCACTCTATCGGTGCGAGAGTCACGATAGCAGTACACGCCTCCGATTTCACGATCATCGGCATCAAGAAGCACGTAATCCACTCCCCACGTATCGATTCCCACGTATGACGGGATCTTGCCGATCTCCCCTGCCCTTTTTAATCCGTTTAAGATCTCACGAAACAGTCTCTCGTGTTCCCAGATGAGATGAGACTCGCCGTCAGATTCCAAAAGTGTCTTGGGAGAATTTTCAAAACGATATATTTCCTCGGTTATCATTTTTCCGTCCCGCATATGTGCCAAGATATGCCGACCCGAAGATGCTCCGATATCGATCGCAAGATAATATTGCATAATCCGTCCCCCATTAACGCTCGCTTGATATGATTCCGACGCGCGTACTTTCTTACCAACTAATTATAACATATCGATCTGTCTTTGTCTACATTTCTTTGAAATTTTGTTTTTGAATTCTGAGCCGTTTCCATTAAGATACCGTAACCGGTACAAGGTCGAAAAGTGCGAAATTTACAAAAAAGCGATCGAATCCCGTCAAAACGAGGCTTTATCGGACTCGCTCTAACGAAAAAGATTCGATCGCTTGTGAATACAATATATTTACTATTCTGTTTATTATGACTCGCCGTCTGTATAATATTGCGCCTGTGCGTTCCAAAGCTCGTGGTATTTTCCGCTCGTGTCCGCAAGGAGAGACTCGTGAGATCCCTGCTGAATAACAGAACCCTCGTGGAATACGGCGATCTCATCGCAGAACTTGCAAGAGGACAGACGATGTGAGATGTAGATCGCGGTCTTGTCGCCTGCGATCTCGTCGAACTTGCTGTAAATTTCCGCTTCGGCAATGGGGTCGAGCGCCGCTGTCGGCTCGTCGAGTATAATGAACGGTGCATCCTTGTAGAGTGCACGGGCGATGGCAATTTTCTGTGCCTCGCCGCCTGAAATTTCTACGCCGTCTTTGTCGTCGCAATCCTTATACAGATAGGTATCGATTCCGTGCTTCATTTCGGCAAGCTTTTCGGAGAAGCCCGCCTTTTCAAGGCAGTCAAGAGCCCTCTCTTTGTCGTAATCAATCTTACCGGCGACGTTTTCGCCGAGCTTAAGACTCAACAGTTGAAAGTCTTGGAATACGACGGAGAATATGTCCATATATTCTCGATAGTTGTACTTGCGAATATCAATACCGTTCAGCAGGATTTCTCCCTCGGTAGGGTCGTACAGGCGGCACAGCAGCTTGATGAAGGTGGTTTTACCCGAACCGTTCATACCGACGACCGCAAGCCGTTTACCGATCTCAAATTTCATATTTACATTGCGCAGCGCATAACTGTCGCTGCCCGGATATTTGAAAGAAACGTTACGGAACTCAACTTGGTATTTTCTGTCGCGACGCTTTTCGACAGTAAGACTGCCTTTATACATATTGTTTGGAATATCCAAAAATTCATATGTTTTTTGAA
>CAZZFP010000098.1:0-2421 GCA_964653575.1 uncultured Lachnospiraceae bacterium
ATGGTCAAATATTTCTCAAAATCTCACAAACAGAAAGAATGATTATTGTGTAAATCGTACAGTTGAACTTGGCAATATACGTCGCGGGGAATATTAAAAATACCCCTTAGAGCAGACGCTTGAAAAAGCAAAAGATTTTCAAGATTACTTTAAGGGGATTATATCAATGGAGTGTCTAAACTCCGATTTTTTAATGTTCTGCGAAAGGTCTCTATCCTTTTCTAAACACTTCGCGCGTGACTTTTTGATGTATTGAGGTTGCAAGCTTTTCCTTTGAAATTCTTTTAAAGCCGATCGAGGTGGGCTCGAACGGGATATATTTATCCGCCGGGTAAGGTATTCCCCACGTATAGATCACCAACGTTTCGACGTCTGCACATTCCGAAAGCAATGCGGGGTCCTCGACAAAGCAAAGTCCGCCGTCAGTGCACTCTTTTATCGGATCCGAGCAAACCGTAACGCCCGCCACGCCTTCAAACAAACGCGCCGAATACGGTGCGATGAAGACTGCCCTCTCGCCGAAGCGCACGATCACGTCCGAGATAATCTCTGAGTCCCTGACCTGTCGGCGGTTATTAAACATCATTCCGCCACGCGGATCTGTGCAAAGTGCAACCGTGATTTTTTTCAAGAAAGATTCCCCCCCCCTTCGGCTTACTTGTTCTTTTCCTTAGCTCTTTTGTCGTTTATTATCTTCATATGTTCAGCGGTAACGAGCTCAACGCCGTTTTCTTTTGCCCACTGGACGCAGCCCTTGAGTACGACGGGAAGGAAGACTCTCGGCACACCGAGAATAGTTTCGAGGGCGTCGTCGGTAAATTTGACCTTATCGTCGGCGCGTTTTGCGGCGTAACGGACAGACTCAAGTGTAGTTTTACGTACCTGGAGCAGCTCTGCTCTCATTCTCGTCTTCTTATGGAACCAGAAATTTTTAGAATCGCGATAACCGTAATCAATGGGAAGAGGTGGAAAGTCCTTTGCTCTTACGCCGTTGATGATGGCGTCACGATATTTTTTCTTCATCAAGATCTTGTCTATCTTCAAAATAAAATGTGCACCGAATTTACTTGTTATGCCGTTAAAATCGTGATACGGTCCCTCGTAGCCGCTGAGCTCGCCCGGCATATCCCGATCCGCGCCATCCAGCTCGCGTACCCAGGTACATTCGACAGCTTCGATGGCGTCGGTAAGCACCATCGGTCTTTGCTCGCCCGTTTCCTCTTCTATAAGGCTTTTTTCGAGTCGGAATTTGCACTTCGGCATTTTTTCCGAGGGCTTATCGCCGGGCCAAGAAAGCTTGACGGCTTCCTTGAAGGTCTTGGGGTCGTCATCGATAAAATTCAGTGTACATTTTCCGTTTCGGAGAATGTTCTGAGCGGTATTCGACGAATTGCGACAGCTTAAAAGCATAGCATAAAAGTCCTTGCCTGCCACATAATACGGCTGAACGAGAGAATACGGACCGAGATTTGTCGTTCCGTCCTCGCAAAGCGTGCTGATTATTACCGTAGGCATAGGAAAAAACAGCGAGGTTTGATAGAAATTATCGACAATGCGAAGATTTTCAAAGCTACTCATTTTGGAATGTCTCCTTATTGAATTAAAGTGGGATAAGCATATTTATAATAACATAAAATCTCAGATTCGTCAATACACTGTCAAATATTTTTTCGAAATCGCACAAATGCGAAGGGAGATTATTATATAAATCGCACAGTCAGCTCGGCGAGATACGTGGCGGGTGGATGTATTAGGATAATTAGATAAAACCAAAACGGTTGTTCTCTGCCAAAGGCGTGCGAACAACCGTCTGATTTTTCACAGGTAGATATACGATTATTTGTATTTAAACTTAACAGTGATAGTCCAAATATCCTTATCGTACGAATAGGAATATGTATCCTGAAGAATCTTCTTATCGATCTTAGCTACAGCTTTCAATATATCGTAACAATCTTCTCCAACGGAGCACAATTGTGATATAGCTTGCTCAAACAAGACTTTGGTCTTACACTTGAACGTGAAGAACTTGCTATTGTTTTGGGCTGCAGCCTGCGCAATCGATTTAATTTTATCCAAATCGTATTCACCGATCACCATATCGTTATGATAATAATAATTTCCGCGTGTTGCATCACAACTCGGAACGTCTGTAGGACAAAGATCAGTATCTCTCGTCCTTTCCAACTCTTCCGTAGTAATACAGAAGTAATCGAAGCCAGGATCGTTCGTCTTCACTGTTTGGATAGTGTTAGAGCTATCATCCCATTCATAGAACTACGAATAAGCATAATAACCTCACTAATAAGAAAACAATTTCCCGCTTAAAATCAAGTAACGAACCTATAGAAATACTTGCTTATCGCATATATTCAACATTAATTCGATAGCATAGCTGTTCTGTTAGTGCTGAAAGCAAGT
>CAZZFP010000099.1:0-2406 GCA_964653575.1 uncultured Lachnospiraceae bacterium
TTAAAGCGTTGACCTTCGCGCGCACGCCGAGGTCGCTCTCGCTTCTGTCCGACATTTTCGATTATATCAAAGAAACCTTTTTCACAATAGAATACGGAAATTACGAACACATACAAGTCTCCGACAGCGAGTTTGCTTCTTTGCAAACCGTTATAATCGGACTTGCGATAGGCATTATAATCGCGGCGTGCTCGATGACGTTCACTCAACGCGTGATCGGCGGGTTCGTGCGCGCGCTCATAAGCCGCGAGTGCTTCGATCCCAAAAGCGCACTCACGCTTTCCGAGCTCGGATACGAGAAAAATCCGTCCGTAAGAGGCGCGCTTCGCTCAAATTACGTGCTCAAAAAGTACGTAAGGACTCTCACGGCAGAGGAAAGAGCGGGCAATTTTGAAGTCTGCGAGGCTTCCGAGGAAATTTCGGAGACTACCGAGAATGTTGAAAATTCGGAAAACGCGGAGAACACAACAAACGCCGAAAATTCGGAGAGCGCAGAGCGGAAGCCGAAAAAAGCGGGCATTATTTTGCGCGATGCGGGCAAGATCGATCTTTCGTCGTCGCGATTTTTCATTGATAAAGACGAGAGCTACGCCGCCGACGTAAGATTTGATAAAAAGGGAACCAATCCGGTGGTGCTTGTAATAGTTATCGTCGTCACAATAGCTCTGACGATAGCGGTATTCAAAGTGCTTCCCGACCTGCTTCAGATGCTTGATAATCTGCTCGGAAGTTCCGATACGTCGAACAGCGGTTTTATGTCGAGGTCGAAGTGACGGACGATTCTTTCATTTTTTGTCGCCGTCTCAGGGCGTGAATTTTTTACGCTAATGCACACCGTACAAAAAAGCAAAACTCCAAAAGTTCAAGAAAGGAGATACCCGTATGGCGTCAAATACGCAAGAGTTTAAGCTCCTCGGCGACGCGGAGCTGCGCAAGCAGATCAAGGCAGGGAACCTTGAGGGCGCTTATCTGCTCTTCGGCGATGAGGATTACCTTAAAAATCACTACGCAAAAATGATCAAGGACGCGGTATCCGATGATCCCGTTTTTGCCGTGTTCAACGAGGTAAACATAGATGTGGCAGAGCTTACGCCGTTTGCGCTCGAATCGGCGCTTATGGCGATGCCTATGGGGGCTGAAAAAAAGACAGTCACCGTAAAAAACCTCTCGCTGAGCGGCGCGAAACCGAGCTATATTGATGAGCTCGTCGAGGCGATCTCCCTTATTGAGGAGATGCCGCACAACGTGCTGGTGATCACGGTCGTACGGGACGGTATCGACACAGGGCGACTTCCCACGCGCCCCTCGGCACTTCTTAAAAAGCTCGGGGGATGTATGTCGCTCGTTCAGTTTCCCGAGCAGACGCCCGCAAAGCTTGCCGCGTGGGCGCAAAAGCATTTTGAACATTTCGGAGTCAAGGCAAGCCCCGAGATTTGCAATTATCTGATCTCCAGATGCGGCAGATCGATGTATATGCTTTCATCCGAGATAGAAAAGCTGTCTTTTTATCTGCTTTATAACGGAAAAGATGCCGCAACGCGCGAGGACGTGGACAAAGTGACCGTTCCCGAGCTTGATTGCGACGCGTTCGCGCTGACCAATGCGGTTATTGCTGGCGACCGTGCCGCCGCGATAGGCGTACTCGAAGTGCTGAAGTTTCGGCGCACCGAGCCACAGCTCATACTCGGCGAGGTAGCCTCGACGCTTTATTCGATGGCAAAAGTCGCCGCCGTGATGGACGATACGGGCGATGTTCGCTCGATATCCCGCGCGACGGGAATACACGAATACCGCGTCGGAATGTTCGTGCGCGCGCTGAACGGCAACGGAGCAGAGAAGGACGGCAAGGCGCGGCTTTACAGAGCGATAGAGCTTTGTGCCGCCGCCGACGAAAAGCTCAAGCTCGGCGGGCGGGATTATGAGGCGATAGAGAGGATGCTTTGCAGTATCTGAGCCTATTGCCTTTATCAAAAATCAAAGTATGATCCGAAATTGATATAAAAAGATCCGAAAAAGAAAGGAAAATATCTTGTCACGTTCACTGTCACCCGATTATCTTTTCGCACATTATTACGAAATATCACCGTCGTTTTTAAAAAGCATCGGTGTCAATACGATACTCTCGGATATCGACAATACTTTAGCGCCGTATGAGATGCCTGTTCCCGACGAGAGGATAATAAGCTGGGTCAACGAGCTCAGGCAAAACGGGATAAAGCTTGCATTGATCTCGAATAATTCTGCCGAAAGAGTCGAGACTTTCAACGCCTCTTTGGGACTTCCGGCTTATCCGGACAGCAAAAAGCCCGGCAAAAAAAGGCTTTTATCGGCACTTGCGGAGCTCGAAGCCGATCTTGACAGCTGTGCTGTGCTCGGAGATCAGCTTTTTACGGACGTTTGGGCGGC
>CAZZFP010000100.1:0-2359 GCA_964653575.1 uncultured Lachnospiraceae bacterium
CCCCGCCGTGTCATCCTCGAGCGAAGCGAAGGATCTCGGCGGATGGCGAACTTCATTTTTCTCAAATCCCATCGAACATTTGTTCTTCAACGCAAATAAATTCTATCACATCGAAACGCAAAATTGTGCACCTCTTTTGAAAATTGCAAAAAAATCATCCAACGGTCGCAAGAAGACCGACGTTTTGCCCAAAATTTACCTATTTAAATTGTGCACAAGGACGAAAATTCAAAAAAAGGGCAAAAGTGCCTTGATTTTCCCGAAAGTTTGTGATATTATTCTAATCGAACACGAACATTTGTTCGCCTGCCCCGGTGTCCTCTCAAGCCGAGGCTCGCGACCGCTCCGTTCTATGCTCGTGGAAAATCTTATGCAGTAAAACAAAATGCCGAGAGAGGCAGAGCTGCGGCAAAGACCGCGGCGGAAAGGAAAAGGTAAAATGTGTATGATTTGCAGAAATATAGTTTGTCCGTCAAGCTGTCCGAATTGTGAGGACGCGGGCGCGCCGAGGGAGCTTAGGTCAAGAGACGCCGAGTCCGAGCCCGTCAGCGAATGTTCGGCGTGCGGCAAGGAGCTCTACCCCGGCGATACGGCGCTCCTGCTTGAAGATATCGTTTTGTGCGAGGCTTGCGCCGCCGAGGCGACAGTGCGCCTCTCTTCCGAACGCGATACCTTCAAAGAATAAAAAACGTCAAGCTATGAATGATAAATAATCAAAAACAACAAAAAGCGACAGGAAAGGCAGGTACAATATGCGTTATAAAAGAAGTTCAACGGATACAACAAGCATAATAAGGATAATAAATGCTCTCTACGCCGACTACGAGCGTCGTGAAAAGGTGATCCGCACGGACAAAAGCCGTATAAATCGTTTTTATGAGCTCAATAATACTCTTAAGGCGTCCGTGGATCTGACTTGCGAGGCATCTATACGCGACAGTATGCTCTTCGATCTTTGCCACGACGTCGGATATGAAAGATCCTCTCTTGCTATGATAATGTCTCATAAGACCTATTACGCAAGAAAAAAGGCGGCAAAGCTCGAGGCGGCAAGACGTCTCGGCTTGCTCGAAAGCCCAAACGTCAAAAAATAAAAATCAAAAATAAAAAACGATCAACACGCTCTCCTCAAATTTCCTCGTTTACATATGGCAAAACCGGAATAAAATAAGTCCGAGGATATTATGCTTGGATCTATATGACCGAAAAAGCACAATACCCGAATAAAATATAAGAAAAAAAGATCCCATATCATATAAAGAAAGGAATCTGAATTATGTTAATGGACAGACTCGCCCTGATAATCTCTATCATCGGCGCGCTCAATTGGGGAAGCATCGGCTTGTTTAAATTTGATATCGTGGCTTGGATCTGCGGCGGTCAGACCGCGGTCCTCAGCAGGATCATATATACCGTCGTAGCTCTCGCGGGTATCTGGTGCATCTCGCTTCTCTTCCGCGCAAGAGAATCATACGGCAATATCGAGAACTGATAAATCAACATCAAAAGCCGATACCGAAAAGCAATATCGAAGACTGATTTAGATAACCGACAAAATATATCAAGGGGACTGCGCACGATTCTGTGCGTCAGCCTCCTTTTTTTCGTGCAGCACGCACTCGGGGTTGCGCACCGTCCGTCGGCGCATAATGCCGAACAATGTACGATAATCCGCAAAAATGTCATTTTTACTGTTGACACCACGCCGAAAATGAGCTATAATTATTACGACATCACGTCATACAACATCATAATTTTTATTAAAAATTTCAAAAGGAGCTCTTTTATGAAAGCATTTTTTAATGAATTTAAAAAATTTATCAACCGCGGAAACGTAGTTGATATGGCAGTCGGTGTTGCCGTTGCCGGCGCGTTCACAAAGATCGTTTCTGCGTTCACAAACGGCTTTATCAGCCCGATACTCGCGCTTCTCTCCGGCGACGCAAATATGTCGGAATTCAAATGGGTCGTCCGCGAGGCGGTCACGCACCTCGACGAAGCCGGCGAGGAGATAATAGATACCCCCGAAGTCGCTATCCTCTGGGGCGCATTTCTTCAGACCATAGTCGATTTTCTCATCATAGCATTCGCTCTCTTTATAGTGATGAAGGTATTCAACAAGGCTATGTCCAAGGCAAAAGAAGCTACCGCCGAGCTCAAGGACGAGCTTACCCCCAAGAGCACCAAGGAAGCCGAAGCCGCAAAAGCCAAAGCCGAGGCTGAAAAGAAGGCAGCCGAGGAAGCAGCCGCTAAGGCAAAAGCCGAAGAGGAAGCCGCTAAAGCAGAGGCGGAAAAGAAAGCCGAGCTTGCCGCATACGCCGCTCAGGTGGCTTGCACCGAATCGACCGAAAAACTTCTC
>CAZZFP010000101.1:0-2249 GCA_964653575.1 uncultured Lachnospiraceae bacterium
TCTATCATTCTGTCCGCGGAATGTTCAAAGAACATCTTGTATGCCTCGCAAAAGCGGTTGAGCGACGGCGCGCCGTCAACGAACGGCTCGCGGTAACGGCGGCATCCGCCGCGGCAGAGCGCGACCCACTTGCATTTTTTACATTCGTCGTTTATATTTTTCGATTCTTCAACAAAGCCGAGCTCGTCGGCTCTTTTCATTATATCCTCATAACTGTCCGTGGTAAAGTTGCCGAGCTTATATCGGTCAAGCACGTAAAAGTCGCACGGAAAGACGCCGCCGTCCGCTTCAAGCACAAATTGCACGGTGCAAAAGCCGCACATTCCGCACTCTTCGGGGTGCTTTCCCATAATTATTCCCACATAATTTTCAAAGGTTCGGTTATATATGTACCTTCCCGCCGCCATATCCGCATACCAAAGATCGAAAAGGCGGCAAAGAAATTCGCCGTATCGCTTTGTGCTGAGATATTTGCCATCGTAGCATCCGAGTGGATCGAGGCAGGGAATGTACTGTTGCCAGGTCAGATCATTTTGCTTTAAAAAATTATATATGCTGGTAATTGAACGCGCGGTCTTTTCGGTGACGACAGTAACGGTGTTGAATGTGACGCCGTATTGTTTGAAGAGCTCCGCCGCGTGCATAACCTTGCCGAACGTCGGCTTTCCCGCGGCGTCGATGCGGTTCAGATTATGGATCTCCTTGGTGCCGTCAAGCGAGAGCCCGACCAAAAATTTGTTTTGCGCCAAAAATTCAGCCCATTCATCGTTGATGGCGTAGCCGTTGGTTTGCAGACCGAGGTCTACACGGAGCCCGTGGGTGTTGTATTTCTTTACGTATCCGACAAGGGCGCGGTAAAAATCAAGCCCCACAAGCGTCGGCTCGCCGCCTTGGAACATAAATCCCACAAATCGATCCCGTTCGGAATATTCGATCGCGCGCTTGACGACCTTCTCGAGCGTTTCAAGTGACATAATTCCGTAGCTTTTGGTCTCTCTTTGTGCCATTTCGTCGGCATAAAAGCAATATTTGCATCGCATATTACAGCTTCCCGATGCGGGTTTTATCAGAAGATTCATTTATCGATCCTTTCGTGCTTTGCATTTGTATACACCGTATATTATAAGACAAATCCGAGGTATTGTCAAGTGCGGGTTTTGTGTTGGAAACGTTTGCCGATTTTTTGGCGTTGAAATGCAAAAATTTCCGATTATTATAATTTTAATATTTTTTGTATTGCAATAATCACCAAAAAGTGATATAATATAGGTTGCAATTTATATATCACCGAGAGGGATCATTTATTATGAAGGATAAATTAGAACAGCTCCTCCGAGAAGGAGCGGAAAAGATCAAAGCCGCAAAGAGCGAAACCGAGCTCCAGCAGGTCAAGGGTTCGTTGCTCGGCAAGCAGGGTGCCGTAACCGAGCTTCTTAAGGAAATCCCCAAGCTTGCGGCGTCTCTTCGTCCCGAGATGGGAAAGATCATAAACAACGTAAAAAATCAGCTTACCGAGCAGATAGAAAGTCGTCGCGAGGAGATAAAGCTCAAAGCATCTGCCATTTCGCCGGATTTTGACTGCACCGTTCCGGGGCTCGAGCCGCAGATCGGCGGGCTACATCCGATCACGCAGATGTGCTACGACTTGAACGACGCCTTCCGCTCTATGGGCTTTGAAATATTCGGCGGTCCCGAGATCTCAAGCGAATATTGTGCGTTTGACAACCTGAACTTCCCTCCGAACCACCCCGCAAGAGAGAGTATGGATACCTATTGGCTCGAGGGGCACGATTCGGGCGCGGCAAACGAAAAGCTCTGCCTGCGTCCCCACCTGACGGGCGACAGTGTGCGCTATATGCAGACGCACAAGCCGCCTTACAGATTTGTTTATCCCGGAAGAGTGTACAGAAACGAAACGACGGACGCGCGCCACGAGCGTGCTTTCTTCCAATACGAAGCGCTTATCGTTGACAAGGATCTTACCTTTACCGCCGGTAAAGTAATGATAAAGAGCATACTTTCAAAGGTCTTCGGACAGGACGTTCCCGTTCGTATGAGAGCCGGATTTTTCCCGTTCGTTGAACCCGGATTTGAGATAGATATGGGTTGCCTTGTGTGCGGCGGCAAGGGATGCAGTGTTTGCAAGCACGTCGGTTGGATAGAAATTATGCCCGGCGGAACGCCTCATCCGAATGTTCTCCGCGCGGCGGGAGTCGATCCCGACGAATATACGGGATTTTATGTAAACA
>CAZZFP010000102.1:0-2232 GCA_964653575.1 uncultured Lachnospiraceae bacterium
TCATATAGTTCTCGTAAGCCACTTTTTTTACAAGCTCCTCGCTGTAATTGGCTTTGAGCATAAGCTCGATCAGCTGATCGTGAACCGACCGCTCCTGCGTCAGCGGTGCCGGGTACGACTCGATGCCGTCGATATCGCCGCCGAAGCCGATGTGATCCTCGCCGCCGAGGGATAGGCAATGATCAAGATGCCTGAAAAGCATCTCAACGGTGCGCTGAGACTTTTCCTCGTGAATAAAAGCCGTGCACAAATTGAGACCTATCATTCCGTCTTGACGGAATATCTCCTTTGCCATTTCATCGGTCAGGTTGCGGCTGTGACCGCAAAGCGTCCGAAAATTTGAATGCGAGGCGATTATAGGCTTTTTTGAAAGCTCGGCGGTGTCCCAAAAACTCTTGTCGGAAAGATGTGAGACGTCAAATATCATACCGAGCTCGTTTCCGTCGGCAATGATCGTTTTGCCAAGCTCGGTAAGACCCGTGTCCTCCTCGCCTTCTTCAAGGCGATTGCTCTTTGCCAGATCGTTTGAGAGCCACGCAAGTCCGAAAACACGGACGCCGACATTATAAAATTCCTTGAATATCTTTCGGCTGCCCTTGATGCCGGAGCCGCCCTCGATCGCAAGAAGCGCTGCGTGTTTGCCCTCGGCGAAAGCGCGCTCAATATCGGCGTAAGTCTTGACGGGAAGTATCTTGTCGCTTTCGTTTGCCATAGCGACGGAAAAATGTCCTATGTAACGAACCGTTCGCCTGTATGACTCTTCTGGCGTATCGGAGCAGTACATTGCCACGAATTGAAGCTGATTGTGCTTTTGGCTGAAGTTGTACGGGTTAACAAGTCCGTATTTTCCGTCGTCTACTGCGCAAATGCTGTCGCAGTGTGAATCTACTATATACATTTTTATGACCATTCCTTTCAATTACGGAGGAAAATCTGAAAAACGATCCGTTTTTCAGACTTTCCTCCTTAAGAGTTGTTTTTTGAATTTTTGCTTCTGTGTCGTTGTATCTTTTGATTTTGCGCGCTGTCGCAAAAACGAGCAAATTTTAAAGTCAAATCCATATAAAAAACGCAAGAACTTCAAGAAAGGCACCGAATACCTATCTTTGAAGTTCTTGCGGCTCCCGAGATCTTCTTTTTGGAAGATCTCGGGTAGTTTTTTGAAATCAAGACTTCGGTAATGCCCGAATACTTGTGATTTTGTTATTTATTCTCGCCGTCACCGTCGGTGTTGCTGTTGTTCTTATTATCGGTATCTTTGCCGATGTCGCCGGGATGAACGAATCCGTGCTCTCTTAACTCAGCCTCTGCCTTGTCGGCTTCCTCGCTGTTGCGTCTGCGAGCTTCTTCTGCCTTTGCGCGCGCCTCGCTTTCCTCGCGGTTACGACGCTTTTTCTCTTCCGTCATAGCCTCGAGCTCCTCGATGGTTACCTCTTCCTCCATAGCGCGCTTGAACTGCTCACCGTCCATTATCTCGTTGCGGAGCAGGAACTCGGCGATGAAATGAAGCTTGTCGATCTTCTCGTTGAGAACACGCTTTGCGGTTGCGTATCCGTCGGCGACGAGTGCGTGTACCTCGGCATCGATCTTTGCCGCAACCTCTTCGGAATAGTCGCGGTTAGTTGAAAGCTCGCGTCCGAGGAATATCTCGCTCTGCCCGCTTCCGAGCTTGACAGGACCCAAAATATCCGACATACCGAGCTGCGTTACCATCTTCTTTGCCGTTTCTGTGGCTCTTTCAATATCATTTGAAGCACCGCCGGAAACGTCACCGAAGATTATCTCCTCAGCCGCTCTGCCTGCAAGGAGCATAGCGATCTTGTCCTTAAGCTCCTGCTTGTATACGCTGAATTTGTCCTCCGTGGGGGGATTTAATGTGTATCCGAGTGCGTTTCCGCTCGGTATTATCGAGATCTGCTGTACGGGATCCATCGTAGGAAGCACGTGCGCCAAAATTGCGTGACCCGCCTCGTGATATGCCGTGTTGCGGAGCTCTCTTTCCTTCATCACGCGGCTCTTCTTCTTCGGACCCGCGATGACACGGATAAATGAGTCTTCGATATCTTCCATATTGATGCAGCCCTTGCCTCTGCGAGCGGCGAGCAATGCCGCCTCATTGAGAAGGTTGGCAAGATCAGCACCTGTAAAGCCGGACGTGGATTTTGCGACTTCCTTGAAGTCAACATCCGAGCCTATCTGCTTGTTGCGCGCGTGTACCTTGAGTATCTCCTC
>CAZZFP010000103.1:0-2042 GCA_964653575.1 uncultured Lachnospiraceae bacterium
AGTCAACATCCGAGCCTATCTGCTTGTTGCGCGCGTGTACCTTGAGTATCTCCTCACGTCCCTTAATATCGGGATAATTGACCGTTATCGTGCGGTCAAAACGTCCGGGACGAAGCAGTGCGGGGTCGAGAATGTCGGGACGGTTGGTAGCCGCTATGACGATAATTCCGTCGTGCGAGCCGAAGCCGTCCATTTCAACGAGCAGCTGGTTGAGCGTTTGCTCGCGCTCGTCGTGACCGCCGCCAAGCCCTGCGCCTCTGTGACGTCCGACCGCATCGATCTCGTCGATGAAAATGATCGATGCAGGTGCTTTTCTCGCCGTTTCAAAGAGATCGCGTACACGGGATGCGCCGACACCGACGTACATCTCGACGAAATCCGAGCCCGAGATTGAGAAGAAGGGAACTCCCGCCTCGCCGGCGACCGCTTTTGCAAGAAGCGTCTTACCTGTACCGGGAGGGCCCACGAGCAGAACGCCGTGGGGAATTCTTGCGCCGAGCTTTGTAAACTTGTTGGGTGCTTTGAGAAATTCCACTATCTCTTCAAGCTCTTCCTTTTCCTCGTCGGCTCCCGCAACATCCTTGAATGTTACGCGGTTCTTTCCGTCGGCGGTGGGCGTTTTTACACGCGCCTTGCCGAAGGAATTCATCTTGCCGAGTCCGTCCTTGCCGCCGTTCATCTGTCTGATAATGAATATCCAGAAGCTTATGAACACGATGACCATAATGATCGTGGGCAGGAGTGAAATCCACTGAATGGGATCCGAGGGCTCGTATTCGACCTCGGTCAGCACTCCGCGTTCAATCTGATCCTTGATTTCCTCGCCGAGGTCATTGTAGAATATGGACGCGCTCGCCAGCTCATATGAAAGCTCTTTTGTTGCGTCGCCGTCCTTTATCGTGACCTTCAGAACGTTATCGTTTCCGAGCTGGAACTTTACGACCTCTTCATTGAGAAAATACCTTACGATATCGTCGTAGGTCGTCTTTTCCGTTTCGGGTGCTTTGAAAAATTGCATCATAATGACGATCATAAGTGCTATTGCCACTATATATATGAGCGCCAGCTTGAGATTACTCTTCTTTTTCATTTGTTGTATCATCCTCCTCTGCGGTCAAGGCAAGTATGTAATATCTTTAATATTCTCTCCGCCGACCTGTTTTACTATACATTTTATTCAATATATTTATTTTTGAAACTTTCGCCGAGCCGTCAATCCTGCTCTCCGAGATATATCTCGGGCTTGAGAACTCCGACGTAAGGCAGATTGCGGTATTTTTCCGCATAATCGAGTCCGTATCCGACGACAAAGCAGTCGGGAACCTCAAAGCCGCAGTAATCCGGCTTAAGGTCTACTATCCTTCTTGAGGGCTTGTCGAGCAGAGTGCAGATCTTTACGCTGTTCGCGCCTCTGCCTCTGAGCATATTTGTCAAATGGCTCAACGTGTTGCCCGAGTCTATTATGTCCTCGACGATCAATATGTCGATGTTTGTAAGATCCTGCTGCTTCAGATCGAGCAGTACGTTCAGTGCAAGCGTGCTTTTTGTGCCGCAACCGTATGACGAGACCTTCATAAAATCAATGTCACAGTCAATATCAAGCTGCTTCATAAGCTCCGCGGTAAACATCACCGAGCCCTTCAGAATTGAGATAAGCAATAAACGCCTGTCGCTGTCGGCGTAGTCTGCCATTATCTCCTCGGCAAGCTCTTTTGTCCTTGCGGTTATTGCCTCGCCGCTGATAAGGATCTTTTCAATGTCTTGCGAAATGTGATTCATTTTTCTGTATTTCCTTCCTATTATTTTATCCTTGTTTGTCTTTCGTCTTTTGGGAAAAAACACTTACTCTCTTTCTTTCGGCACACAACGTATCATAAGCACATGGCATTCATTCGGATCCGCTCCGAAGCCCGTGCGCGCCGCGCCTGCGATCCCGGGGATGCCGAGTATTGTCTCGGTGCCGTCACGATCCTCAAGGCATATCACGGGAAGCGAGGAACGTAAGCCTGACGGCACCTTTGCCTCGCTCATAATGTCCTTGA
>CAZZFP010000104.1:0-2012 GCA_964653575.1 uncultured Lachnospiraceae bacterium
CGCCCTCTCGGCAAAGCTCTCGTCGCACACCGAGAAGCAGAATTTCGAAAGATACGGAATGTTCGAGCGGAACGGAAGTATTTTGGAGCCTGCCGGCATAATATGGTCGGTCGTTATATTATCTCCGACCTTCAAAGTCAGAGGCGCTCTTACGGTATCCTTCATCGGGAGAAATTCCGGAAGGGGTTTTATATTCGGACCGCGGAGTATTTCTATCTTGTCCGCTGTCTCTGCCGGCTCGGGAAGGAGCACTGCGCTGTCGTCGAGCTTGAAACGCTCGGGAAGCTCGATCTCGGGATATGTACCGAGGCTTCTCGGGTCTGTAATATATCCCTTAAGTGCCGACGCGGCGGCAAGCTCGGGTGAAACAAGATATACACGTGCGTCGCGAGTACCGCTTCTGCCCTCAAAGTTACGGTTGAAGGTACGAAGCGAAACGCCTGCCGAATTGGGCGAAAAGCCCATTCCTATGCAGGGACCGCAGGCACATTCGAGAATACGCGCGCCTGCCGCTATCATATCCGAAAGCGCGCCGCAATCGGCGAGCATTGAAAGCACCTGTTTTGAACCGGGCGAGATCGAAAGGCTGACCGAGTCGGAGATGTGCTTGCCCTTAAGAATGGCGGCAACTCTCAGCATATCTCGAAGCGAGGAGTTGGTACACGAGCCGATGCAGACTTGATCTACCTTGATATCGGAAAGCTCGGAGGCTTTTTTGATATTATCGGGGCTCGACGGGCAAGCGAGCAGAGGCTCAAGCGTCGAAAGATCTATCTTTATGACTTTATCGTATTCGGCGTCGGGGTCTGCCGAAAGCGCAACGAAGTCCGCCTCTCTGCCCTGTGCCTTCAAAAATTCTCTCGTTATCTCGTCGGACGGGAAGATAGAGGTCGTTGCGCCGAGCTCGGTGCCCATATTCGTAATCGTGGCGCGCTCGGGAACCGAAAGCGTTTTAACTCCCTCTCCTGTCCACTCGATTATGTATCCCACGCCGCCTTTTACGGAGAGCAGACGAAGTATCTCGAGCGAGACATCCTTGGCGCTTACCCACGGAGAAAGCTTGCCCGTAAGTTCGACCTTTATCATTTTCGGCATAATTATATAGTATGCGCCGCCGCCCATAGCCACGGCGACGTCAAGTCCGCCCGCGCCGAAAGCGAGCATTCCGATCCCGCCACCCGTGGGGGTATGGCTATCTGAGCCGATGAGAGTTTTACCGGGTACGCCGAAGCGTTCGAGGTGCACCTGATGGCAGATACCGTTGCCGGGGCGCGAGAAGCGCAAGCCGTATTTTTTCGCGCAGCTCTGAATATATCTGTGATCGTCGGGGTTTTCAAAGCCCGTTTGAAGCGTATTATGATCTATGTAGGCGACCGACAGCTCGGTCTTGACTCTTTTTACTCCGATCGCCTCAAATTCAAGGTAAGCCATCGTACCTGTAGCATCTTGAGTCAGAGTCTGATCGATTTTGAGCGCGATCTCCTCGCCAGGGATCATTTTTCCCGAGATGAGGTGGGATTTTATTATTTTTTGAGATAACGTAAGTGCCATTTTTTTGCCTTTCTGTTTGTGGTTTAGGGTGCTTTTTGAATGGAAGTGTTTTATTTTGAAGTTTTCGAGGTTTTTTGTTTCTTGCCGTGTGTTTTTTCGTTCATTTCTTGCCGCTCGGCAAGGATTTATTGTCACTTTCTTGTCGTTTAACAAGGTTTTTCGTTCATTTCTTGTCACTCGGCAAGGTTTTTTTGTCTATTTCTTGCTACTCGGCAAGAAATAGACGAAAGAAACGAGCAAGGCGCTCAGGCGCCGCGCCTTTGAACCGGCTTTGGCGAGGACGCTACAAAGTGTAATCTGTTGACCTGTTATTGATGTACAGGCAGATTGAAAAGTGGTACGGTGCGAACATAGCAAGATGAGATCGAAAGAGATGTTTTCGATTATTTAAGTTCAAGGTTAAATTCCGTAGTGCAAACGGAAGACGGTGTGCCGCGCGGCTTTTTCTGTTTTGCTACGTT
>CAZZFP010000105.1:0-2010 GCA_964653575.1 uncultured Lachnospiraceae bacterium
AATGAATAAAAGCAAAAAGATCCTCGTTCTCGCCACCGGCGGCACAATTGCATCAACGCAAACCGAAAACGGTTATGCACCGTCCGAAAGCATCAAAAATATACTTTCAAAAATAACCTCAGACAGATACGATATAACCGCACGTGATATTCTGTTTCTCGATTCGACCAACATCCAACCCGAAGAATGGTGCATTATCGCAAAAGCCGTCTCGGAGAGCCTCCCCGAAGGCTTTGACGGAATAGTCATAACCCACGGAACCGACACGATGGCATACACCTCATCTGTCCTGAGCTTTATGCTCAAAGGACTTCCCGTCCCCGTCGTCCTGACAGGCTCACAGCTGCCGCTCTCACATCCGCTGACGGATGCCCGCGACAATCTTTCGCTCGCCCTTGCGGTTGCCGCATCGGCACCGGCGGGAGTATATCTTGCCTTCGACCGCAAGGTAATGCTCGGATGCCGCGCCGTGAAAGTCAGAACGCAAGGCTTCAATGCCTTCGAAAGCATAAATTACCCTTACGTTGCGACCGTCTCGACCTCGGGACTTTCCTACAGAAACGAATATCTGCCGACGGGGCTCCCGCACCTCTGCGGAAGCTTCGAGCTTATGGACTCGCTCGATACCAATGTATTCGTTATAAAGCTGACTCCCGGTATCGATCCGAAAATATTCGATATGCTCCTCGGAATGCACTGCAACGGAATAGTTATAGAAGCCTTCGGAGCAGGCGGGGTACAATTTATTAATCGCGACCTTACGGGAAGGCTCGCTATGCTGAATGACCGCGGTGTAAACGTGGTCGTTTGCTCGCAATGTCTGTACGAGATAAGCGATCTCAGCATATACGAGGTCGGAAGGCGCGCGCTCGACGCCGGAGCCATCGGCGCGCTGGATATGACGACCGAGGCGGCGTACACAAAGCTTATGTGGGCGATCGGAAACGCCAAGGCTCCCGGGGACGTCCGACGGCTTTTCGGCACCAATTTGTGCGGCGAGATAAGGATCTGACGTCGTTCTATTTTGACGGCAATGTGAATTTATTCGAATATTTGGCGATACTTGATTTTTTTACTTTACAGAAACAGCCTTTACGTGGTATAATTAGAGGGTAAAAGCGCGCCGCGCTCCCGACAGCTTTCGAAAGGGGGATACATTATGAAATTTTTAAAAAGCAAGCTTTTCCTGATACTGATATGCGTAGCTCTTGTGCTTACCATCGTTCCGACGGTACTTTCCGCTATGGGACATACCGGTATCGTTCGCAACGTATTTCTCACCGTAACCTCCCCCGTGCGTGTGGTTTTTAACGCTGTGGCAAGGGGATTTCGCGGATTCGGCGAATACTTCACACAATACAATGAGCTAAAGGAAGAAAACGAAAGTCTTAAGCAAGAACTTGAAGAATTGCAAAGCAAGCTTGACCGAGCCGAGGTCGCGCTGGACGAAAACGAATGGCTCAGAAAATATTTCGGCATATCCGAAGCGGAGCTTGAGCTCGAGCTCATCGGTGCCAACGTAGTAGGCTATGAAACGGGAAACACCGACACGATCTATATGCTCGACAGAGGGAGCATCAACGGCGTCTCTGTTAATATGGCGGTTATCACCGAGGATGGGATCGTGGGATGTGTCACCGAGGTCGGCATCAATTGGTGCAAAATAACCTCTATTGTTGAAGATTCCTTTGCGGTCGGCGCGTACGTTGCGCGTACGGGGGATCACGGAATAGTCAAGGGAGATTACAGCCGCCGCGCAGACGGCACCTGCCTTATGTCAAGCCTACCCGAAAATTCCGAGGTCCAAGAAGGCGACTTGATCCTTTCGAGCGGTATCGGCAGCGTATACCCTGCGGGAATAACCGTCGGCAAGGTCATATCGGTCTCAAGCGATCCCGCAACGAGGACAAAGACCGCTATAATAGAGCCCGCCGCCAAATTCGACGGCATAAAGAAAGTAATGATAATAAAGAGCTACACGGTGTCGGAGACCGAAACCGACGAAAGCAC
>CAZZFP010000106.1:0-1995 GCA_964653575.1 uncultured Lachnospiraceae bacterium
CCCGACGAAAGGAGGGCAACGTCGCTTGCGACGTTGAGATCCCGGGCGAAAAATCTTGTTAAACGGCAAGAAATAACGAAAAAGATATCGTGTTGACAACGGCGGGCGGATGTTCGCTTCGCGAACCGTCGATCAAGCCGTCGGCAACAGGGAACTTATCATAAGGATCGCGCAGAAAATGAAGGTCACTATCATTCCCGGATTGAGATAGTACATCTTTATGCGCTCCGCACCCTCGGGAAGCAAAAGCTCGCTTTTTTTGAACGTATATCTCTTGATGAACAGGAAGAAGAATACCACTCCGAGTATCCATACCGCGTAAATGAGCAGTGAGTATGCGGCATATATTGCAAGGGACGCGGCGTTGTCAAAAAGCAACTGTATATCCTGCGCCTCGAGCGCCTCCTCTATTGCGCTGAGGTCTATGAGCTCGGTCAAAAGCGTAGGGACTATGCTTCCGAAGAAGTTTATCGTCATATGCAGGTATATCGTATGCCTTATATCTCCCGTTTTACAGTAGAGAAATCCGAGTATGAGACCCAGCATCGTCGCGTAGAAGAATTGATTGAAGTTGCCGTGAAAAAGTCCGAAGAGCAGTGCCGAAACGAATATCGATACCTTTTCTCCGTAAGGAAGCATACGGTCTATCAGCACCTTTCGGAAAAATAATTCTTCCAATATTGGGGCAATGATGACCATATATACGAGGATAGTCACAAGGCTCAGCCCGCTTCCGAGAACGCTTTCGAGCGAGTTTTTGATCTCGTAACCGAGCAGCTGTGAGAGTATCGAGGTGAAGCTGATGCCGATGACGTTGCCCGTATACATAGCACCGAAGCATATCACAAGCACGATCAACCAGTGCGTAAATTTTAAATTTTTCTTTTCGGGTACGACGACCTGCGTTTTGGTAAGCTTGAGGAAGAGATATCCCGCGCCCATTCCGAACACATACATAGTCAATGATGATATCGCGAGCTGTACCCACGTTTCTCCTATGCTCTCGGGAGCTATGATATTTACTATACCGATAACGAATATCTGAGACACGAGCGTTACGCATAGAGTTATCGCCAACGCAAAGCCTAAATAGGAAAAGGTCTTTTTCATCCGCTTTGAATTTTGTGCGATCACTCGAACGCGCTCGGCATTATCGCTCGCATCAATGCTCGGGGCTGTTTCGAAATTGTTAAGATCCTTGGGTTCTGAATTCTGATCCATGGTGTGTTTCTCCTTTCGGTGATGATCTATAGGCGATTGTAAAACTCCGTTTTACAATCGGGACGCGCTACGCGCTTTTCTCGCACGCTTATCGGATTTTTAAAATTTTCAATTTTAAAAATCTTCCCTCGGCGTGCGGGCTCGCTTGGCTCGCCTTTAAGGTGTTTTTTCGTCGGCAAAGCCACCGAAAAAGCAGATTTTATTGAATTTCCCGACTTTTACAATCGTCTAGTGATGATCCATCGTATCTGTGCATCATTATTAAAAGCTGTTGATTATCTTTCGGGTTACAAAATATATCGGTACGGCGCAAAGAGCCGTTGCGGCAAATTCGGGGACGATAGTTTTGCCGAAAAGGTCTATTATGCTGTAATCGAGTGATGTTGTGCTTACATAGAACACCTCGTATATTGCCTTAAGCATACAAGCCGATACGCAGACTATGGCAAAAGACGGGAAATTCTTGGCAAGCCTGCCGTCCGTAACAAGCACGGCGGCAACTACGGTGACAAAATAGAGCAGGATCATAGCCGTTGCGCCTTCGGCTCCGAGTGCGTCGGACAGGGCTCCGCCCGCGATCGCGGCTATACATCCGGGTATCCAGCCGTCAAGAAAGGCTATCGAGATCACAAACATAAAGATCATATCCGGCGTCGCGCCGAAAAAAGGTATTACTCCGAACAGTGTCGATTGCAATATGGCGATAGCAAGCCCCACCAAAGAGATCAGCGAATATTTGCGCAGATATGCCGACATAGACATCGTCATCGTCGC
>CAZZFP010000107.1:0-1754 GCA_964653575.1 uncultured Lachnospiraceae bacterium
GTAGGGACCGGCGTCCCCGACGGTCCGGCTTTATTTTCTTTTTTTTGAAAGTTTTTGGCTCCACCTTTTTGCCGTTAGGCTTAAATGGTGGACGGGGTCCGGGGCGAAGCCCCGTAAATGGTGCTTGCTCCCGCCGAGTACGACAGCTCAATCGAAATAATTTTTCTTCGGCTTCGAGCGATTTATCTTATACGGCGCGGGTATATACGAGCATTCTTCCTCGTAGGTAAACGGATGATCTACCAAAGTGGAGCCGAAGGGTACAAAAGACGGATATTTCGGCTTGTCGTTCGGAATACATCTATCCGAGGCGACATAGGCGTCAAGCTTTTCGCGGAGCGCGACAACGCGCTCGTCCTTTTCATATTTTTTGTAAAGACTTTCGCTCTCATCGTTATCTTTAAAATAGAAGTACATACGCTCCTTTGCGTTATAAACAAGCTTATCCCTCTCGTCGGCTACCATGTAGACGCCGCTGATACCGCTGTCGTACTGCGAATACACCTCGGTATGCCGATCCGAGAGCAGATCTACGCCGTCAAATTTATTCCTATCGTAATCGATACCCGTCCACGAAAGCACGGTGGGGGCAATATCAACAAGCGAGCAAGCGTCGCTTCGTATTTCGGGGGCGTGTCCCGGCACCTTGATCATAAACGGAATATGCGCCGCGCCGTTAAACATAGCGCGTTTTCCGAGGGTTCCGTAATCTCCGAGCATCTCGCCGTGATCGGATGCCATAATTATGAGCGTATCGTCATACATTCCCTTTTCCTTGAGCTTTGCGATTATTCTGCCGACCTGATAATCTCCGAACGAGATACAAGCATAATAATAATTGCGCAGACGCATAAGATCCAGCTCTGAGACGCCGAGGCGATCCATCGCAAATCTGTCATAGAGTAAGGGCGCAAAAACACAAGGATCGTATTGCATTTTAGCCTTTGCGGGCTCGACCCCGTTATAATCACGGTAGAGCTTGTTCCACGGTGCGGGCGGAGCAAACGGAGGATGCGGATGGAAAAAGGACGAGAAAAGGAACACGTTATCCTTGTCGGGATCACATTCATCAAGAAAATCAATGCTCCTATCGCCGACCCACTGTGCCATATGATATTTTGGCGGCAACTGATTTATCTGCGGAACGTAGTACATATCGCCTCGTTGTCCTATGTAATCGCAAACGTGGCTGTACGGTGAATTTTTGATAAACTTGAAATAATCGTCATTTTGCTGTGCCTCTTGGACATAGCGCCTTTTAAATCCTATATTTCCGAGCGTATCCCAAACGTAGTGCATTTTTCCGACGCCGCAGGACTCATATCCGTTACGCGTCATAGTCGCATAAAAGCCTTCTCCCTCATATTGAAGCTTTGGATTGTTGTTTGCGTTGCCGGTTCTTGCGGGATATTGTCCCGCGAGCATAGAGAGGCGTGCGGGAACGCAGACAGGAGACGGGGTGAAGCATCTGTCGAATTTGATAGAGTCAGCCGCAAGCGCATCAAGCGCGGGGGTCTGTATGTAAGGATTTCCGTTTGCACCTATACCGTCGTATCGAAATTGGTCGAAGAAGAGGACAAGTACGTGTTTTTTCATAAATCTTAGCTCCTTTTTGAGTTTCGGGGGTCTGGCTGTTTAAAATATAGCACATTTTCGGAGAATTGTCAACTTGTTTGAGAAAGTTTCGCATATTTTATATGAGCCTGCGGGATAAGCGATAATTTACCGCTTGCCCGGGGAGGGGCGGATATCAT
>CAZZFP010000108.1:0-1745 GCA_964653575.1 uncultured Lachnospiraceae bacterium
ACCAACGCGGAGATCGAACGCGCTCAAAGCAATTATGATCTTGCCAAAGCGGCAGAGCTTCAGTACGGTAAGCTTCCCGCTTTAAAGAAGGAACTTGAAGCCGAGGAAGCGAAAGCCTCGGAGGGAAAGCAAAATACCCTTTTGCTTCGTGATAACGTAAGCGAGGAAGAGATCTGTAAGATCGTTGCAAGGTGGACGGGAATTCCCGTATCGAAGATCATGGAAAGCGAGAGGGAAAAGCTGCTCGGGCTTGAAGATATACTCCATCGACGTGTTATCGGACAGGATGAAGCTGTGCTGAAGGTCAGCGAGGCTATTCTGCGTTCCCGTGCCGGTATAAAGGACCCGCGGCGTCCTATCGGTTCCTTCCTTTTCTTGGGGCCTACCGGTGTCGGAAAGACCGAGCTTGCAAAGGCACTTGCCGAGGCATTGTTTGACGACGAAAAGAGTATGATACGTATCGATATGAGCGAATATATGGAAAAATATTCGGTATCCAGACTTATCGGAGCGCCTCCCGGATACGTCGGCTACGACGAGGGCGGACAGCTTACCGAGGCGGTACGCAGAAAGCCCTATGCTGTCGTGCTCTTTGACGAGATAGAAAAGGCACATCCCGATGTTTTCAACGTTTTGCTTCAAGTTCTTGATGACGGAAGGATTACGGATAGCCAGGGCAGGACGGTGGATTTCAAAAATACCGTCATTATATTGACTTCAAACCTCGGCTCGAGTGCCATACTTGACGGTATCAACGAGAGCGGCGAAATAAATGACGAGGCAAGACAGACGGTATCGGAATTGCTCAAACGCAGCTTCCGCCCGGAATTCTTGAACAGATTGGATGAGATCGTGTTCTATAAGCCGCTTACCAAGGAGAACATTGACGGAATTCTTGATCTTTTGATCTCCGACTTGAACAAGAGATTGAAGGATAAGCAGGTCACTGTCAAATTGAGCGACAGTGCAAAGCAGTTCGTTATCGACTCCGCGTATGACCCGTCTTACGGAGCAAGACCTTTGAAGCGTTTTATCCAATCAAAGGTCGAGACTTTGCTCGCACGCGCTATTATCGGCGGAAATATCCAACCCGAAACGATCTTGGAGATCGATTGCCGAGAGTCGGCGCTTGTGATCAAATGATATTTAAATGATATTTAGACGATATTAAAAACGCGGGATCTTCTTTTGATGAGAAGGTCCCGCATTTTGACAATAATTCTCTTTTTATCCCGTGTCGGCATCTAAACGACGCACGGGCTTTTATTTTAAAATTTTTGTACGTTTTTTAGTTTCAACTACCACTTGCACCCGAAAATCTTCCGCTTGCGAAAAAAGTATTTACATTTTTCACTCAAAGTGCTATAATTTTTTCGTAGGCAAAAGAGAAAATCGCAAAATTTAAGACGGAAGGGAGATGACGCTTTGAAGATACGCACCGAGATATCCGACATCGCTGAAGACGAAATAGTAATAAGATGTCGCGAGAACAATGACCGTATAAAGCATATCAGGTCGAATATTGAAGCAGCGCTTCGATGCGGTAACGAAATGGCACTCTACATAGACGGCACGGAATATCTTGTGAGCAAAAACGACATCCTGTTTTTTGAAAGCTCGGCGGGAAAGGTATTTGCCCATACTGCTGACAGAATGTATACCGCACCACACAAGCTTTTTGAGCTGGAGGAAAGTATGCCGCCTTCGTTCGTCCGTGTGTCGAAATCCGTTATCGTTAACGTGAT
>CAZZFP010000109.1:0-1529 GCA_964653575.1 uncultured Lachnospiraceae bacterium
ACAGTATGTTTTCGATCTTTATCCACGTCCCCGCATCTTGAGTTTCCTTCCATTTATTCAAGAGTGCAGATACGAGTGCTATCACGGCGGCACAAATCAGGGAAATGATCACCAATATTTGCAACCGATCGGCATCTCTCGATCCGATCAGCTCGTCGATAATCAAAGCGGAGAGGTATATTCCCACGTAAGGAGTCAAGGCGCTCCAAATGACGTTGACCAAGTGGGATATGATCATCTGTGGATAATGTTGATATAAAAGCTTTAGTGCTCTGTTATTGAGCTGAATAGCATTTGCCGCAGACGATTTGTCAGATGATCTCTTCATTTTCTTCCCCTCCTGCCTTATAATACTTTCTTTGAACCTCAAACAGCTCGGCATATTTGCCGCCCGCCGCCAAAAGCTCATCGTGAGTTCCTTCCTCGCTGATAACGCCGTCCGAAATCATAATGATGCGGTCGCAAAAGCGCGTCGAGGCAAGCCTGTGAGAAATGTAAACGGAGGATTTTCCGCTTGTCATTTCGTTGTATTTTTGATACATTTCGGACTCCGCTATGGGGTCAAGTGCCGCCGTCGGCTCGTCCAAAATAACAAGCGGAGCGTCCTTGTAAAGCGCACGGGCAAGCATAAGGCGTTGTGTCTCTCCACCCGAAAGAAGTATCGCGTCTTCGAATACCTCGCGGTTGAGCTTAGTCTCATACCCGTCCTTCAGTGACTCGATTTTTTTACGCAGACCTGCTTTTTCGACACATTCCTTTACCCGTTCCATATCAATATCAACGTCATCCTGTGCAACATTTGCAGCGATAGTGCCTGCAAGGAGCGAGAAATTTTGAAATACTGCCGAAAACATTTTGTAGTAATCTCGTCTGTTGTAATCTCTTATATCCTTTCCATTGAGGAGTACTCGCCCCTCGGTAGGATCAAGAAAACCGCATATGAGCTTTATAAGTGTAGTTTTACCCGCACCGTTGAGTCCGACCACCGCCAGCTTTTCCCCGGGACGGAGCGAGAGATTTATGTTTGTAATTGTGTCTTTATCTGCATTCGGATAACGGAAAGATACATTCTCAAGCCTTATCTCATACGGTATATCGGCATTCGTTTCCAAAGGCTCGCCGTCCTCAAATTTGAAGGGCTCTTCGAATTCAATAAATCCGCGCACCGAGCAAAGCTCAAGAGATTGCTTGTGCAAGGTGTTGAGATCTCCCAAAATTCCCGTTACCCAGGACGCGAAGCCTTCCACTGCGCTGAAATAAAGTAAAAATTCCGCTACGCTGATCCCATTTTGAAGGACAAGTCCGACTAAATATGCGTAAGCTAACGCATTCCGTACAAAAGTAAGTATCAGATCAACGACCTTGGCATAAACATAATTTTTTTCCGCCTTACTTTTGTGTGCGGTATACGCCTCTTCCGCTTTTTTGTAGATCTCTTCAAGCCACGAACGGAGTCCGAATATACGTATGTCCGTCGCCTCAGCCAGCTTTCTTGAGGTTCGGTTAACATAGAACATCCTTCCTTCGTG